>CAZRIP010000070.1:0-21591 GCA_964600165.1 uncultured Elusimicrobia bacterium | reverse complement strand
ATCACTTGTCGGGCGCCCGCCAGGAGAACCCTTTCTTAGGGGATTCCCTGGGGATCGAGCGTCCAGGCCGCGGCCCAGCCGGCTCCGGCGGACTCCAAGGCGATCAATCCGCCGGGCGGCAGGTCGAAGATACGGCCGGTCAAAAGCGCGGCGAGCTCGCCCAACTGAGGCTGGTGGCCGACGGCCAGGACCTCGCCGGCGGCGGAGAGCTCGGGCGCGAGCTGGTCAGAAAGCTCCTGCGGAGACAACACGTTGGAAAGCGGCTCGAACCCTCGGCGTCCGCGCGCGGGCTTGATGAGGAGCTCGGCTTCCTCTGAGGTCTGGACGGCGCGCGTGAGCGGGCTATGCAGGATCAAGGACGGCTTGGCGCCGCGGCGCAAGAGCTCGCCCACCGTCTTGCGCACGCCCTCGCGGCCCCGTTCGGACAGCGGCCGGGCGGCGTCGCTCGGGACGCCGGCCTCGGAGATCGTCGGCGAATGCCCGTGCCGCAAGAGGTAGAGTTTCACGCGCAGAGACTAGCAAATCCGTCTCAGGAAATGAGCGAGCGCTTCGGCCGTTTTTTCAGGGTGCGTCAGAGTGAAGACGTGGCCGGCGTCGTCGAGGACGACGTCCGGCTCGGCGCAGGAGATCGGGATCATGCGGTCCTTGGCGCCGTGGACGACGAGCGTCGGGCAGGCCGGCTTGGCGACGCCTGGCCAGGTCATCACCATGCGGCCGAAGCGCCGGATGAAGCTCGGCGGGAAGGCGTAGGCCATCGCGCGCAGCGCGGCGGCGGCCTCGGGCGTGAGAGGGGCGAAGCGCAGCTCCAGCAGCGGCAGCCAGGACCGCAGGAGCAGGACGGCGTCGGGGATCGCCGGGCCGAGAGCCTCGAGCACGCGGTATGAGCGCGGGAGCGACCGCGGACTGAGCGTCGTCGAGAGCAGGATGAGCCCTTTGACGCGGCGCGCCGCGGCGATCTTCGCGACGAGCATGCCGCCGAACGACGCCCCGCCGATCACGTCGTCCGCGCCGACGCCGTGATGCTCCGCGACGCGCTCCGCGTAGGCGGAAAGCGATTCTCCGGCGCGCGGCTCGATATGATCCGGCGTCTCGATCTTGTAGCCGGGCACGCGCACGGGCCGGTAAAGCCGGGAGTCTCCGGCCATGCCGCTGAAGAGCAGGACCCTCACTGAAGAGTGGAGCCGCGGCTGGGAAGCGGATCGTCGCCGGAGCGAAACGGCTTGTCGATCAGCCGCTCGGCGTATTTGGGCACGCCCCACATCGGCGGCTCTTGGAGCGCGGCGCGATAGGACGCGACGGCCTGCGCGCGCTTGCCCTGCAGATCGAGGGCCTCGCCGATGAAGAGCTCCAGCAGCCCGCGCGCGCGGTGCACGGGGGGGAGCATGGCGAGCGCGGCGCGATATTCCGCGAGGGCCTCGGCGTAGCGGCCGTCAAGCTGCTCGCCCAAGCCGACGAAGTAGCGGCCCATCGCCTTGTCGAGCGGCAAGTAGAAACGGGCGCCGTCCTCGGCGTTCTTGAGGAAGAGGCGCGCCTCGCGCTCGAGCCTCGGGCCGTCGCGCAGCTGATAGAGCCCGATCAGGCGCATCGTCTCGATGAACGGACTGTCCGGGAACTCGGCGCGCAGCTTCTCGATCGACTCGAAGGCCTCGCGCGGCTTGCGCTCGAACGTCCAATCGATCCCGACGATCAGCAGCTTCGCGGCCACCTTGCCGAAGCGCCCGTAGTCGGCGGCGAGCTGGAGCTCGGCCAAGCCCTTCTCGCGGTTGCCGCCGCTCGTAAACGCCAGCGCGCGGATGACGCGCGAGAGCGTCGCGAGGTAATAGTCGAAGGCGCCCACGCCGAGGTCGGCGTCGTAGAGCGTGGGCTCGAGCTTGAGCGCTTTCTTCTCGAGCTTGTACGCCTTTCGCCCGTCGAAGTAGGCGCGCATCCAATGGCGCTGGGAAGCCTCCCAGCGCCCGCGCAGGCCGTACGCGGCGCCGAGGTAGAAGTCGGCCTCGCCTTTTTTGCCGCTCTTGCCGGACGCCTCCGCGTCCTCGATCGCCTTGCCGATCGCGGAGGAGAACCGTTTCTCGTCGTCGCTGCCGGGGAGCGCGAAATCGTTCTCCATGCGCCACCACGCGGCCGTCGCGTAGCCGAGGGAGGGGACGGGCTCGCCGGGCCGCGCGGCCATCTCGTCCTTGAAGAGCTTCTCGGCGCCGTCGTAGTCCGAGCGGTAGAGCGCGTCCATGCCGCGCTCGACGAGCGCCTCGTCATGCGCGCTCATCGCGGCGGCCGGGGTCGCGGCGCACGCGAGCGTCAGGAACGCGAAAGCGGCGCCTCGAAACCGTCGCACCGTCACATCGTATCAAACGCGAAGCCGGCCCAGCTTGAGGCGCCGCAAAAGAAAAGGCCCCGGTTTCCCGGGGCCTCGCCAGCCGTCAACGCTTCAGTATAACGTGAGCTTCCGAATCCGTCAAGCGGTGACTGCGGGAGCGGGACTCGAACCCGTCATCTGCCAGTTGACGGCTGGCTGTCCTAACCAATTAGACGATCCCGCAGTACCTACATACGGATACGATTGACCCCCCGATTTAGTTCCATATGGGGAGCAAGAATCGGGTGTGCGGGAAGCGAGTCGCCCGCTACAATGAACGCATGACCACCTACGAACGCATCGAGAAAGTCATCCGCTACATCGAGGCTCATCGCGAAGAGCAGCCGAGCCTCGACACGCTCGCGAAGGTCGCGGGCCTGAGCCCGTTCCACTTCCAGCGCCTGTTCTCGAAATGGGCCGGCGTCACGCCGAAAGACTTCGTGAAGGCGATCACCAACGAGCATGCGAAGGCCCTGCTGGAGAAGTCGCGCGGCGTGCTCGAAGCTTCGTTCGAGTCGGGGCTTTCGGGTCCCGGCCGGCTGCACGACCTGCTCGTCACCGTCGAGGGCGTGACGCCCGGAGAGTTCAAGGCGCGCGGGGCCGGCGTCGCGATCTCTTACGGCTTCCACGACACGCCGTTCGGCGAATGCCTGATCGGCGCGACCAAGCGCGGCGTCTGCTACCTCGCGTTCGGCGCGAAGCTCGCCGACTTGCGGAAGCGCTGGCCGCGCGCGCGGCTCGAGCGCGACCAAGACGCGACGAGGAAGCTCGTCGACGCGATGTTCTCGCGGCGCAAGTCAGGCAAGATCCGCCTGGTGCTCGACGGCACGCCGTTTCAAGTCCAGGTCTGGAAAGCGCTGCTGCGCATTCCGCGAGGCCGTCTCGCGTCGTACCACGATATCGCCCGGGCGATCGGCAAGCCGAAGGCCGATCGCGCCGTCGGCGCCGCCGTCGGCGGCAACGCGATCGGCTACCTGATCCCGTGCCACCGCGTCATCCGCGCGAGCGGCGCCGTCGGCGATTATCGTTGGGGCGCGCCGCGCAAGCGCGCGCTGCTGGCGTGGGAGTCCGCGCTTTAGTACGATCGTCGCATGGCCGACATCCCTTATCCCGAGATCCTGCCGAACACGACGCAGCGCCTCGGGCTGCTGCCGAAGTTCCGCACCGGCGCGGGCGGCGCGCAGCTGCTCTTGCCCGAGTGGGTGTACGACCTGTGCGTGTGGCTGCTGTGGCCCTACAACTGGCTCATCGCCGCGCTCGCCAGCCGCGTGCCGATCGGCTACACGGCGCGCGACTGGACGACGGACCCGGCGCTCGCGCCGGGCCGGCTGCCGGCGGCGGACCTCGAGGCGTTGAGAACGAAGATCCGCGCCCGCGCCAACGAGCGCGTCGACGACGTCGCCGTGTGGGCCCTATTCGACGCGTTGCCCGCGCCGCGGACCAACGAGCTTCTCGGCAACTGGCGCGGCAAGGTGGTGCTTTCCGGCAGCTGGCTCGACATCGCCGGGCATCTGCTCGAGACTCCGTTCAGCTGGATCGGCCTGGGCTGGGGCAAGCGCTACTTCACGCCGCACAAGGGCGACCCGCTCGTGCTGATCGTCCCGGACAAGCTCATCTTCCCGCTTCCGCTGTGGGGCAACGTGAGCCTGCCGGAGATCGCCCTGCGGGGGAAGGTCGGCGCGACGATGGTCTACGACCATCAGCCGTGGAAAGACCACTTCCGCTTGCTCGACGACGGCAAGGCCACCGGCCGGCGGATGCTGCTCGGCAACTGGTTCTCGCGCGAGAAGAACGGCGGCTGGTTCACGCTCGAGGAAATGGCCGAGACGCGCGAGCCGATCGCCGACCTGCTCGTCCCTTCTCCCTACTGACTAAGGGTAGCGCGCGAAGTCGGCCAGCCGCAGGCGCGGCTTGGGCGTAAACGGCGCGCACTTCTTGGCGAGCGCGCACAGCGCCTTCTGCGCCGGGGGGAAACCCTGACGCGCCGCGGCCTCGTAGAGCTTGGCCGCGGCCTTCGCGTCGGGCTTTGCGAGCCAGCCTTCCTCGAGCGACCTCGCGAGGTTGTACTCGGCGGCGTCGAGGCCTTTCTTGGCGGCTTTGCGGTACCACGCGACGGCCGCGGCCAGGCTCTTCTCCACGCCCGTGCCGGTGGCGAAGAAAGTCCCGTATTGGTTCTGCGCGAAAGGATTGCCGTGCGCCGCGGCCTTGCCGATCCAAGCGGCCCCCGCTCCTTTGTCGGCCGGAGCGAGCACGCCGAGCTGCAGGAACATGCCGACCTGGTACTCGCCGTACGAGTCGCCGGCGTCGGCGGCCTTGCGAAACCACGACTCGGCCTGCTTGAGATCGCCGCTGACGCCCCAGCCTTTCATGTAAAGGAAGCCGACGCGGTACTGCGCCTCGGGATCGCCGTTCTCGGCGCGCGGAAGGTAAAGCTTGAAGGCCTCGTCGAAGTGCTCCGCGCGATAAGCGGCGTCGGCGGGCGAGGTCTTCGCGGCGACCGGCGACCGGAGGAGAAGGAGCGAAGCGGTCGCCAGGACCGCCGCGGCGCGCCGCGTCCGCGCGAGAGCGAAGGCGGCCGCCGCGTTGGCCGCCGTCATGGCGAGGGCGGACCAAAGGCCGGAGATCGCCGCGCCGCCGATCGCGCCGAGGCAGTTGACCGCGAACAGCGCGAACAGAGGCCGGTCGCGAGAAGCGTCGAAGTCGAGCCGAAATAGGGACAGCTCGAGCAGGGCGAGCAGGGCTGAGGCGACGGCCAGCCAGCCGGCGAAGTTGACGAGCGGCGTCCCGAAATAAGCTCCGCCTTCGAGCCATCGCCAGGCTCCGAGCGTTCGGCCCATGAGCGGTTCGATCGTCCAATCCCACGAGAGCATGACGATGGCTCCGAGCGCGACGCGGCGCGCCCGGTCTCCACTCGCCGGGAAGGCCGCGGCCGCGATCGCCGCCGCCGGCAGCGCGGCGTTGAGCCAAGCGAGACCGATCAAGTACGGCGCCAAGCCGAACGCCTTGGGACCCAGGAACGCGCTGAAGACGTCTCGGCCGAAGGGGAATCCCGTCGACACGCTTAGGCACTCGCACGTCATCGCCGTCGCGTAGAGGCAGAGGGCGGGCCGGAACCAGCGCGCGCCGAACCGCAGGGTGAACAGCGCGGCGAGCGCGGCGAACGTGCCGGCGATCTGGACGCGCGCCAGCAGCGACCAGTCGCCGAGCCCTCGTCCCCAAGCCGCGAGCGAGACGAGCGACGTCGCGAGCAGCGTGCCGACGATCGCCCACGAACTTTTCACGAAACGAGTCAAATCAGTGCCTGGCACCGCTGTCACTAAAACAGGTAGCGGAACTGGTACCAGAAGGCTTCGCGCACTTGATCGGCGAGCGGGCGCTTGCGCCAGTCGTCGAGCTTGATCTCGCGCGAGTGCGCGGCGTCGTCCTCGAGCCGGCGGCCGAGCTGCGCCGCGAACTCGCCGTCCAGGACGTGGAGGTTCACCTCGAGGTTCGACAGCAGGCTGCGGTGATCGAGGTTGTAGGATCCGACCGTCGCCCATTGGTCGTCGACGACGGCGGCCTTCGCGTGGAGGATCTCGCCATCCCACTCGAAGATGCGCACGCCGCGCGAGAGCAGATAGTCGTACTGGAACCGTCCGGCGTACCAGACCGAGGGGATGTCCGAATGCCCCTGCACGAGCAGGCGCACGTCGACGCCGCGCCGCGCGGCCAGCGCGAGCGCGCGCGTCGTGCGCAGGTCGGGCACGAAGTAGGCGTTGGCGAGCGTGACTTTCCTGGCGGCGGCCTTGATCGCGGTCAGGTACGCCGAGCGGATCTTGTAGCGGTGGATGAACTCGTGGTTGGTCGCGACCCACACCTTCGAGCTGCCCGCGTCGGCCAGCTTCTTGGGGTCGATCGGAAACCAGCGCCCCGTCTCCTTGAACCAGACGCCGCGAAACGCGCGGTCGAGCTCATGTGCGGCGGGGCCCTCGACGCGCACGTGCACGTCGTACCAATCGCGGCCGCCCTCGTCTTTCGGCGCGTGATCGTCCGAGATGTTCGCGCCGCCGGTGAACGCGATCTTGCCGTCTATGACGAGTATCTTGCGGTGGTCGCGCCGAAACCACGTCCAGCGCGGCCGCCACGGCGCGATCGGGTGATACTCGAGAAACTGGACGCCGGCGTTGCGCATGCGGTGGATGAAGCCGGGGTCGATCTCGAGCGCGCCGACCGAGTCGTAGATCAAGCGCACGCGCACGCCGACCCGCGCCTTGGCCATCAGCCGCTCGGCGAAGCGTTCCCCCGTGCCGTCGTGGCGCAGGATGTAGGTCTCGAGGTGGATCGTCTCCTGGGCGGCGTCGATCGCCTCCCACATCGAGGCGTACAATTCCTTGCCGCGCGTATACAGCGTCAGGCGATTGCCGGGGAGATACTGATCGAGGTGGCGGGAGAAGTCCCCCGAGCCGGCCGGGACCCGCTTGAGCAGGCCGCGCAGGGGCTGGAGCTCCATCGGGAGTGATTCTAACAAATGATATGATCCCTCGGCGACCATGGGCGGAAAACCTCATTTCGACAAGCTGCTGACGCTGCTCGAGCTCGAGCGCGAGGCCGAGAAGACGGAGAACTTGAAGGAGCTTCACAAGTTCCCGCTCGCCACGCGCGAGGCGCTGGGCAAGACCGTCGCGGCGCTCACGGTCGACGGTTTGGAGACCGGCCTCGGCGGGATGCCGCTATTGACGTTGTCGCGGCCCGCGGCGGGAGAGGACCTGGCGCCGTTCCACGCGATGAGCAACGGCGACAACGTGCTCGTGACTTTCCCACCCGGCTGCGAGCCGCCGACGGGCGAGGGGACGATGTATCGCGTCGACGAGTACCGCGCCACCGTCGCGCTCAAGGTCCCGCCGCCGGAGCAGCGCGGCGGCCGTTATCAGATCGACCTGCTCGGCTCCGACGCGACCTATCGCCGCATGAAGAAGGCCCTCGTCCAAGTCTCCGAGGCGAAAAAGAACCGCTTGGCGGAGCTGCGCGAGCTCTTCATCGGCGAGGCCAAGCCGGGCCGCAAGCCCAAGCTCAAGAAGGATCTGGCCTATTTCAACGAGGGCTTGAACGAGTGGCAGCGGGAGGCCGCGGCCGTTTGCCTGGCCGCCGAGGACGTGGCGCTCGTGCACGGGCCGCCGGGCACGGGCAAGACGACCGTTCTCGTCGAGGTGATCCGCCAGGCCGTCTCGCGCGGAGAGCGCGTGCTGGCCACCGCGCCCTCCAACATCGCCGTCGACAACATGCTCGAGAAGCTCCACGAGACCGGCTTGCGCGTCGTGCGCCTGGGCCACCCGGCGCGCACGCTCGAGTTCCTCCGGCACAACAACTTGGCCGCCCTAGTCGAGGCCGATCCCGCCTACGAGGAGATCAAGGAGCTCGACGCCTGGCGCGAGCGCCTCGTCAAGCGCAAGTCGCGCCACGGCCGCGGCATCGGCCAGCTCGGCTATCAGGAGCGCCAGGAGCGCGACCGCGAGGTCCAGCAGCTCTGGCGCCAGGCCCGCGACCTCGAGTTCGACATCTCGCGGCGCGTGCTCGCCTCCGCGCAAGTCGTGCTCGCCACGCACGGGGGGCTTTCGAAGCGCATGCTCAAGGGGGACTTCGATCTCGCCGTGCTCGACGAAGCGTCGCAGGCGACGGAGCCGCTCTCCTGGATCCCGCTGACGATGGCCAAGAAAGCCGTCTTCGCCGGAGACTCTATGCAGCTGCCGCCGACGATCTACTCCGTGCAGGCCGCGGAAGGCGGGCTCGCCGTGACGCTCTTCGACCGCTTGAAGGATATCTTGCCCGATCATCTGCAGACGCTCCTGCGCGTGCAGTACAGGATGCACGAGACGATCATGGGCTTCTCGTCGGGCCAGTTCTATGAAGGCAAGCTGATCGCCGACGACTCGGTCAAGGCGCACACCGCCGACGAGCTGCCGGGCGTCGCCTCCGACGAGCTGACGGCCGAGCCGCTGACGTTCATCGACACCGCCGGGGCCGGCTTTGACGAGACCTGGAACGAGCTGTTGGAAAGCCGCGAGAACAAGGGCGAGGCCGAGCTCGCCGTGCGCCTTTTGAACCGGCTGCTCGAGTCCGGCATGGACCCGAGGAAGGTCGCGATCCTGACGCCTTACGTCGCGCAGTCCAAGCTCTTGAAGACCCTGGTCAAGATCCCGGGCCTCGAGATCGGCTCGGTCGACGGCTTTCAGGGCCGCGAGAAGGAGGCGACGATCGTCTCCCTCGTGCGCTCGAACCAGGACGCCGAGGTGGGCTTCTTGTCCGACACGCGGCGCATGAACGTGGCGATGACGCGCGCGCGCCGGCTCTTGATCGTGATCGGCGATTCGGCGACGATCGGCCAGCACAAGTTCTACGCCGCGTTCCTTGAATACGTCGATTCCCACGACGCCCACCGCTCGTCTTACGAATTTCAGTAGGGATGCTTGATCCCTTCGTCCTCGTTTCGTTCCTCGGCTCGTTTCTCCTTTTCGCGCTCGAGCTGATCGCCGCGCGCCTTCTGCTTCCATTCTACGGAGGCGCCGCCTCCGTTTGGACGACGGCGATGATGTTCTTCCAGGGCGCGCTCTTTTTCGCGACGCTCTACGCGCAGGCCGCGCAGCGCCGCTTCCCGAGGCCGCGGGCATACGCGCGCTGGCACGCCGCGCTGCTCGCGCTCCCTGTATTCTTCTTCCCGCTCGCCGTCGGCGCGGGCGACCCGTGGCGCCTGCCGGTCCTTCAAGTCTGCGCGGCGCTGCTGCTCGGCGTCGGCGCGCCGTTTTTCGTCTTGTCGACGACGAGCCCGGTGATCCAGCGCTTCGCGCTCTCGCGCGGGCTCGGCGAGGACGAGGCCTATTCCCTTTATGCGGCGTCCAACGCCGGCGCGCTCGTCTGCCTCGGCGCTTATCCGTTCCTCATCGAGCCGCGCTTGGGCCTGGCCGCGCAGGTCAAGTGGTGGGAGGCGCTCTACGTCCTCTACGCCTGCCTGCATTGGTTCTGCCTGCCAGGGGAGGCGGCCGAGAAAAGCGCCGCGGCTCCCGCCGAGAAAGAAGACTTCTCATCGTGGGTCTTGCTCGCCGCGGGGCCGAGCGCGGCGTTGCTCGCCGTGACGAACCTCTTGAGCCTCGATCTCGCCGCCGTGCCGCTGTTGTGGATCGCGCCGCTCGCCGCCTACCTTTTGACGCTCGTGCTCGCGTTCAAGCGCCGGCCCTGGGCGCCGCGCTTGGGGCTCGTCTTCGTCTTCGGCGCGGCGGGCTGGGCCTGTCTCGTGCTGCTGACCGTGCGCTTCTCGGCCGGCGTGCCCGAGGGCTGGCACACGATCCGTCGACTGTGGGTCGTCAATAAGGCTTTTTTCTATATGGCCGCGTTATTCGTCGTGGCGTGGCTCTGCCACCGTAAGCTTTCCGAGAGCCGCCCCGGCGGCGGAAGCCTCGCGCGCTTTTACGCGGCGTCGGCGCTCGGCGGCTGGGCGGGCGGGCTCTTGATCGGCGTCGTCATGCCGCTCGCCGGCCGGAGGCTGGCCATGCCGGAGCTGGACTGGGCCGCCGCGGGCGCGCTGTCCTTCGGCGCGCTCTTGTGGCGCGACTCCCGGCGGCCCGTGCAGGCGCGCGGGCAGGCGCCGGGCCGCGCCACCCTCGCCGCCTTCGCCGTTTTGGGCGTCGCCGCGCTCGCTTTCTACGTCAGCCAGTCTCCCGCGTTCGCGCCGGGCTTGGTCGAGCAGCGCCGCGACTTCTACGGCTACTATCGCGTCGTCGACGACGGCGTGATGCGGCGCTTCTATCACGGCAACACGATGCACGGCCTCGCCTACGACGACCCGGCGCGCGAGAGAGAGCCGCTGCTTTATTTCCATCGCGGGTCGCCGCTCGGCGAGGTTTTTACCTTAGAAAAAAATCGTTTGAAGTCCGTGGCCGTGCTCGGCCTGGGCGTGGGCTCGACGGCGGCCTACGCGCGGCCGGGGCAGGGCTTCGTCTTTTATGAGCTCGACCCTGCGGTCGAGGACGTGGCGCGGCGGCGTTTCCATTTCTTGGACGGCGGCGCGCGCGTCGTCACCGGCGACGGCCGCCTGCGCTTGGCGGCAGCGAAGGAAAAATACGACCTGATCGTCGTCGACGTCTTCACCGGCGGCGCGATTCCCGTGCATCTCCTGACGCGCGAGGCGCTCGCCGTCTACGAGAGCCGCTTGAAGCCCGGCGGGCTCGTGCTGTTTCACGTGACCAACCGATTCCTCAATCTGAGGCCGGTGCTCGCCGCGCTGGCGCAGGACGGAGGCTGGAGCGGTCTCGCGAAGTCGACCGATCCGCGCGGCGTCGACGAGCAGCGCTACTTCTCGTCGTGGGTGCTGCTCGGCAAGGACGCGGCGCGCCTGGCGCCTTATCGCGCCGAAGGCTGGATCGAGCTCTCTTCCTTTAGAAACGGCCGCGCGCCGTGGACCGACGATCACGCGAGCGTCTGGTCGGCCCTCGAAGGGTAGCGGCCTAAGCCGCCGCGCCGCCGCCGAACAGTCGCTTGGCCGCGAACGCGGCGGCGAGCATGAGCAGCGCGCCGACGCCGGCCTCGAGCGCGAACGCGCCCCAGCCCGGGTCGTCCGTCTGCGCCATCGCCATCTCGAGCAGGGAGGGCGCGCCGCCGGCCTTGTCGTCGGAGAACAGCAAGTTCAGGTCGGCGTCCTGCGGCATTTGGATCGACGCGTTGTAGGCCGGCTCGAACTTCTTGTCGAGGCCGGCGGCCTCCTTGAGCTCGGCGACCATGGCGTTGCGATCGCCCATGCCGGCCAGCGCGCGGGCCTTGTTGAAGTGCGCGACGGCGTCGCGCGGGTCCATCTCGACGGCGCGCGAGGCCGTCGCGAACGCGCCTTTGTAGTCCTTGAGATGGTTGAGGGCGAAGGCCTTCGCGTTCAAGAGTACGCGGTTGTTGGGGGCGAGCGCGAGGCCCTTGTCGGCGGCGTCGGCCATGCCGCGGTAGTCCTTGAGCCTGCTGTAAGCGATGGCGGAAAGCGAATACGCTTCCGCGTCGTTCGGATTGGCCGCAATCGCCTTCTGGAGCGCGCCGACGGCCGCGCGCGCGTCGCCCATCTGGACGTCCTTGCGCGCCTCGGCGACGAAAGCCTCGGCCTTGCGCGCGCCGTCCGAGCCCATCGGCAGTGTGGGGGGGGCCGCGGAACCCGAGACGCCCGCGCCCGTCGTCGCCACCCCGCCCGCGACCGAGCCGTCGTCGAGCGCCGTGGCGTTGAGCGCCGCGCCCGAGCCTGCGGCGGACTTGGCCATGTCATTATGCAGCTCCGGCCAGGAGCCCTGCGGCAGCCGGCGCTCGGAAAGCAGCAGCGTGTTGCGCGCGGCCTCGTCCTGCGGGTTGAGGTCGAGCGCGGACGCCGCGTCCTTGGCCGCGGCCGGATAGTCGCCGAGGTTGTAGTCGGCTTGCGCGCGGCCGCTGTACGCGTCGGCGTTCGACGGATCGCGATTGATCGATTGATTGAACGCGCCCTGGGCCGCGGACGCATTGCCGTTTTGGAGAAGGACGTTGCCAAGATTGCTGTAAGACGGCGCGCTGTCGGTTTGCCGAGCCGCCTGCTGCGCCGAGTCTTGATGCTCCTCCGGCGTCATCACGACGCGCTTGACGGGCTCATACGCCTTATCGAAGCCCGTGATCACTTCGGGAGCGTCGTCGCGCTGCGGCTGTACACTGGAAACCGTGGTCTTGAGATCGTCTTTGATCGCCGCGTCCCTCCTCTTGTATTCGATCGAGTCGGGGGGCGGGCTGCCCGCGCGGGCGTCGTCCTCGAGAGACGCGAGCCTTGCGGCGTCTTGGAAAAAGTTCGCGGTGTTCATGTACTGATCGGGCTGGCATTTTTCCTGACAGGTCTTCTGGAAGTCCGTGAGCCGGGCGAAAGCGCCGTCGCCGAACACCCGATTGTACGCGGGCGCGATCTTCGTCATCCAGGCCTGGAAGGCGGCGGGGTCATTTTGCCGCAGAGACGCTTGGTTGACCATCTCCTTGAGGCTGATGTTCTCCTTGCTCGGCGTCGCGGGTGCCGGCGTCGTGCCCGGATTGGCGTCGGGCGGAGGCGGCGGAACGGTGCCCGGATTGGCGTCGGGCGGAGGCGGCGGAACGGTGCCCGGATTGGCGTCAGGCGGCGGTGGCGGGACGGCTTGGCCGCCGGCCTTTGGCCCGGCGCCGTCCGGGGCGGCGAAGACGATCACGGCCGCGAGCAGCAGGCGGGCGAGGGGCAGCATAGGGTCCTTCCCTAGTGTAGGAGCCGATGCCCGTTTTGTCAATGAGACGGAGGGCCCTTGACAGATCAAATCGCCGCGTCTACGCTTCTTTATAAGGAGGAAATCCATGACCGCGCTGCGCGCCGTCGCCATCGTTCTTCTTTTCGCGTCCTTGGCCGTCGCCGACACCGTGACATGCCCCGGCCCGAACGGCACGACCGTCCAAAAGCCGGTCGTCAACGCGGCTCCTCCGCCCCAATGCGGCAATCCGGCCCGGCCTCTCGACGATTATTCCCTGGCGCTTCTCTCGGGCTGGAAGAGCATGCTCGACGCCCAGATCTGCATCTGCTATCACCCGGTGGACCTCGCTCAGTGCCAAGCCACCCGGAATTATCTCACCGACGTCAAGACGCCCGCGAATAACCCATCGGGCAACGCCACCAACGGCCGGGCGGCCTGCTTGGCCTATGGCACCGGTCTCTATTCCACCGAAATGGGCATGTTCACGGCGGCCATCCAGAAGATAAAGTAGCGCTCTCGGCCGCGCCTCCTCCTTTCGTCCCCGACGAGACATGGAACTAAATCGGGGGGTCAGTCGTATCCGTAGTATGGCCGTTCCACCCCCAGGAGGTTCCATGAACACCACCGAGACCGTGCCGTCCCTCGAGACGAAAGTCCGCCTGTTCCACGACGCATCGCGCCCCGACAGCAACCTGCTCGGCTTCGCCGATCTGACGATCGGCGGGGCCTTCGTGATCAAAGGCATCCGCATCATGATGGGCGTGCCCAAGGACCAGAAGCCGGGCGCGCCGTTCATCTCGTTCCCCGCCCGCAAGGGATCGGGCGAGACGGGCGACAAGTGGTTCGACATCGCGCATCCGATCAGCGCGGACGCCTACCACGCCGCGCGCGAAAGCGTGCTCCGCGCCTACGCTTCGGCGGCGCGAGGGAACGCTTGAGCGCGCTGCTGCGCGCGTCGGTGCGGCCGTATCACGACGCGAAGGGAGCGCGCGAGCTCCTGGCCTTCGCCGACTTGGCGGTGGCGGGGCTCTTGATCGTCAAAGGCCTGCGCGTCTTGAAAAGCAAGGCCACCGGCGAGCCGTACGTGACGTTCCCGATGCGCCGGTCGTCCGGCGGCGCGTTCTTCGAGGTCGTCTCGCCGACGACGCCGAAAGCGCGCGAGGAGATCAAGAAGACGGTGCTGCGCGCGTTCGGGCGCGCGGCGAAGGCGTAGCTCTCACGGCGCCGTCCGGGGCGAGGGGAGGCCCCGGGCGGCGCCTCTTGCGGAATGGTGGTATTTTAGTATAATAAAAGTATGACTAACGCGATAAAGACGGCCATAAGCCTGCCGACCGAGACATTTCGGCGGGGGGAGACGCTCCGACGGGCTCTGCGCAAGTCCCGCAGCGCGCTCTACGCCGCCGCGCTCGAATCTTATTTCAAGGCGCAGGAACTTCGCGAAAAGGAGGATCGATATCTTGCCGGCTACCGCAAGAAGCCCGAGAAACCCGATGCCTGGCTGACGGCGGCGTGGATGAGCGGTCTCGAGAAGGAGGACTGGTAGTGCTTCGAGGCGAGATCTGGTGGGCCGGCCTGCCCGCGCCGCAAGGGACGAGACCGGTGCTCATTTTGTCGCGGGACAAAGCGGTCCAAGTGCGCTCGCACGTGACGGTCGCCCCGTTGTCGAGGACGATCCGGGACATCCCCAGCGAGGTGCTTTTAGAAGCCTCGGACGGCGTGCCGAGACGCTGCGCCATCAATCTGGACTCGATCGGCACGATCCCGAAGTCGCTGCTTAGGGCGCGCATCTGCGCGCTGGACTCCGAAAAAATGCGGCGCGTCAGAGACGCGATCCGATTCGCTTTGGCACTCGACTGAACGCCGTCAGCGTAGGCTTTCGAGCGCGACGGACCAATCGGGCTTGCCGCAGCCGCGCTCGACCAGGCCCGAGCGCAATTCGTCCGAATCGAGCCTCGCCGCGAGCGCGGCGTCGCCGGTGAGAAACGCCCCGCGCACGCGCCCGTCCTCGTAAAAAGCGTCGAGAGGCATGATCGTCATGAGCATGCCGTCGCTCTTGGCGAGCGCGGCGACGCGCTCGCGCAGCAGCGCGGCGTTGGCCCACCGCGTTCCGTAGGGCGGCCGGCCTCCGTCGCCTTTGTCCTTCATGATCTCGGCGCAGCCCCACGACGCCTCTTGGCTCAGGTGGAGCGACGATTGGCCGGCGCCGGACTTCTCGAGCAGCAGAAGGCCGATCGCGTCGGCCTCGACCTCGATCTGCCGCCATTCCTTGTGGTCGAGGACGCGCGTTCTTTTCTGCTCGTCGAACTGGAGGACGTGCCCGAGCTCGTGGGCCACGTGCCCGGCGAGGACGCCGGGCCCTCGCGGGTCGCGCAGGGCGCCCAGCGTCACGACGACGCGGCGGCGCGGGCGACTATACGAGGCGGTGACGCGGTCCTTGAGCGAGACGGCGGTCGGCTCAAGCTCGACGCCGGCCGTCCTCGCCAGCGCGCCGATCAGCGCCTCGACGTCGCGGAACCGCGCGCAGTCGGCGCTCGAGAGCTCCGGGTCGGACGCGGCAGGGTCGCGGTCGCCTCGAACGGCGTGGACGGGCAGCGCGCAGGCGCCGGCCGTCAGCCGCGGCCCCGCGCAGGCGGTCAGCGCGGCGGCTAGCGCCCCGAACGCGGCCGTCGGAGCCCGAAAGCTCGGCATGCGGTCAGTGTAGGGGGAAAAGGCGGGCGGGGCAAGTGGTACAATAGCTCCCATGCCCGCGCTCTCGCTCGTCGTCGCAGGACTCATCGCGCTCACGCTCGCGTCCGCGCGCGCGGGCGATTGGCGCACCGCCGACCGCTCGAGCGCCGGCCTCGCCCCGCTGCCCGACGTCGACCGACGCGCCGTCGTCCAGGTCTACGCCGCGCGCGCCGTGAGGTGGCGCGGCTGGTTCGCCGTGCACTCCTGGGTGGCGATCAAGGAAAAGAGCGCGGATTCCTACGAGACGATGCAGGTCGTCGGCTGGCGCCTGTTTCACGGCCACAGCCCCGTCGTCATCGAGCGCGGCGTGCCGGATCGCAAGTGGTTCGGCGCGACGCCGGACCTGCTCGTCGATATAAGAGGAGAGAAGGCCGAGGCGGCGATCCCGAAGCTGCGCCAGGCCGCGCGCGATTACCCGTATCCGAACAGCTACACGATCTGGCCCGGCCCGAACAGCAACACCTTCGTGTCGTTTCTCTTGCGCGCGGCGCCGGAGCTCGGCATCGACCTTCCGCCGAACGCGATCGGGCGCGACTACCTCGTCAAAGGCCGCCCGATCGGCTGGTCGGAGAGCGGGACCGGCGTGCAGGTGTCGCTCTTGGGCCTCGTCGGCGCGACGGTGGGGCTCAGAGACGGCATCGAGGTTCAGGCGCTGGGCTTGTGCTTCGGCGTCGACTTCCTGCGGCCGGCGCTCAAGCTTCCGATCGTCGGCCGGATCGGCCTCGCGGCGTCCGCGCCTTACCGCGACGCTACGCCTGCGCCTTCCACTGGTAGCGCGCCAGCGGTATCCGCCCTGACGCGGTGAACTCCACGCCTTCGCGCTCGAGCATCGCGCGCTGCTGAGCGACGAACATCGGCTCGCCGCGCTCGCTGATCTTGCCCGCCGCGTTGACCACGCGATGCCACGGCACGTCGGAGCGCTCCAGCGCGGCGAGCGCGTAGCCCACGAGCCGCGCGCGGCGGGGCAGCCCCGCGACGCGCGCGATCTGGCCGTAGGTCGCCACCTTGCCTTTCGGGACGCGGCGCACCGCCGCGTAGATGGCCTGGGCCTTCGCGATCACGCCGCGGCGCGGCGGCGCTCGCGCCAGAACTCGACGATCGCGGGCAGGATCGACAAGAACACGACGACGAGGATCACCTTCTCGATGCTCTTGCCGATGCTCGGGAACGCCGTCGCGAGGGTGTAGCCGGTCAGCGCCATGCCGTTGATCCAAGCCAGGCCGCCGATCACGTTGTACGAGACGAACTTCTTGTAGCTCATCTGGCCGACGCCGGCCACGACGGGCGCGAAGGTGCGCACGATCGGCACGAAGCGCGCGATGACGATCGTCTTGGCCCCGTACTTCTCGTAGAACTCGTGCGTGCGCTGAAGATGTTTTTTCTTGAAGAAGAACGAGTCGGGCCGGTTGTAGAGCGCTTGCCCGGTCTTGTAGCCGATCGCGTAGCCCAGCTGGTCGCCGGCCACGGCGCAGATCGAGCCGAAGAGCATCAGCAGGCCGAGGTTGATGTGCCCCGTGCGCGCGAAGATGCCGGCGGTCACGAGCAGCGAGTCTCCCGGCAAGAAGAAGCCCATGAAAAGCCCCGTCTCGACGAAGACGATCGTGCAGACGAGGCCCAGGCCGCCCCACTCGATGAGGCCCTGCACGTCGTGCAGCTGCTTGAGAAAAGCGATCAGCTGATGCATTTCGGGGGCAGTTTACTATAATCCCGAAACATGGACAAGAAACCCTTCCAATACGACTGGTTCACCCTGGGCGACCTCAACGGCTTCTTCGGGCTCGCGTTCGACAACGTGACGAACCTCTCGTTTCTGGCGGGGATTTTGATCTTCGCGTTCGGCTTTCCGGCGGACATCGTCTATAAGAGGATGTTCCCGGGCACCGCTATCGGCGTGCTGTTCGGCGATCTGGTCTATACCTGGATGGCCTTCAGGCTGGCCAAGAAAAAGAAGAGCTCCAGCGTGACGGCGATGCCGCTGGGCTTGGACGCGCCGTCGACGATCGGCGTGGCGTTGGCCGTGCTCGGGCCCGCGTTTCTCGCGATGAAGGGCGCGGGCATGCCGGAGCACGAGGCGGCCATGATGACCTGGTACATCGGCATGGCGACGATGATGTTCATCGGCGTCTTCAAGCTCGTGTTCTCGTTTTTCGGCGCGTGGGTGCAGAAGGTCGTGCCGCAGGCCGGGCTTTTAGGCTCGCTCGCCGGCATCGGCCTGGCGCTCATCGGCTTCATCCCGCTCGCCGATCTCTTCGGCACGCCGATCGTCGGCATGGTCGCGCTCGGCCTGATCTTCTACACGCTCGTCGCGGGCATCCGTCTTCCTAAGAACTTCCCGGGCGTGCTCGCCGCGATCGTCGTCGGCACGGGGCTCTATTACATCCTCGGTCCGCTGGGCTGGGCCGGCGGGACGTACGCGCCGCCGACGGCGGAGCTGCACATGGGCTTCCCGTTTCCGACGCTGGACTTCATCAAGGGTTTCGGTCCGGCGTTGAAATACCTGCCGATCGCGCTGCCTTTCGGGCTGCTCACCGTCATCGGCGGCATAAACGTGACGGAGTCCGCGCGCGTGGCCGGCGACGACTTCAACACGCGCGACATCCTTCTGACCGAGGCCGTGGCGACGCTGATCGCGGGGGTGTGCGGCGGCGTGGCGCAGTCGACGCCCTACATCGGCCAGCCCGCGTACAAGCAGATGGGCAGCCGCGCGGGTTACACGCTGATCACGGGGTTGTTCATCGGGTTGGGCGGGATTTTAGGGTACTTGAGCTGGTTCGTCGAGATCATCCCGCGAGCCGTGATCGCGCCGATCTTGATATTCGTCGCGCTCGACATCATGTGCCAGGCGTTCCTCGCCTGTCCCGCCAAGCACGCGCCGGCCGTGGGCTTCGCCTACTTCCCGACGGTGGCGCGGCTCCTGCAGATCAAGTTCTCGAACCCGTCCGTCGTGCCGATGGCGAACTTCGCGAACTTGATGGTGGAGAAGGGCCGCGCGCTGCCGGAGATGCTCGTCACCGTCGCGCTCGGCAACGGCTTCATCCTCACGGGCATGCTGTGGGGGGCGTTCATGGCCGAGCTGATCGACCGCAAGCTCGCGAAAGCGTCGCTCTACTTGTGGATCGCCGCGGGCTTCACGTTCTTCGGGATCATCCATTCGGCGATTCCCGACGGCAGCATGTATTGGCCGTGGACGCTCGACGCGGTGGCGCGGCAGGTGCCCTACCAGTTCGGGGCGGGCTACGTCGCGCTCGCGGTGCTGTTCCTGCTGCTTTCGCTCACGAAGGAGAGCCGCGAGAAGCCCGCGGCGCACGCGCATCCCCTCGCCGAGCCCGCAATGCGCTGATCGACCGGTCGGCCGATCTCAACTTACCCCGGGGTGAGTCGAGATTTTGACCGCATGATCGGAGGTATCCTTCCGACTCTCCCCGGGGACAGTCGAGGTTTGGCCGCGCTACGCTAGGGAACCAGCGTCCCGGCGATGCAGCCCGTCATGAAGCTGGCGAGCGAGCCGCCGAGCAGGGCATAGAGCCCGAGGCGGGACACGTCGGCCTTGCGCGAGGGCGCGAGCACGCCCAGGCCGCCGATCTGGATCGCGATCGACAGGAAGTTCGCGAAGCCGCACAACGCGTGGATCGTGATCATGAACGAGCGGCGGTCGAGCGGGTTGGCCGCGTGCGCCGTCGACCACTGCGCCAGGTGCGCGTAGGCGACGAACTCGTTTAGGACCGTCTTCTCGCCGATCAAAGAGCCGACGACCTGGCAGTCCTTCCACGGCACGCCCATGATCCACGACAAAGGCGAGAGCATCCAGCCCAAGATCGTCTCGAGGCCGATCGTCGGGTGCCCGAAGTAGCCGAAGACAGCGTGGAAGCCGCCGTTGACCATGGCCAAGAGCGACATGAAGGCGAGCAGCATCGCGCCGACGTTGAACGCGAGCTGGATGCCGGTGGTGGCGCCGTTGGCCGCCGCTTCGAAGACGTTCGTCGCGTTCTCGTGGTACTCGAGGCGCACGGTGCCGAGCGTCTTCGGCTTGCCGGTCTCCGGGATCAGGAGCTTCGTCATCAACAGCGCCGCCGGCGCCTCCATCATGCACGCGGCGAGGATCTGGCCCGGCGCGTCGGGGAAGAAGGGCTTGAGCATCCCCGCGTAGACGACCATCACGCCGGCCGCGATCGTCGACATGCCGGCGACCATGAGGCAGAAGAGCTCGGACTCCGTCATCGCCTCGATGTAGGGCTTGATGAGGATCGGCGCTTCCGTCTGGCCGAGGAACGGCACGGCGGCGGCGTTCAACGTCTCCGCGCCCGACGTGCCGCAGGTGTAGACCATGATCTTGCCGAAGAAGAGCACGATCTTCTGCAAGATGCCGTAGTAATAAAGGATCGAGATCAAGGACGCGAGGAACACGATCGACGTCAGCACCTGGAACGCGAAGAAAAAGCCGAGCGAGCCCGGCTGGCCGGGCGGAGTGCCGAGCGAGCCGAACACGAACTTCGCGCCCTCTTGCTGGAACTCGATCAAGCCGACGGCGGCGCCGTTGGCGCCGGAGAAGAACCAGCGGCCCGGCGGCGTCTTGAGGATCAAAAAGGCGAGCAGGAACTGGAGGCCCGTTGCCCAGCCGATCGTCTTCCAGTTGATCGAGCGCTTGTTCTTGCAGAAGAGCCAGCCGATGCCGACCATCGCGAGGACGCCGACGGCGCTGATCAGCTGCGGGTTCATGGGCGGTCGGGCATTATACTATAGTCTCGCGTGCGCCACGACTTCGTCCGCGCCAACGGGCTGCGGTTCCATTACGTCACGGAGGGCGAGGGGCCGCTCGCGCTGCTGCTGCACGGCTTCCCTCAATTCTGGTACGCGTGGCGCAAGCAGATCCCGGCGCTGGCGGCGCGCTTTCGCGTCGTCGCCGTCGATTTGCGCGGCTACGGCGAGTCGGACAAGCCGGCCCGCGTCGCGGATTACGCTCCCGACGTCCTGTCGCGCGACGTCGTCGAGCTGATCCGCGCCCTCGGGGCCGAGCGCGCCACGATCATCGGCCACGATTGGGGCGGCGCGGTCGCGTGGGGGACCGCCCTCGAGCATCCGCGCGTCGTCGAGCGGCTCGTCGTCGTCAATTGCCCGCACCCGCGGATATTCCTCGGCAAGCTGCGCTCGAGCCCGGCCCAGATGCTGCGCAGCTGGTACATGGGGTTTTTCCAATTGCCGTGGCTGCCGGAAAAGCTGCTCGCGCCGGGGATCGACAGGCTGATCGCCGGCTCCTCCGCCGATCCGCGCGTCTTCACGCCGGAGGACCGCGCGGCCTATCGCGAGGCCTTCGCCAAGGCGGGCGCGGCGCGCGCGGCGCTCAATTACTACCGCGCGGCCTTCCGGTCGCTCGGTCTCATGCGCCGCCTGGCCTCCGATGAGCGCAAGATCGCCGCGCCGACGCTCCTTTTGTGGGGCGACCGCGATCAAGCCCTCGGCCGCGAGCTGACCGAGGGGATGGATCCGCTCTTCTCGGGGCCCTTCGAGCAGGTCCATTTCCCGGACGCCAGCCACTGGGTCTGCGAGGAGCGGCCCGACGACGTGAATCGGGCCATTCTGGACTTCGTTTCCAAGCGGTAATTTCCTATAATTGGGCCTCGTTGTGACGCCCGCGATTCCGCTCGCCGAAGGCTCGGTCAGGCCCGACTCTTTTAAGGAAGAGCTCGAGCGCGTTTTCGTCCCGCTGCGCCTGGGCGAGCTGTTCGCGCCCGCCGTCCTGCTTGAGAATCTCGGCGACCCGGTCTTCCGCGCCGCGCACGGATTGAAATACGCCTACGTCTCGGGTTCGATGGCCAACGGCATCGCGTCTTGCGAGCTCGTCGAGGAGATGGGCCGGGCCGGGATGCTCGGCTTTTTCGGATCCGCAGGATTGCCTTTGGACCGCGTGGAAGCCGCCGTCGACCGCCTGCAGAAGTCCCTCGGTCGGACGCCGCATGGCTTCAACCTGATCCACAGCCCCAACGAGCCCGGCCACGAGATGGCCGTCGCCGATCTTTATCTGCGCAAGGGCGTGCGGCTCGTCGAGGCGTCCGCGTATCTTGATCTCACGCCCGCGATCGTCCGCTACCGCGCCGCCTCTCTCGACAACAAGATCATCGCGAAAGTCTCGCGCGTCGAAGTCGCGCGGAAATTCCTGTCGCCGGCGCCGGAGTCGATCCTTCGCGAGCTCGTCTCTTCCCGCCTCATCACCGACGAGCAAGCCGAGCGGGCTTCCAAAGTTCCCGTCGCCGCCGACGTCACCGTCGAGGCCGACAGCGGCGGCCA
>CAZRIP010000069.1:0-21679 GCA_964600165.1 uncultured Elusimicrobia bacterium | reverse complement strand
GCTTCGCGGTTCGCGAGGGCGGCCACACCGTCGGCGCCGGCGTCGTGTCGGACATCATCGCGTAAGCCATGGGAGACAGAGTCATCGTCATCCTCGGCTGCGCCGAGTGCAAGAACAAGAATTATACGTACCAGCGCGGCAAGAAGAAGGAGTTCAAGCTCGAGCTCAAGAAGTTCTGCCGCGCCTGTGGGAAGTCGACGTCGCACAAGGAAGTAAAGTAGGGAAGTCCGGGCTTGTTTTGGGGGTGTCCGTTAATTGGCTAAACGAGCGGTCTCCAAAACCGCCCCTCCAGGTTCGAGTCCTGGCGCCCCCGCACTTTAGGAACCACGAATGAACTTCGCCGTCACTTTCGTCAAAGAAGCGTACTACGAGCTGCGCAAGTCGTCTTGGCTGACCCGCAAAGAGGTGATCGACTCGACGAGGGCCGTCGTCGTCCTCGTCGCGCTGCTCTCGCTCTTCGTGGCCGGCTGCGATTTCGTGCTCTCGATCGTCCTCGGCTCGATCCTCGGCAGGTAAGGTAAGCATCCATGACCACTGAAACGCAGCAGCAGCCTTCGACTTCGACCGGCCAGCGCGGCTGGTACGTCGTCCACACGCAATCCGGCTACGAAGACCGCGTCTACAAGCTCCTCAATCAGCGCATCGAGACCGAGAAGCTTCAGGACCGCATCTTCAAGGTCATGATTCCGACGGAAGACGTCGTCGAGGTCAAGAAAAACAAGAAGAAGGTCTCAAAACGCAAATTCTTTCCCGGTTATGTCCTGCTCGACATGAAGGTCGACGAGATCTCTTACTGGTTCGTCAAAGGGGTGCCCGGCGTCTCGGGCTTTCTCGGCGAGCCGCGCCCGACGCCTCTTCCCGAGGAAGAGGTCCGGGGCATCCTCGAGCTGACGACGACGGCCGCCGAAGGCAAGCCGCGTCCCGCCGTGCAGTTCGAGAAGGGCGAGAACATCCGCATCATCGAAGGGCCGTTCCGCCACTTCGTCGGCGTGGTCGAGGAAGTCAACGACGCCAAGGCCAAGATCAAGGCCATGGTCACGATCTTCGGGCGCCCGACGCCCGTCGAGCTCGACTTCCTGCAGGTGGAGAAGCTCTAAGTGAACGTCGTCGAAGCCGAGCTCGTCGACCGCCAGGAGCCGCCGGAAACGGAGCGTCCTGGAGTGCGCCTCCGGCACGTGCGCGTGCTGGGCGTCGTCGGCACGCTGCTCGCGCTGTTGACGATGGGCGCCGCCCTCGGGCTCGGCGTGCTGATGCTCTTCGGCACGACGCTTCTCATGGCGGCCGGGGCGACGCTCGCCTGGCCGTTTGTCTTCTCCAGCGAGTTCACGCAGTTCGTGTTCGGCGCGCCGCAAGTTTCTTTTTTCAAGCTCTTTCTGCTGTTTCTCTCGGCGGGAGCGATCCTCAAGATGTTTCGAAAGGTTAGGTAAAGAAAATGGCGAAGAAGGTCAAAACCCAGATCAAGCTGCAGATTCCCGCCGGCGCCGCGAACCCCGCGCCGCCCGTCGGCCCCGCGCTCGGCCAGCACGGCGTCAACATCATGGACTTCTGCAAGCAGTTCAACGACCGCACCAAGAAGGCCGAAGCCGGCATGACGATCCCGGTAGTGATCACTGTATTTGAGGATCGGACGTTCACGTTCATCACGAAGATGCCTCCGGTGTCCTCGCTGCTCAAGCGCGCCGCGGGCCTGGCGAAGGCGTCGGGCGAGCCCAACCGCAACAAGGTCGGCAAGATCACCTTGAAGCAGGCCGAGGAGATCGCCACGCAGAAGATGCCGGACCTCAACACGAAGGATCTGAAGGCCGCCGTGGAAATGGTCAAGGGTACGGCCAGATCCATGGGCATCGAAATTCAAGGGTAACGGCCGTTTAAGAAGTCGAGCGAGCCCGACAACGGGCGTTAACAGCTCAGGAGAATAAAATGGGAAAGAGACTCGAAGCCGTGGCGAAGTCGGTTGACCTCGCGAAGACGTACACTCTAGACGAAGGCGCCGCGCTCGTCAAGAAGTGCGCCACCGCCAAGTTCGACGAGACCGTCGAGTTGCACGTGCGCCTGGGCGTCGACCCGAAGCAGGCGGATCAGCAGGTCCGCGGCACGGTCGGCCTTCCGCACGGCCTCGGAAAATCCAAGAAGGTCGCCGTCGTCACCCGCGGCGACAAGCAGAAGGACGCCCAGAACGCCGGCGCCGACATCGTCGGCGGCGACGACCTGGTCGAACAAATCTCGAAGGGCATGCTCGACTTCGACATTCTCGTGGCGACTCCGGACCTCATGAAGGACCTCTCCAAGCTCGGCAAGGTACTCGGCCCCAAGGGCCTGATGCCGAACCCGAAGAGCGGCACCGTCACGATGGACGTGGCGAAGACGGTCAAGGAGCTCAAGGCCGGCCGCGTCGAGTACAAGGTCGACGACTACGGCATCATCCACGTGCCGGTCGGCAAGGCCTCTTTCGACGCCGCCAAGATCGCAGGCAACGCCAAGACCGTCCTCGAGGCGCTGGCCAAGGCCAAGCCCGCCGCGTCCAAGGGCGTCTACATGATGAGCGTCACGCTCAGCTCGTCGATGGGGCCCGGCATCAAGCTCGACGCCAGCCAGAAGTTCTGACGCGCGTCATCCGCCACGTGGCGGATGACGATCAAAACCCCGGCCTCGAAAGAGACCGGGGTTTTTCTTTTCCCGGATTTGGTTTGATAGAGCGATGGCACGGAAGATCCACTACACCGGCGTCTGCGGCACGGGCATGAGCGCGCTCGCGCAGTTCGACGCGCTTCAGGGTCTCGCGGTCTCGGGCTCCGACCGCTCGGCCGACCATGGGGAATCTCGGGACGTCGTCGAGCGGCTCGAGAAAGTGGGCGTCCGCGTGCTCCCGCAGGACGGCTCGGGAGTCACCGCCGATATGACCGTCGTGGTCTCGACGGCGATCGAGGACGACAACAAGGACATCCTGCGCGCCAAGGAGCTCGGCGCCGAGATCGTCCACCGCGCCGATCATCTCGCGTCGCTGGCCGCAGCGCGGCGGACCGTGGCCGTCGCCGGCACGAGCGGCAAGTCGACCGTGACCGGCATGCTCTTCGAGATCTTGCGGGCCGCCGGGAAGTCGCCCTCCTTGATCGCCGGCGCGACGCTGCCGTCTCTTCGCGCCCGGGGGCTCGTCGGCAACGCCGCGGTCGGGAAGTCCGATCTCCTGGTCATCGAAGCCGACGAGAGCGACGGGACGCTCACGCGCTACCAGCCGGCGCTCGGGCTCCTGCTCAACATCAGCAAGGATCATAAGGAGCTCCACGAGCTCGACGCGCTTTTCAAGACGTTTCGTTCGCGGTCCAAGTCGTTCGTCGTCAACGCCGACGCGGCGGCGCTGCGCGGTTACGAGGACGGAGCGGCGACGTTCGGGTTCTCGCGCGGAGAGCTTCGGGCCTGCGACCTTCACGTCCATCCTCGCGGCTCGAGCTTCGAGATCGCGGGCGTGCCGTTCACCCTGGAGATCCCGGGGCAGTACAACGCCGAGAACGCGCTCGCCGCCGCGGCGGCGGCCAAGGCCCTCGGCGTACCGCTCGAGACCTCGGCCTCGGCTCTAAAAGGCTTCGCCGGCGTCGGCCGCCGTTTTCAGATCATCGGGCTCGCGCGCGGCGTCGAGGTCGTCGACGATTTCGCGCATAACCCCGATAAAGTGAGGGCCGTCCTCGGCGCCGCGCGCCTACGCGCCAAAAGAGTGCTCGCCGTCTTCCAGCTCCACGGCTTCGCCCCCGCGCGCTTCATGAAGGCCGAGTTCATCGACGCCTTCGCGGATGCGCTGCGACCCGAGGACGCGCTTTATCTGCCCGACATCTATTACGTCGGCGGCACGGCGGCCAAGGACGTCTCGTCCAAGGATTACGCCGACGCTCTCGCCGCGCGCGGCCGGCGAGCCTATTACCGCCCCGACCGCGAGGCGCTCGCCGCCGAGATCGCGCGCGAGGCGCGCGAAGGCGATCTCGTGCTCGTCATGGGCGCGCGAGATCCCACCCTGACGCGCCTGGCGGAAGAAATTCTCGCGCGCCTCAGCGCGCGGGGATCGTAAACGACGCGCCGCAGGTGCTCCGCATCCCGGCGGGCGAGAGCGCCGCTACGGAACGCGCCGCGGGCGAGAGCGTCACGCGCACCTCGGACAGCGCCCCGCGGCTGCAGACGAAGGCGACGGCGTCGCGCGCCGCGCCGCCCCAATCGGCGACGGCCTCGGACCAGGCGTCGTCGGCCGAGACCGTCTGTCCGGCGTGGCCGGCGATGAAGCGGCCGAGGCGGCTGTCGTGGGCCTCGCTGACGAGGGAGTCGGCCAACGCGAAGTAGGTCTCGGCGTCGAGCCCGGAGCAGGTGCCGTGGCGATACCATTCGTGGCGCTCGAGGCAGGCGTCGACGCCGGGCATCCTCGCGGAAAGCTGCGCGAGAGTCTCTTGCGAGATCGGAACGGCCGGCATCTCGCAGCGGCTCTGGGCGTTGTCGAGCTGCCGGATCGACGCGTCGACGCCGCAATAGCCGAACGAGTTCGAGGTGTCGCCGCGGCGGCTCGGCCAGAGCCCGTGCATGACGAGCGCCCGATCGAAATCGGGGTTTTGGCACTCGGGCAGCGACGCGCGGCCGGCGCAAAAGGTCGGGTGCCACTCGAGCGACAACACGTAGTAGTCGAACGAGGCGCGAAACGCGGGGACGCTCGGCGCGGCGGCGCCGAAGGCCGGAGTCAGCCAACCGGCCAGGAGCAGAGAGGCGAGCACGCCGAAAGCATAAGCATTTCGAGGCCTACGCGCCTGGGTCTTTAGACCCATGCCGGATTTCAAGCGGCGGCTATCATTCCTTTATGAAGCGGGCTTGGGCGTTGGCGCTCTTGTGCGGGCTCTCGGCGGCCGCGCGCGCCGAGAAGGTCTCCCCGCGCAAGGACCTTTCCGATCCGGACCAGTTCAAGCAATTCGTCGAGGGCTCGCGCGAGCGCCAAGGCTTGCCCGAGGAAATCCCGCAGGCCTCCGCTCTGCCGGCGCCATCGCAGGCGAAGCCCTTGCCCGCGTACACGCCGCCCGATAAGAAGGCGGCGATCGATTCGGCGAGCGTGCCGCGCTGGAAGCCGGTCGTCGCCGACGAGGCGCCCGCGCAGAAAGGATTTTCGACGGGCCGGCTCGCCGCCCTCGGCGGCATCGGCGCGATGGCGTTCATCGCGGGCTTGAGCCTGCGCCGCTCGGCCGAGCTCGAGGTCCCTCTGCCGGCCGCGCCGCGGCCGCCGCTTCCCGAGCCCCAAGCTCCGCTCGAGATGCCCGTCGATCTCGAGCCGCTTCCCCCCGACGCGAAAGCTTAAGGCCCGTTCGCGTAGACCTCGCCCAGGCGCGTCAGCCGGACCTGCCCGCTCGCGTCGCGATACCACAGCAGATTGGTCGAGGTCTGCGGCGGGACGGATTCGTTCGTCGGCGACCACCAGGAGTAGCGCTCGATCCACGGCGTGCGCTCCATGAATTCCATGCTCGCGCGCAGGAACGCCGCCGCCTGATCGATCGTGAACTGGTTCGGCCCGCCAGCCTCGGGATCCCTGTTGCGCGCCTTCCTCAGGTCGACGCAGACCGGATGCGGCTTCTTCGCGTCCTTGAGCTTGAGCTGCTCGTCGGTGCAGATGGGATTGATGTGCTCGCCGTAGCGCTTTTCCTCGGCGGCGTCGCTCGGGTTGGCCAGACCCGACGTCCAGTCGCCGAGGCCGTACTCGGTGACCCAGATCGGCAGGCAGAAGCGCTCGTGGACCTCGGTCAGGAACTTCTCGAACTCCGCCGCGTCGGGACCGCGGTAATAGTGCACGGCGACGAAGTCGACGCGGCCGGGATCGCGCGACATGAAGTCGACGAGCCAGCTGTGCCGGGGATCGCCCGCGGCCTTGCCGGTGCCCTCGACCGGGCTTCCCAGCCGCGCGTCCTTGCCGGCGGCGGCCTCGATCGACGCCCAATCCCTCGCTCCATCCTCGGGCGTTCCGCCGTTGATGTCGGGCTCGTTGAAACCGAGCACGGCCTCGGCGCGAGCCGCGCGGATCTTGTCGGCGTTCTGCGCCCTCCACTCGGGCTTCGCGTCGTAGGCCATGGGAACAAAAGAAACGTCGCTGGGCTCGTCGCGGTGGTTGGACCAGTTATAATGCCACTTGGCTCCAAGCAGCTTCAGGATCGCGTCGGTTTCCTTGCCGCCGTCGCCGGCGCGCAGTCCGAAGCCTTTCTTCCCGTCGTAATGATGCGCGGGCTTGTCGCCGCAGCGCGAGGGTCCGTTCAGGGCCGCCTCGACCATGGGATCGATTTTATCGACGCTCTTGGTGAAGTGGAGCTTCGAAGTGTCTTGGGCGCGGGCGGAGACGGCCGCGAGCAGCAGCGCGGCGAGGGATGAGACGCGCATGGAGGCAGTTTAGCCCCGCAGCGCGCGGATTTCCAGGCCCTATTCTTCGGCGTCGGACAGCCGCCGATCCGGCCGGCCGGCCGCGTCCCAAGCGAGATAAGCCTGGATGAACGGGTTCAAGTCGCCGTCCATGACGGTCTGTATCTGCGAGGTCTGCTCGCCCGTACGCAGGTCCTTGACGAGCTGGTAAGGCATGAAGACGTAGCTGCGGATCTGATGGCCGAAGCCGATGTCGCCCTGCTGGCCGTAGTGCTTGTCCATCGACGAGCGCTTCTTGTCGAGCTCGACTTGGTAGAGCTTGGCCTTGAGCATGTTCATCGCGTTGACGCGGTTCTGCAGCTGCGAGCGCTCGGTCTGGCAGGCGACGACGATGCCGGTGGCCTTGTGGATCAGGCGCACGGCGGTCTCCACCTTGTTGACGTTCTGGCCGCCGGCGCCGCCGGAGCGGAACGTCTCGAGCGTGACGTCGGTATCCTTGACCTCGATCTCGATCTCGCCGGCGATGTCCGGCAGTACGTCCATCGAGGCGAAGGACGTCTGTCGGCGTTTATTGGCGTCGAAGGGCGAGATGCGCACGAGGCGATGCACGCCGAGCTCTCCCTTCAAGAAGCCGTAGGCGTTCTCCCCGCGCACGAAGGCGGTCAGCGACTTGATCCCGGCCTCGTCGCCCTTGAGGACGTCGGTGATGACGAACTTGAAGCCGTTGCGCTCGGCCCAGCGCGTGTACATGCGCACGAGCATCTCGTTCCAGTCGCAAGCCTCGGTGCCGCCCGCGCCGGCGTGCAGCGCGATGATCGCGTCGTTGCCGTCGAGCTCGCCCCGGAGCTTGAGGCGCATGTCCATCTCGGAAAGGATCTTGGTCGTCTCGCCCAAGCCTTTCATGACCTCCTTGAGCTCGTTTTGATCCTCGACTTCTTTGGCGAGCTCGAGGTGGGCTTTGAGATCCTCGAGGTGCTGGTCGGCCTTCTGCCAGAGCTGGAACTTCTTCTTGAGATCGTTGAGCTCCTTCGAGGCCTTCTTGGCCTTGATGGAGTCCGCCCAGAAGGACGGGTCGGCGGCCTCGCCCTCGCGCTTCTCGATCTCCTTGGTCAGCTTGGGAACGTCGAGGAGCTTGCCGAGCTTTCCGTGGAAAGCGCGCAGCTCGTCGATCTTGTCGGCGGTCTCTTTGAACATCGAGCCATTTTATAAAAACTCGGCTCTCCCCGGTGGCCTATTCGAACCGATCTCCTGGTGATCGAAAAAAATCTCGACTTACCCCGGGGTAAGTCGAGATTTTCTCAGAACGGCTCGGGTCGACTACTTGGTCGCGGCCGCGAACTGCTCTTCCATACGCTTCTTCCGGTCTTCCTTCGAGACGTCCTCGAAGTGGGTCGCCAGCGCCCAAGTGTAGCCGAAGGGATCGACGATCTGGCCGTAGCGGTCGCCCCAAAACTGGTCGGTGATCGGCGTCTTCTGCTTCGCGCCGGCCTTGATCGCCTTGGCGTAAGCGGAGTCGACGTCGCTGACGTAGAAGTACAGCGCGTAGTCCGAGGGCTTGGCCGAGATCGGCGAGAACGCGCCGTTCTCGGGATACTCCTCGGCCAGCATCAGGATCGAGTCGCCGAACTGCAGCTCGGCGCGATAGACCTTGCCGTCCGGGCCCTGGTACGTCTCGCGCTCGACGGCGCTGAACGCGTTCTTATAGAACTCGATCGCCTTGGACAGGCCCTTGACGATGAGGTACGGCGTGAGGTTGTGGTAACCTTCGGGGATCGGCTTGACCTTGCTGGACATGTGTTTGATTTCTCCTGAGGCCGCGAGGCGGCCTGCGCTATCGGGCATGCCCCAATCCTAACAATGAGGCGAGGCCGGAGCCATCGTCGATTCGTAACGATCTTTCGACGCTCAGGCGACGAGAAAGGTCTCGAGGGTTCGCGCGTGAAGCGCCGCCGTCTCGCCGGCGTCCTCGGCGTAGCCGCCGCCGAGCGTGACGGCGACCGGAACGCGGCGCCGCGCGCAGGCCTCGCGCACGAGCGCGTCGCGCCGCGCCAGGCCGGCCTTGGTGAGCTTCAAGCCTCCCAAGACGTCGCGCTCGTAGCCGTCGACGCCCGCCTGGTAGACGACGAGCTCGGGTTCTCCCTCAAACACGGAGGGCAAGTTCTTCTCGAGCAGCGAGAGGTATTCTGCGTCGCCCGCGCCCGCCTTCAAATCGACGTCGAGGGAGGACGGCGGCCGTTTCACCGGATAGATGCCCGCTTGATGCATCGAGAACGTGAAAACGTCGGGATCGGCGCCGAAGATCGCGGCCGTGCCGTTTCCTTGGTGCACGTCGAGGTCGACGACGGCGGCGCGCGAGATCCGCCGCTCGGCGCGCATCTTGAGGATCCCGATCGCGATGTCGTTGACGACGCAGAAGCCCTCGCCGTGGTCGGAGAAGGCGTGATGCGAGCCTCCGCCGCAGTGCAAGCCGACGCCGCACTCGAGCGCGTCGCGGCAGGCCATGACCGTGCCGCCGGCGCCCAGGCGGTGGGCGAGGGAGATCTCCGGCGAGAACGGCAGCTCCATCGCCTGCTCGTCTTCGAGCGTCATCCGCGAGGAAAGAACCTTGTCGACCCAGGCCTCGTCGTGGGCGAGCAGGAGATCTTCTTTGGAAGCGGCAGCAGGCTCGACGAAGGGCGCCCTGCCTTCGAGCAGCCGCGCGGCGAGCTCGAACTTGCGCGTCGGGAAGACGTGCCCCCCGATGTCGACGGAGTATTTCGGCGAGAAGATCAGCCGACGCACGCGAGGATGAAAAGGGCCGCCGCCGCGAGCCCGCACAGCGCGGCGAACCAGTCTCCGTGCCGGGCGTAAAACGAACGCGCCGGAAAAGGATCGTCGAGCGGCACGTCGGCGTCGAGGCGCCCGCGCCGGTTGAGTTCCAGGCGCGACGTGATCACGCCCCAGGGATCGATCACCGCCGAGATGCCGGTGTTGCCCGAACGCAGGATCGTCACCCGATTTTCGACGGCGCGGAAGACGTTGAAATAGAAGTGCTGGTAAGGCCCCCACGTGTCCCGATACCAGCCGTCGTTGGTGATGTTGACGATCAGCCGCGCTCCGCGCGCGGCGTCGAGCCGGGACAGGCGCGGGAAGACGGCCTCGTAGCAGATCGTCACGCCGGCGAGCCCGAGCGGCGTCTCCAAGAGGGCTTGGCGCGCCGGCCCCGGCGTCAGGTCGCCCATCTGATCGAGGATGCCGATGTAGCGCTTGAGGAACTTCAGCGGGACGTACTCGCCGAACGGCACGAGCTCCCGCTTGAAGTAGCCGCCGCGCAGCGAGCCGTCGGGGCCGATCAGGAACGCGGCGTTGTGAGAGGCGCTGTCGTCTTTCGAGACCACGCCGACCATTTGAAAGGCGTCGAGCCTGCGGCTCCAGCGCGCGGGCTCCTCGATGGTCTTGCCCTCGTCGACCCAGCGCGGGATCGACGATTCCGGCCAGACGATCAGGCTCGGCGCGGCGGACGCCGGAAGAGCGAGCAGGTCCTCGAAGCCCGCCATGATCCGGTCGGCGGAGTGGGCGTCCCACTTCTCGTACTGATCGACGTTCGGCTGCAGCAGCTCGACGCGCGCGGCCGGCGACGCGGCGGCCGCCGAATCGCGGCCCGCGAGCTGCCACTTGCCGAAGGCCCAGCAGACCGCCAGAAGCGCGGCGGCGGCGGCGGCCGTCAGGCGCGGCGCGCGCGCGCGGTCCTCGAGCGGCGCGTCCCAGGCCTCGGCCAAGGTCGCGTTGACGAGGGCGACCAGAAATCCCAAGCCGTGCGGGCCGAAGATCGCGGCGACCTGGATGAGCGCGACGTGCCGCCACTGGGTGTATTCGAGCAGCTCGCCGCACAGGCGCGGCCCCCAAGCCGATACGGCGGCGAAGGCCGCCGTCCAGACGATCGCCCAGCCCCACGGCCGACGCTCCGGTCGCAGCCGCTCCGCGGCGAAGGCGCCGAGCGCGGCGGCCAAGCCCCAGTGGACGCCGAGAAATCCCCCCATCGCCGCCCACGCGAGGACGCCGACCCAAGCCGGCGTGCCCGCGAAGCGGCAGGTGGCGTAGATCCAGTGCGCGACGACGGCGTAGTAGGAAAATCCCGCGATCCACCCGAGCGCGAAGCCGCGCGCGGGCCGCGCGCCGTCGCGGCGGACCGCGAGGATCAGCGGGGCGAGGCCGGCCCAGGCGAGGAAGCACAGCCCCGGGCGCGGCATGCAGAGCGCGATCAATACCCCGGATAAAGAAGCGAGCGCGCCGAGGCGCAGATTCTTCGAGGTGGGATACATACTATGGGCGCCCATAGTATGTGCGCGGCTCAGGCTTTGACCACGCCGTGGCACTTCTTGTACTTCTTGCCCGAGCCGCAGTAGCAGGGATCGTTGCGGCCGATCTTCTGGACCTCGGGCAGCGCGGCCTTCTCGCGCTTGAGCAGCGACGGATGCGGCTCTTGCTTTCCGTTGTGCTTGGGCGCCGCGGCGGGCGCGCCGGAAGCGTCCGCGCCCGAGGTCGGCGAAGACTCGTGGCGCAGCGTCACCGGCACGGGCGGCGGCGGCGGTACGCGCGGGGCCTTCACGTTGAAGACGTACTCGACGGCTTGCTCGCGGATGCGCGCGAGCAGCGCCTCGAAATAGCGGAACGACTCTTTCTGATACTCGATCTTCGGGTCTTTCTGGCCGTAGGCGACCAAGCCGATCGACTTCTTGAGCTGATCGAGCTCGTAGAGATGCCCCTTCCAGGACTTGTCGATCATCTGGAGCAGGATCATCTTCTCGACTTCCCGGAAATTGAAGCCCTCGAACTCGGAGTCGCGCCGGGCGTAAAGCTCCTTGATCTTCTCGAGAAGGCTCGCGCGCAGCTCGTCGCGGTCGAGCTTGGCCGGCTCGCCGAGCTCGGCGTCGAGGCCGAAAACGCGCACGAGGTAGGCTTTGAGGCTCGGGAGGTCCCAAGTCTCGGGATAATCGTCGGGCGGGCAGCAGACCTCGAGCTTCTCGTCCAAGTCTTCCTCGACCATCATCATGACCTGGCTCGCGATCGAGTCGTTGTCCAAGATCTCGTTGCGCAGGTTGTAGACGACCTCGCGCTGCTTGTTCATGACGCCGTCGTACTCCAACAGCTGCTTGCGGATGTCGAAGTTGTGGGTCTCGACGCGGCGCTGGGCGTTGGCGATCTGCCTGGAGACGAGCGGGGATTCGATCACCTCGCCCTCGGTCATGCCGAGCTTCTCCATCAGGCCCGAGAGCCGGTCGGAGCCGAACAGCCGCATCAGCTCGTCGTCGAGCGCGAGGTAAAAGCGCGAGGAGCCGGGGTCGCCCTGGCGGCCGCAGCGGCCGCGCAGCTGGTTGTCGATGCGCCGCGCGTCGTGGCGCTCGGTGCCCAGGACGTGCAGCCCGCCCACGGCTTTGACTTCCTCGAGTTCCTTGGGGTCCTGCGGGCTGCCGCCGAGCAAGATGTCGGTGCCGCGGCCGGCCATGTTGGTGGCGATCGTCACCGCGCCCTTGCGTCCCGCCTGCGCGATGATCTGCGCCTCCATCTCGTGGTACTTCGCGTTCAAGACTTGGTGCGGGATGCCGACTTGGCGCAGCATCGCGGCGAGCTTTTCCGACTTCTCGATCGAGCGCGTGCCGACCAGGATCGGGCGCCCGGTCTTCCAGAGCTCCTTGATCTCGGCGACGATGGCGTTGTACTTCTCGCGCTCGGTGCGGTAGATGAAATCCGAGTCGTCCCTGCGGACCATCTTGTTGTGCGTCGGGATCTCGCAGACGTCGACCTCGTAGATCTCGAGGAACTCGTCGGCTTCCGTCATCGCCGTGCCGGTCATGCCCGCGCGCTTCTTGTAGATCTTGAAGAAATTCTGGAACGTGACGGTGGCGAGGGTCTGGTTCTCCTCGCGAGGAGCGAGATTTTCCTTCGCCTCGACGGCCTGGTGCAGGCCGTCCGACCAGCGGCGGCCCGGCATGAGGCGGCCGGTGAACTCGTCGACGATGATGACTTCCTGCCCGGTCTCGCCGGCCTTGACGACGTAGTCGACGTCGCGCTGATAGAGATGGTGCGCGCGCAGGGCCTGCGTGATGTGGTGGACCCACTCGCCTTCCAGGTCGTCGTAAAGATTGGGGATGCCGAGGAGCTTCTCGCACTTCTGGATGCCTTCCTCGGTGAGGATGGCGGTGTGGTTCTTCTCGTCGACGATGGCGTCGAAGCCCGTCTCGAGCGCCTCGCCCTTGTACTTGGCTTGGATCTCCTCTTCCTCGGTGATCTTGCGCGCGTTGATCATCGGGATGATGCGGTTGATGATCGCGTAGCGGTCGGTCGATTTCTCGGCCGAGCCGGAGATGATCAGCGGCGTGCGCGCCTCGTCGATCAAGATCGAGTCGACCTCGTCGATGATCGCGTAGAAGAGCGGTCGCAGCACGCGGTCCTCGCGGCGCACGACCATGTTGTCGCGCAAATAGTCGAAGCCCACCTCGTTGTTGGTGACGTAGGTGACGTCGCTGCCGTAGGCCTTGCGGCGCTCCTCGTTGGAAATATCGTGCTGGACGAAGCCGGTCGAAAGGCCGAGGAATCGGTAGACGGGGGTCATCCACTCGCAGTCGCGCTTGGCGAGGTAGTCGTTGACCGTCACGACGTGGACGCCGCGCCCCATCAAGGCGTTGAGATAGACGGGGGCCGTGGCGACGAGGGTCTTGCCCTCGCCGGTCTTCATCTCGGCGATGCCGCCGTTGTGCAGGACCATGCCTCCCAGCAGCTGCTCGTCGTAGTGGCGCAGGCCGATCGTGCGGCGCGCGGCCTCGCGGCAGAGCGCGAAGGCCTCGGGCAGCGCCTCGTCGAGCGCCTCCGACCAGATCTGCTTGAGGAGCTTCTCCTTCTCGGTCTCGTCGGCCGGCAGCTCGGCCGGGGTCTTGGCCTCGATCTCTTCTTGGATCTTTTTCCTGAGGCCGGCCGTTTTTTCGGGGAACTGCTCGTCCGTAAGAGCCTTGACCTCCTCCTCAAGCGCGTTGACGCGCTCGAGGAGTGGTCTCAGCTTCTTTAAGCGGCGTTCGCTCGACGTCCCGAAGACGGCTTCAAAGGCTCGTTGGATCACGAAGTCAATTCATCGACACGTTCTGCAGGAACCTGTCGGTATTCTCCAGCATGTTCTTCAAGTTCTCGATGGCTTCCTTCCACGCCTCGGCCTGCCAGCGCCGGGCGCTCTCCCACTCGACTCCGGAGCCCCACCCGGTGTGGACGAAGCGCAGCAACGTCCCGCCCTCGCGCGACTCGAAGCGGACGAAGACCTGCGTCTTGTCTCCCATCACCTCGGCGTATTCCTCGGGTCCCTTCCAATTGAAGCTGATCTCGGAGTTAGGCACGAGGTCCGTGATCCGGCAGCCCTTGGTGCTGTTCTTTTCCTCATTCTCGGGATCCCAATACAACTCGTAGGCTCCCCCGACGGCCTCTTCGACGACCGCCTTATGGGTCAACCAGCGCTCGAGCAGCGCGGGCTTGAGCCAGGCCTCGTAAACGGACTCGACCGACTTGTCGATGAGGATCTGAATGTCGATATCCCGTGTCTTGGACATAGAGAGACCCTCCGTGAGACAGTTTAACATTTCACCGTATGCTGCAGGCGACAGCGTCGACGGCGCGACACGAGGAAGGCTGCCTATAGTGTAACAACGGTCCGCCGATAAATCAAGACGGTGCCGGCGGCTCAGCCGCCGAGCTCCAGGACCTTCTGGCGCGCCATGAACTGCTGCTCGGCCATGTGCGGCGGCGCGATCTCGCCGAAGCGCTTGTACGACACGATGGCCTCGGCCGCCTTGCCCAAGGCCTCCTCGCAAAAGCCTTTGCCGTACCACGCCTCGGCGCCGGACGAGTCGAGCTGAAGCGCCTTATCGAAATCGGGCAGGGCCTGGGCGTAGTTGCCCATGCGCCGGAGGCACTCGCCCTTCTTGCTCCAGGCCTCGGCCTTGCCCGGGAAGAGCTTGACCGCGTCCTCGAGGCACGGCAGCGCCTCGACGTCCTTGTTGAGATAAACCAGGCAGATGCCCTTGTTGAGCTGGAGGAGGCCGTTGCGCGGATCGAGGGAAGACGCCGCGTCGTAGATGAAGGCGGCCTCGTCGTAGCGGCCGAGCTCCATGAGGCAGCGGCCCTTGGCGACGAGCGCCACGGGATCGCGCGGGTCGATCTGGAGCGACTTTTCGACGACCATCATGCCCTCGTCGACGCGGGCGGCGCAGACGAGCGTATACGCGAGATTGCCGGCGATCGACGACTCGCCGGGATTGAGTCGCAGCGCGTGGATGCAGGCGTCGATGGCTTCGTCGAACTTGCCTTGGGCGTGAAGCTCGATCGCGTGATGCTCGAGCGCGCCGGCGTCGACCTTCTCCTTATTGCTCGGAGGATCGGCCCGCTGCAGCGTGAAGAGCTCGTTGAGGATGCTTTTGATGTGGGACACGGAGTTCCATTCTAAGTCCCTTTGCCGTCAAAGTCAAGGAATGGTATCCTGCAGTCGTGAGCCGAAGCGCCGGAGCCCGCGCCGCCGTCGTGATCGCCGCGCTCGTCTTGGGCGGCTGCGTCTCGCTCGAGGAGCAGACGCTGCCCAAGGGCGCGATCGCCGACGGTCAGCGCACTCTGCTGCTCGTCTACGCCTCGCCCGGCCCGATCTTCGTCGAGGACGACTCCAAAGTCGAGACCGCGGCCAAGATCGTCCCCGGCTTGGGCTTGGTCGTCAAATCGGTGCAAGACGACTCACAGACGCGCAAGTCCAAGGAGCTCGCCCAATATCTCCCCCCGTCCTTCGATCCGGCCGCCGAATTTCTGCCTTTGCTGTCCAAGGAGCTCAAGAACAACAGCGGCCATCCGGGCCGGTTCATCGAGCTCTCGGAAGCCCCCGAGCTGACGGCCGACAAGATCAAGCTCTACAACCGCGCCGCGGACGTGCTCGATTGGCAGCTGCGCTATTACGTCGACGACCCGGAGCGCCCGGTGCCGCGCAATTACTCGACTCTATTAACCCTAGATGATGCGCTTATCATCGACGTCAACCTCGCTTGGGAAATCGCGGCCGGCGACGAGGACGCGGCGACGCCCACGCTCGCCGCCGTGACCCGGGTCCTGCGCGCCGGCAGCTCGCATACGCTCTGGCGCCACGAGGACGTCGTCTCGGACGCGGCCGGCGCGCGCACCAGCTACGAGTTCAAGCTCCAACCGGACGACCTGATCGCGAAGTACCGGCGTCTCATGCCCGCGCTGGCCACAACGATCGCCGCGAGCTACCGCAAGAACCTGCAGACTTCCGGGCTTTTCAAGATGCCTTCCAACTCCATCATGCCTTACACGGTGGCGGGCTCCTCGGCGCCCGCGCCCGCGGCGGCGATGCCTTACGGCATGGCGCCGACCGCCCCGATGCCCTACGGCATGGCCCCGCCGGCGCCGACGACGACCCCTCCCGCCACCCCCAGCCCCGAGACCGCGCCGGCCCCGTCGACGATGCCTTACGGCATGGCGCCGTCGACGACGACGCGCTGAATCGGTCGTCATCCAAGTTTTGCGGCCGCGCCATGGGGCCGTCGCGCGCCCGCCGGTATCATGACGGCATGCCTCGCAGCGCCGCGGTGGCGGCCTACCTGATCTCGGGAGCCGTCGCCGTCTACGCCAGCGCGCGCGCGAACGTCTCGCGCGGCTTTTGGTGGGGCAGCGGACTGACGCACACCTTCGTCGGCCTGACCGCGCTCCACCACGGCGACCTCGCGCTGCGCGCGCTGTCGATGGGCGCCTTCCTCGCCGCCGCGCTCTACGCGCGTCTGAGGACAAATGCTAGGATCGCGGCATGGTGCGCCGCGCCGCGCTCGTCCTCGCCGCCGCCGCCTTCGGGTCCGGCTGCGGCTACATAAGCTTTCAAAAGCCCCTCACGAACGACGAGGTCCGGCTCGAGGCCGAAGTTCGCGAGTATTACGACGAGGTCGCGCAGTCCTTCGCGACGGGCAACGCCGACGCGCTGGCCTCGCTCTTTTTATCGTCGATCACGCACCCGATGACCCAGGACCAGATCCGGGATTGGGGCCGAAAGTTCTTCGCCGACAACGGCGCGGCGCATTTTAAGCTGCGCAAAATCGAGTTCGAGGAGCTCTCCTACATCCGCGCGGCCGTGACGATCTCCTACGTCGTCGAGACCAAGGGCGCGCGCGGCGACTTCGGCGGCGTCGAGCATGACGAGCTCGTGCGCCATCAAGGCCGCTGGTTCGTGGCGTCCTGGGACAAAGTCCAGAGCGCCAAGCCCTAGTCGGTCGGCGGCGGCGCGGGCGCCGGGTCCTGCGCCGGGTCCAGCAGATAGGCTTTGATCTTGGGATCGACGCCGAGGTCCAGGCCCTGGCCGTCGGCCTCGCGCGCGGCTTTCTTGAGCTTGAGCATCGAATCGTCGGTCAAGTTTCCGCCGTCGCGCTTGAGCGAGTCGAGCAGGTCTTGCATCTCCGGGCTCACGCCGCCCTGCTCTTTCTTGAGAGAGTCCGCGATCTGCCGCGCCATGTCGGGCGTGATGCCGTTCTTGCCGCCGTCCGATTCCTTCCAGAGCGATTCTTTCAGCGCCTGCAGGTCCGCGGCCTCCGCGCTCGGCGTCGCGGCCGGTTTTTCCTCTTGGCCGCGCTCGGACGAGGCCGGCCGGCTCGCGCGGCGCTTGAGATAGGCGCGCGTCTCGGCGCGCTGCCGGTCTTGCCACGCCTCGAGCTGAGCGTCGCCGGGCTCCTGGCCGCCGTGATCATCCGCGAAGCCGCGGATCGCGTCTCGCAGCGATTTTTGCTGGCAGCCGACGAGGGCGTCGAGCGACGCGGGCTCGAGCACGGCGCCGCGCGCCTTCCGCACGCAGGGCGCCGGCCCCGACGCGCCCGCCGCCCAGGACGCGACGGCGAGAGCTAGAGCTCGGAGAAGCATCGCCTCAGTTTCAACGCGACTTCATTTCGCCGCCGGGACGTCAAGCTCGGCGATCACTTGTTCGACGTGAGGAAACGACTCCGGGAAGTCGGTGACCACGATCTTGTCGGTCCTCGGGTCGGCCACGGCCCGGCCCGATTTGCTGAGCACGCTCTGCACCGCCAGGACGATGGGGGCATGCTCGTCCCCCGAGGACGAAAGGTGGACTTGGCGCAGGGAATAGATCCGGGTCACCACCGGGTCGACGGCCCTCGATCGGGGAGTGACGACGTAGGTGTTGGTATTGCCGATCTGCTGATAGGTCATCCCCTTCATCTCCAACAGGATCTGGAGCGCCTCGCGCACCGTGACGTTCTGCAGGAAGGCGGTGATCTGCTTGTTCTCGAGGCCCTCGGTGATGATGAAGTTGACCTTCGCCTGCCCGGAGATGGTGTCGAGAAAGTTGGCGATGGGGACGCCTTTGACCCTGACCGTGACCCTCGTGTCGAGCGGACTTCCCTCGGCCGGGCGTTGCGCCGGGGCCTCTCCCGCGAGGCATACGCTTGCCAGCATTCCCGCCGCGCACGCCGCGAGCACCGTGGACTTAATCATTTTCTCCCCCGTGTCGATCACCGTGATGTGATTCGATTATTAGGCGCGCCGCCGGAAAAGTCAAGGTCATTGTTTTGTAGACTGATGCCCCCATGAGGACCATCCGCGTCGCCGTGGCGGGCCTGGGCTTCGTCGGCCGCCGGACGGTCGAGCTCCTCGGCTCGAACGCGCGGCGCTACGCCGCCGCGCTCGGGGCGCGCCTGGAACTCGCGGCCGTCTGCGACCGCGGCGTCGCGCGCGAGGCCAGGGCGCTCAAACTGCCGGCGTCGGTGCGCCGCGTCACCCGGCCGCTCGCGCTTCTGGACGTTTCCGAGGTAGACGTCGTCGTCGAGCTCATGGGCGGGCTCGACGCGCCGCGCGCTCTCGCCCTCGCGGCCCTCGGGAAGGGCCGGCACGTCGTCACCGCCAACAAGCGCCTGCTCGCCTCTTGCTGGCGCGAGCTGCAGGCCGCGCGCGCGCGCGGCGGCGGACGGCTCTGCTTCGAGGGCAGCGTCGCGGGCGGCATCCCGATCGTGCAGGCGCTCGAGACCGGCTTGGCGGCCAACGAGATCCAATCGGTTTTTGGAATCCTCAACGGGACCACGAATTTCATCTTGTCGCGGCTCGAGGAGGGCGCGCCCTACGCCGAGGCTCTCGCGACGGCGCAGCGCCTGGGCTTCGCCGAAAAAGACCCGGCCTTCGACGTCTCCGGCGCGGACACGGCGCAAAAACTCTCCGTGCTGGCGGCGCTCTTGACCGGCGCGCCGCTCGACGAGCGCCGCCTTCCGCGGCAGGGCATCGAGCGCGTCGAGGCCGAGGACGTGCGCTTCGCGCGCGAGGCCCTCGGCCGCGCGCCGCGGCTTCTGGGCGCGCTCAAGATCTCCTGGGGAAAGAGCCCGCGCGTCGCCGCGCACGTCGCGCCCACGCTCGTGCCGCTCGGCCATCCCCTCGCGTCCGTGCGCGACGAGTACAACGCCGTGCTCGTGCGCGCCTCGCTCGCGGGCGACCAGATGTTCTACGGCAAGGGCGCGGGGCCGGGCCCGACGGCCTCGGCCGTCGTCGCCGACGTGCTGATGCTCGCGCGCGACATCTTGGGCGGCCGGCCGGCGCCCGCGGCCCCCGCCGCGCGCTGCGCGCAGGCCGACCCCGACGACGACGTATCCTCGTTCTATCTTCGCCTCTCGGTGGCCGACAAGCCCGGCGTGCTCGCCCGGATCGCGGCGGCGCTCGGTGAGCGCGGGATTTCGATCGCTTCCATCCGTCAACCCGAGGCCAAGGGCCGCGCCGGGACCTCCGTCGTGCTGACGACGCACGAGACGACGTCGGGCCGCTTCTCTCGCGCGCTCGCGAAGATCCTGCGCCTTCCCTCCGTCGAGAGCCGCCACACCGTCATGAGGATGCTCTAGTGCCTGGATTGATCGAGCGCTGGCGCGATCGTCTCCCCGTGTCGAGCAAGACGCCCATCGTCTCTCTCGGCGAAGGAAACACCCCGCTCGTGCGCGCCGACCGGCTCGCCGCGAAGGCCGGCCTGCCCGCGGGCTCGCTTCATCTCAAGTTCGAAGGCGCCAACCCGACGGGCTCGTTCAAGGACCGCGGCATGACCGTGGCGATCTCGAAAGCGGCCGAGCTCGGCGCGCGCGGCGTCCTGTGCGCGTCGACCGGCAACACCGCCGCGTCCGCGGCCGCTTATGCCGCTCGAGCGGGGCTGCGCTGCGTCGTGATGCTTCCCAAGGGGCAGGTCGCGCTCGGCAAGCTCGCGCAGGCGCTCATGCACGGCGCCGAGGTGCTCGAGGTCGACGGCTCTTTCGACGCCGCTTTGTCGCTCGCGCTCGCCACCGCGGAGAAGTCGGGATTCACCGTCGTCAACTCGACCAACCCGCTCCGTCTCGAGGGCCAGAAGACGGGCGCCTTCGAGCTCGCCGAGCAGCTCGGCCGCGCGCCCGATTTCCAGTTCATGCCCGTCGGCAACGCCGGCAACATCACCGCGTATTGGAAGGGCTGGACGGAGCTCGGCGGCAAGAAGCCCAAGATGATGGGCTATCAGGCGGCCGGCGCCGCGCCGCTCGTGCTCGGCCGCCGCGTCGAGAACCCGAGGACGATCGCGACGGCGATCCGCATCGGCGCGCCCGTCTCGCGCGACGGCGCGCTGAAAGCCCGCGACGAATCGGGAGGTGTCATCGACAAGGTGACCGACGCCGAGATCCTCTCCGCCTGGAAACTCCTCGCGCGCGAGGAAGGCGTCTTTTGCGAGCCCTCGAGCGCGGCGGGCTTCGCCGGGCTCTTGAAGCTTTGCCGCGCGGGTCGAAAGCCCGACGGCGTGTCCGTCTGCATCCTGACCGGCCACGGCCTCAAGGACCCGTCGACGCCGATGACGCTCAAATTCAAGCGCCGCGTCGTCAAAGCCGACGAGGCGCTCCGTTTATGAAAATAATCCGGCGCGCCGCCGTCCGCGTGCCCGCGACGACGAGCAACCTCGGCCCGGGCTTCGATTGCCTCGGCCTGGCCCTCGGCCTCTATAACGAGGTCCGCGCCGAGCTCTACGATAAAAAAGGCCCGATCGAGGTCGTGATCGAGGGCGAAGGCGCCGGCGTCCTGCCCGAAGACGAGACCAATCCCATCGCGCGCGCGGCCAAGACCTTGGGCGGTTTCGACGGGCGCGTCGTCCTTCGCTGTATAAACAGAATCCCGCTCGCGCGCGGGCTCGGCTCCTCCGCCGCGGCCGCCGCGGCGGGGCTGCTCGCCGCGGATAAGCTGCTCGATCTCAAGACGTCCAAGGAGCAGCTGCTCAGCTACGCCGCCGTGCTCGAGGGCCATCCGGACAACGCCGCCGCGGCGCTGCAAGGCGGCCTCGTCTTGTCGGTCAAAGAGGCCAAGACCTACTCGACTTTCCCGCTTCCCGTGCATAAGGACCTTTGCGCCGTCGTCTGCGTCCCCGACTTCGAGCTGCCGACCAAGGAGGCGCGCGCCGTCCTTCCCCACACGGTGCTTCTTTCGGACGCCGTCGAGAACGTCGCGCGCGTCTCGCTGCTCGTGTCCGCGCTCGCGGCCGGCCGATGGAAGGAGCTCGGCGCGGCGATGCGCGACCGCCTGCACGAGCCCTACCGCGCGCGCCTCGTGCCCGGCCTGCACAAGGTCTGCGAGGTCGCGCGCGCCGCCGCGCCCTGCGGCGCCGCGCTCTCGGGCGCGGGACCCTCCGTCCTCGCGCTCTGCAAGAAGGGCGAGGGCGCCGAGAAGATCGGCGTCGCGATGCAAGCCGCTTTTTTCACCGCCGGCAAGAAAAGCAAGATCCTGACGCTTCCGATCGACCGAAAGGGAGCGACCGTCTCCTGACGCCGTGAAGATCACCGTCATGAAGTTCGGCGGCACCTCCGTCGCCGATCCCGAGAAGATCCAGCGCGCGGCCGAGCGCGCCATCGCCGAGCGCCGCCGAGGCCGGGGCGTCGTCGTCGTGGTCTCGGCTCCCGGAGAGATGACGGACGAGCTGCTCGCCCTCGCCGGCCGCGTCGCCGAGGCGCCTGACGAGCGCGAGACCGACCAGCTTATCTCGACCGGCGAGCAAGTCGGGATCGCGCTGTTCGCGATGGCGTGCAAGTCGAGAGGTCAGGACGCCGTTTCGCTCACCGGCGCGCAGGCCGGCATCGAGGCTCATGGCGCCCACACCCGCGCGCAGATCCGGCGCATCCGGCCGCGCAAGATCCTGCGGGAGCTTTCGCGCGGCCGGATCGTGACCGTCGCGGGCTTTCAGGGGTTGACCGACGACGACGACGTCGCGACGCTCGGACGCGGCGGCTCGGACCTGACGGCGGTCGCGCTCGCCTCGGCGCTC
>CAZRIP010000068.1:1607-21683 GCA_964600165.1 uncultured Elusimicrobia bacterium | reverse complement strand
CGTCGATGGAGGCTTGGCGCAGGTCTAACGGATTCGTAGCGCAGGGGAGAATCGGCGCGGGCCTGCGAGATGGAGTCGTTTTGTGGGGTCCAAAAAAGAAGAACCCCAGTCAGTTTTGACCGGGGTTCGATCCTGTTTCTCGTCGAAGAAACTGCGAAATTGGTTGCGGGGGCTGGATTTGAACCAGCGACCTCAAGGTTATGAGTCGCGTAGGAAAACTTTCGCGACCCTTCGTCGAGGATTCCCGTCATCGCCGCTCGGTTAAGCGTCTAACCTTGAGGCCACAGAAAGTATAGCAGATTAGTGCCCAGTATAGGATTTAAACTTCAGGGCTTCAGGCGCTTGAGCTTCTTGCCGACGGCGGCGCGGTCGAACTTCTCGGGGTCGAACTTGCCGCCGACCCACTCAAGCCGATCCTCGTGCTCGGGATGACTCGGATCGGCTAGAATCTCAAGCAGCTCAGCGTAGCCGCCGGCGCCGCCGCAGTCCTCGGGCGGGCAGGCGCGCGCGCCGGCGATGCAGTCGAAGAAAACGGGCAGCGGGCCCAGGTCGATGACCTTTTCGAGAACGACGAAGTGGACCCAGTTGTCTCCGGTGTCGTACTCGTAGTTAAAGCAGGAGCCGGGGCCCTTCTTGGCCATGTCGCTGAGCTTGAGGGTCTTCTCGTGCCCGGCCTTGAGCGGCCCCGCGCTCTTCGAGACGAACTGGTGAAGATGGCAGTCCTTCCAGCCCATCGCGATCTGAATGACGCGATGGAGCTTGGCGAAGGTGATGGAGCTGGGCACGACGACTTGCCGCCAAATGAGCGGCTCGATGTCTTGGAGCGCGACCTGAAGTTGGTAGACCTCGGAGCTCATTCGGGCTTGAGCAGCGCACGACCTTTCTCGAGCGCGGCCTCGGCATCCGATCCGAACGGCCGGGAAAGAAGCGAGATCAGCTCCTCGGCCGCGAAGAGCTGGGTCCGGCCGGCTCGCCCCCGATTGCTGACTACGCCGCGCTCCACAAGCTGCTCGACCGCCACGCGCGCGGCCTCCTTCGTGACGCGCAGCTCGTCCACCAGCACGGCGATTGTCACTATCGGCATGCGCTGCAGCAATTCGAGCGCGCGCAGCGCCGTCGAGGACCCGCGGAAGCGCGCGCGCGCGCGCCAACGGGCGGGCAGGCCTTCGATCGCCGCGCGCGACGCCGAGCCCTCGGCCTCGCTGCGGAGGATCGCTTCGCAGACGAACTCGATGAGTTCGCCGTAGGAGAGGCGTTTCTGCGCGGACTGGAGCGCGCGGCTGTAGTCGTTGCGATAGGCCTCGACGAAGCCGGAGAGGTAGAGCGGCATGCGGCCGGCGCATGCCATTTGAAGCGGCCACAACGCGCGGCCCACGCGGCCGTTGCCGTCGGAGAACGGGTGCACCGCCTCGAAGTGCGCGTGAGCCACCGCCAGCCGCACCGGCAGCGTGAAGCCGTTGACTCCCGCGTCGCCGCGCTGGGCCAGCTCCTCGTCCGACATCCAATCGAGCGCGGACTTAAGGCTGGAAGCCACGAACCGCGGAGGGGCGGGATTGTAGGTCGATTCCTCCTTGCGGAAGGAGCCGCCGATCTGGACGACGCTGCCGATCCGCTTTGGGGCGCGCAGCACCCCCGCCTCTCCCCGGAAGTTCGGGTCCTTGGCCACGATCTCGCGATGGATGTCCAAGATCGTCTTGAGGGTGAAGACGCGCTCTTTCTTGCTCGCCGCGCGAGCGAGGTGGGTCTCCAATGCGTGGGCGTATCCGCGCACCGACTGCCGCCCGTCCGGAGACGCGCCGCCGTCCTGGAGCTCGCCTGGGGTCAAGACATGATCGATCGTGGACCACGTTCCCTCGATGCGAGAGGATTCCACCGCTTCGCGCCGGACGAAATAGTAAGCGATGAGCTTGTCTACGCCGCCCATGGCCGAGAACTCCGTCTGCCGCGCGAGAATCTCGGCGGCCTTCGCCATGGCCTTCAGCGGGAGCTTGGCTGGAGGCGTCCGGGGCGGCGGCGGGGGAACGACGAACCAGATGTTCTCGTATCCCGCTTCGGGAGTCTTCGCGACGCCGCAGCCTCGCTTAGGATCGTACGGTGCACGCAGTTGGGCAGTTAGCTCTTCGCGTTTCATAACCTTGTCTTAATCAGTCTAAAGACAATGTTAGTATAACAACCTTGTCTTCGGCGCGCCAGGGGCAAGGTTTTGCCCGCTCACCTCTACAAGCAGATCGAAGCCATGGACAAGATAATCAAGCACTGGCGCAAGGAAGAGCCTCAGCGGGCTGCGCTGGAGCAGGCGAGAACGGCTTTACACGAATTTTTCTTGCCCTCATTTCGCCTTGCCGGCGATTCCTTTGAGCATGCCGCGGAAGACGAGCCAGTGAATCGGATAGAGGCCGTACCAATAAAGAAGACCCAGAAGGCCGGCCGGGTTGAATATCGCGGTCTGACAGATCGTCGCGCCGCCGGCGTCGGGGTCCACTTCGAACTGAAGCCACGCCTTGCCGGGGAGCTTCATCTCCGCGAAGAGCCTGAGAAGGCGGCCCTCTTCGACGCGTTCGACCCTCCAGAAATCAACGGTGTCGCCGGGAGATAGTCGTTCCGGATTCTTGCGGCCGCGGCGCAAGCCCACGCCTCCAACAAGCTGGTCGATGAACCCGCGCAGCCGCCACAGCCAGTTTCCGTAATACCAACCAGTCGCTCCGCCGATGCGCGCGATCGGCACAAAGGCCAGCGCCGGGGGAACCGAGACCCGCGTCCGGAGGCTGGCGATGACGCGCGGCCCCGGAAGCGCCGCTCCCATCGGGGCGATTCCCGCCGAAGAGCGCGCGTCGGACCAGCGCGTCTCGGAAAATTCCCGGTCTTCGTTGGCGAGCGCCCGGCTGATCGCTTCCCCCAAGCCTCGCGGCCGCACCGAGAAGGCCTTTAGCGCGGCGTCGTCGTTGACGATCGTCTCGTGCCGGACTCCCTCGATGAGCTTGGCGCCGACGCGCGCATAGATCGGCGTGACCAGGCCCAGCCATAGGCTGGACAACCGCGGCGTCAGGACCGGCACGGTGATCATCAGGCGCCTTAAGCCTCGCTGCCGGGCATACTCCTTCATGATTTCGAGATAGGAGACTTGATCGGTCCCGCCGATTTCATAGACCACGCTGCGCGCGGGAGCGTCCAGGGCGGCGATGAGATAATCGAGCACGTCTTCCACGGCGATCGGCTGAGTCCTGACCGACACCCAACGCGGGGTGATCATGATAGGCAGTCTTTCCACCAGCGCGCGGACGAGCTCGAAGGACAGGCTTCCCGAGCCGATGATCGCCGCGGCGCGGAACTCGATGGTCGGGACGCCGGATTCTCTCAGTATCCGTCCCACCTGTTGGCGGCTATCCAAGTGCGGCGAAAGTCCTTGCCCCGAGCCAAGACCGCCCAAATAGACGATCCTCTTGATCTTGGCGCGGCTCGCCTCTTGGGCGAAGTTCTCGGCGGCGCGGCGCTCGCTGTCTTCAAAGCCGCGGGCATCGGCCATCGAATGAACCAGGTAAAACGCGGTGTCGACGCCTCGCATCGCCTGCGCCAAGCCGGCGGGCTCAAGGAGATCTCCCAAGACCACTTCGACATGACGCGAGTCGTGACGGACGGCGTGCGGCCGACGGGACAGGCAGCGGACGTCGCGGCTGGCGCTTTCAAGCCTCTTGAGAAGTCTGCCGCCGATATAACCCGTTGCCCCGGTCAGCAGAATCACGCCGTGCCTCCGTTTTCGTAAAATGAATCATTCATGAGGATATGGGATCTGCCGCCGCCAACCCTTTGCCGGCAACATTTGCTCGGCGAGCATCGGGAGCTCCATGCTGTGTGGTCGATCTTGACCAAAGACAAGCGGGGCTACTCTCGGCATCCCGAGACGCTGAGATGGAAGGGCAAACTCAAGGCGCTCTACCGAAGACACGCCGCTCTCGTCGCCGAGATGACCCGCCGCGGCTACCGCCATGCAAGCCTCCTGGACCGAAGACGCGCTGTCGGAAGCGGTATTCAAAACCGCCGCCTCGCTTCATTGGCCGAGCAGCGAAGAATCCTTAAAAAGAAGGGATGCTCTTGCTCTATTGATTTAGCCTCCAATAGTCGTAATTGAGCGCCGTCGCGACGGTCGCCCAAACAAGGTACGGGATCATAAGCGCTCCGGCGGGAACGGACACCGACCAGAAGGCTGCCAACATGGCCAAGACCGAGAGCCATAAAACCGCGCTTTCCAACAGCGCCAGGTCGAATCGTCGCAGACCGAAGAACAAGGCCGGCCAGACCACGTTGAGAACCCATTGAAGGGCGAACAAGGCCAAAGCGATCCCTCGCCCTGTCCCGCCTGAGCGCCAGACGAGCCAGGCGGCCAGTCCGATGGCCGCATAGAGGACCGCCCAGACCGTCCTGAAGACCCAGCGAGGCGGGGCCCAGCCGGGACGCCTCAGCGTCATATACCAGCCCCGCATATTGGGCCTGATGAACAACGCTCCCGCCGCGCCGGCCAAGTAGCTTACCACCAGGAACAACGCTAATGTCGGCATACTACAGTGTACCTTTCCGAACAGACGGGAATGATGCGTTTAGCATAAATCCTGCTTAAACGCTGCACTGCTTTCCTCGCCGGCCAGGAATGGCTGGGCAGGCCGAACGTCGATCGCGGCGCGATTGATCCAGCGCGGCTCCATTAAGCGAGTCCCGGGAATAGCATGGCCGACATTTCAGTCGTGATGCTTAATCGTAGAGGACCGTATGCCGATTCGCTTCGAACGATCTTCGCGTCGAATAACTCCTTGATGATATCCGTGGCGCGCCTTTGCTTTACGTCGGAGATTCCTTGAACTTGGGCGCGCGGGATTTCTCCTTGCAGCAGCAGCTGCCCCATGACTTTGACTCCGGCTTTCGAGATGATCTTGTCCTTCTCAAGGCCCTCGATGTAATGTCCGTAGCGCCGCTCCAGTTCCGCGAGCTTGAGGGTCTCGTCCATGTAGCCGATCTGATCCTTGCAGCACTCCAGAAAGAAGGCGCAGAACTTGACCAGGTTTTCTTCGGAGAGGGGGCCTCTGCCATCGAGAGAGTTTCGAGGTTTCTGGTCAGCCCATTCCAGATTCGCGTCATAATCCGGTCGGTGTCTCGCGAAAGCGCGGGTGACCGTCCAGAGCATGGTAGTCGCGATCCCGATCTTGTAGGCGTAGGCGATGCTTAAGAGCCGGGCGACTCTTCCGTTGCCATCAGGAAAGGGGTGAATCCAAAGAAATCTGTGGTGGGAGGATGCCATGCCGAGCAGCTTCTGCGAGCCCGCCAATCTCTCGGGGCTGAGAGATTCCTCGAACTTGCCTAGATAAGAGTGGACTTCGTCGCGCGTGACCACGGGTGTGTCGTGACGGCCAACGCTGATCCCTCGATCGCGCAGCTCTCCGGGAACCACGGGGACTGATTCGCCGCTCACGGTCGTAGCGAAGCGCATGTCCGCGGGAAGCCGGTTGTAGAACTGCTCGTGTATCCAGCGGAGGAATTCTTCGGAGCAAATCTTTAGGTCGGGCTCTGCTTTGAGCCGATGGACCATGGCCTCTTGGACTTCGATATGGGCTAAGTGTTCTTGCTGATAGTTGCGAGCAGTCTTGTCTTTAGATAGGTGCTTATTGAGGGCTGCTTCGATGTCCTTAAGCTTCGAGGGGTTCCCTTCCATGGCGTTGGTGTGGTAGCTGTTCACCTTGACCATGAGACGGGAGATCTCCTCCAGAATCAGCGGATTGATTCCGCGGCCCAGGGCGGCTGAGGCGGTTGTTACGTCTAGAATGAGCTGGTCCAATTCCGGAGGAATTCGAGATGGGAGGACCGGGAACATGGGTGAAGTTTAGCCTAAAAAGTGCTACTTGTCAATGCTACTTATATATCGCATTAAATGATTGTTTTATAATGCTATATACTGATGCAGTCAGTTATAATGTGTTCTAAAAGTGCTACATTGCACTGCTACATTGAACAGTCAGATTCAGGCGCGTTCCATAGACACAGGGGTGTCCAGATTGCTACGCTCAGAGGCGTAGCGCTCGAGCGTAGCAATCTGGAGCGCTTTTTCCTGCTTCCGTCCACCCGTAATCAGCTCCATCGGCGAAAACTTCTTATGCTGCTCCGCCACGTCCCGCCGCGCCAAGTGGACGTAGCGCCGCGTCATCTCCAGGGTCGAGTGCCCCAAGATCTCCTGCAAGCTGAACGAGTCGCCGCCGTTGCGGATGTAGAGCACCGCGAACGTGTGCCGCAGCGTGTGGGGCGAGACGCGCACACCCTCGATCCCCGCTTGGCGACCGTAGCCCGCCACGGCCTTGCGGACGCCGCTGCGGTCCAGCGGCCTGCCGCGCGGTCCCAGGAAGAACTGCGGGGCCTGGACGCGGCCCTGGCCGCGCCTGCGGGCGTAGTCCAGCATGGTCTGGCAGGTCCGGGCGGAGAACGGGACGCTGCGCTCCTTGCGGCCCTTGCCCATCACCGTCAACGCGCAGTTGAGCCAGTCGATCCGGCTGGCCTCGGCCGTTATGGCTTCGGTCACGCGCAGGCCGGAGTCGAGCATCAGCATCATCAGCGCCCGGTCTCGCAGACCTTCCAAGGTCTTGGCGTCCGGTTGCTCCAGAAGCCGCGCCGCTTGGTCGGGACTCATGGGCCGGATCAACACGCGCTCGCGCCTCGGCCGTTCGACCAGGGCCATGGGATTGGTCGCCAGCACGCCCTCCCGATGCCAGAACCGGAACGCGCAGCGCAGCGCGCCGTAGGCGCCGAAGACCGTAGCCGAAGCCTGCCCGCGGCGGCGCAGCTCGGCCAGGAAATCGCGCAAGCCGGCAGGCGCGATCGCCGCCAACTCCTCGATGCCGCGCGCGGCCAGGAAGGCCGTCAACTCATTGAGTATTCGGCCGTACCAGTCCACCGTTCCAGGGGCCAGGTTGAGGGCTGTGCAGCGGTTCAGAAACGTCCGTGAGGCGTCCTTCATTTCCATTTGCATTCTCCTGCGCGGGTCGGGCGAGGGATAAGATGTCGTAGCCGCCGGACAGCCTGCGGCGCGTAAAACCGCGACGGCCGAAGGCGTCGCGGAATTCGGACAAGGGTGCGGCGTAGATGAAATCCCAGCCGATCTTGTAGGCCAGTTCGATGATCCACTCCTCGCCGCGCGGCCAGCCCGTGAGATAAAGTAGGGCGGCATCCTCCGGCATTTTGCCCCGGTAAGCGGCCCACAGTTTGGCGTAGCGCTCCTTGGATTTGGGCACAAGCTCGATCTCCAAAGCCTTCGGCTGCGGCCTGATCGGCACCACCAGATCCGGCAAGACCAAGCGCTCGCCTCGCTTAAAATTGCCCAGATGAAACCGCTCGCGCCCGCTCGTCACTGGCAGTCCCAAGACCTCCGAAACCATGAGCCCAACCGCCGCCGCAGCCAGCTCATGCCTCGCTCCAAACTCCGACAAAGCCCTCAGATTCCGCCTCAACCTGGCCCGCCCAAGCTCCTTCAAAACCCCATGGCCCCGGTCTGTCAAAAAGAAAACTTTCCGCTGATTCACGTACTCTTCCGCCCTTATCAACCCGCCCACTTCCAGCCTCCGAAGCCTCTTGTATGCCCCCAGCCAGTAGTCCTTCCGCTCGATCTCGTTGAAAAACAATCTCGTCCTTTCCTCCTGTCCAACCTCTCTCCGAAACAACATCCCATCCAGTTGTCCCAGTCCCAACAGACCCCATTTCTCCAACGCCAATAACACTTCAATATCCTTTTCCTCGATCCTCAATTCTCCTCTCACCATCCCAAAATTCTCAGACATCTTTCCTTCCTCCACTGCCCCCAGCCCGCCGATTTCCCGACCCCACCACCGCACTCTTCACCTTCGTAGCGGGGGTGGGGTCGGGAAACGATGAGCGCTTTAGCGCGAATCGAGGCGGGCGACTTTGGGCAGCGGCTTCAGCGTTTTTTGTTTTCATCAGTTTTTGCGCGGCGATAGCTTTGTTGGAAGCCCTGTTGGAACCGGACTTCACTTGCCTGAATCGCACCTGTTTTGGCCCGGCCGCTGGAACCTCCTACATATAATTCGTTTCAGAGGGGTCGTGATTATTCGTTTTCATAGGGGAAAAGCCGGAAAGATTTGACCCTATCGCCTGCGAGTTCGTATGATGATCTGGGCCCCATGCCGAGACCACGAAAACCGCCGCTCGATCTCACTTTTCAGGAGCGTCTTTACCTCGGGAAATACCGGCTCAATGTGCTGTCGAAGTACGCCGCGCTGCGTGCCGACATCATCCTCCGCGCCTCTCGCGGCCAGAGCAATTACGAGATCGCCAGGCAGCTTGGCGTCAGCAAAAACACGGTTCGGCACTGGCGGACGCGCTTTGAAAAAATGCGGATGAAGGGCTTGGAAACCAAGCCGATTCCGGGCCGGCCGCGTAAGAATAGCGGCACTTCTTCGCAAGTTTTAGAGGCGAGCGATGTCAGTAATTGACACAGCGAAGGCCAAGTTCCGGCTGATCGAGCACTTGGTAAAAGTGCCCGACTACCAGTTCAACCCTGTGCCTTTCAATCAGTTCACGCATCAATGGAGTATGTCGTTCAATGACCTTCAAGCCGCAGCGATCGTTCTTGCCCAAGATGGGCTCATCCGGGTTGCCCGGTTCGAGAATTATGGTGGGAAGTGGATCGAGTACGACGGGGTGGACGAGATGCGCTTCTTCCATTCGGGCGAGGTACATATGAAGATTTTGGCCCGCGGGCGAACCAGTGTAGCCGACCTCAAGAAGGAATACTTGGAGGCTTCTCGTTCGGAAGTTTTGGCCGCCAAGCAGCAGTTTGATTATTGGAGAAGTCCTGGACGTGAAGCCGACGGATCAGGCCGTCTTAGCTCGACCGAGAGCGCGCTGAAAGCAGCTCGAAAGGTTTATGACGATGTTTGCGCGGAGGTCGGCGGCGATCCGCATCCGCTCATCCTCGATGCCGCCAAGTATGTTTCGCGCGATCTTCAGCCGCTCGCTCGAAGCATCATTGAGTTGAGGTTCACAATCTCAAATGTGGCAGCCAAGCAAGGCGGCAGTGGGGTCTTCCAGGCGTCACCGCGAAACGAGATGAATTGTCTTAAGATTCAGAAGCCCGCTGAGACGCACGAGGATCTCCAACTGTTCCTCATCGCACTTTGGGAATTATTTTGCGAGGGAGCAAAGTTCTCTGGGAGTCGTCCTACTCTCATACATGAAATTTCTCGTCTGCGAGTCGATTCGGCCCACGACTTTGATCAGGGGCCGCATGCTCAGGATAAACATTCGGAAGTTGGTGCAATTTATCAGAAGCTGATCGGCAGGAATTATCCGACCCAGATAGCAGAGTACCAAGAAGTTCAGTGGGCATTATTGAAGGGCCTGGAAAATCTCTTGAGCGATATTGTCACCGGCCTAATGGGCAAGAAAGATCAAAGCGAAGCGGGGACCACTTCTTGAAGCGCTTAGCTGCGATCCTGCTCTTCCTCGGGGCCGTCGCTTCTCCCGTTCATGCCGCAGAGCTTAAAGAAACACGATGGACCGGGAGAATACTCTCCTTCGAGTCCCGCACGAACACAATCCAACTTCCGATGCGGCACCCCACCGTGTTTAGCGCGGAGGGTGAACCAGTACCGCCCCTAGCCACGTTTGGGCGAAGAGCTAGGATTGCTGGAATTATCACGGAGGATTCCGCCACCTATCTCGTTGTCGACATGCTCGACACGAATGAGCGGCTTTACTTTTATTACGGCGGAGTCTTCAGCGGCGACCTCCCGTACCCGCCGAATGGAACGCGGTTGTTGGGCGGCGAATCTCCTCATGCCGTCGCGCCCAATGGAACACATGCGGGTAGTTCTGCCAAGCCGAAAGGTCGGGGCCGATCCGCCAAGCGGAAGAATGGTGAAACTGCGAGCGCTACGCCACAAGCTCCTACAAGCGATACTGGCGAGGCTACGATAATTTTTCTCGCCATCGTTGGATTGGTTCTCTGGCTGCTTAGATGGGAATCCAATCGGCAAAGTGCGATTGTTGCCGTCGAGCAAAGTCCGAAAAGCCGCCAAGACCTCGGATCGCTCGGCTTACGCATCACGGTGTCGACCGGGATGGGGTCTTCCGGGTATGGGTATCGAGTCACGGATTCCAATGGCGACAAATTCTGGAAGCCTGCTCTGGAGTCCGTAAAGGTCGCCGGATTCGACATGGCGGGGATGGTTTACTCTGGGTCTGGACTTGGTTCGATAGGTGCGGGCGGTCCAGAGCCGGCGCTGATCGATCCGAAACTTCCCGTCGCGAAGGGCATCGACGATTGCTCCGAGCGCAGACTATCCTACTGGCCATCTTACGCAGGAGCTTCTCCTGATGCTCGCGCGGCATACCTGCGTTGGCATGCGACTGGCAGGCAGGACCCGGAGGCCGATGCGGGTTATGTCTTCTTGTTTTTCTACGGCCTCGAGCGCCGAGCGCTTCACGACGTCAAGACGAGCGAACAGGCCAAGGCTGAAATACCCGCCATCGAAAAAGAAATTGAGCGGCTTCTCGCAATCTACCAAAATCGTTCTTTCCAGCATTACGCGGGATCATTCCTCGAATACATCGGATGGGCGCGCAAACTCTCGGACAAACTTTATAAAAACCCACCCCCGAAGTTGCCCGGGCGGTATCTCACCTTCTCTCATCGGGTAGGTCTTGCGCAATGCTCCGCAGATGACCAGCCTTTGCCTGCCGAGTGGGCTTACGACTGGCTCATCGGCGATATCTCGACACGCCTGCGTACTCCTGCACGCCGATGTCCTGAAGAATTCAAGAAGGTCTTCATCCACGAATATCGCCGGGAATTCGGAGATGGGATGAAGCTTCCGCGCAATAAGACTCAACTGAGACTGGACTACAGGCCGGCTAGCGCGAGCTTCGGGATGAATCGCTCGGGGCTCGGGGTGAAATTGGATTTGCCGGATGTGAGCACGCTCTCGACTCCCGTCAAAAAGTTGCAGGCGATAGCTGAAGGCTGCTATCCATATCTCGAATCCTATAGTCGGGCGGTCGGCAAAGACAAGGCAAGGGCCGGAAGTTTTGAAGCCACATTGCAGCTCCCACCTTCCCTCTGGCCGGAATCGCCCCGAAAATCTCTCGATCTGGCGCGCAGCCTCGTCGATAAGAGCGGCGGCTTTGCCTTGCTCCGTTTTAGCGAATTACGGGCCTGGTTCCCAGATTGGAAAGAGGTCGGCCGCGATGGATTCGAAGCCATTTGCAGGGCGTTGGGAGGCTCCGGTGTTGGCATCGAACCGGATACGCGCTTCGGCGGGACTTTGCCGACGGATAGTTCTCAAATCGTCTTGTTTGCCGCGGAGGCCAACGCGGCGAACGCACCGACCGACTCGCGATACTCGGTTGCATCGTTGACGCTCCATCTGGCAGTTGCCGTCGCTTGGGCGGACGGATCAGTCCCGGAAGCGGAACAAACCTTCATTTTGAAGCAACTACAAGGCTGGCTTGATTTCTCCGCGGCTGAGCGCGCGCGGCTCAATGCGCTTACCCGACGGCTTTTGGCGGAGCCTCCAAAATTGACCGGACTGAAAACGCGCATCGCCGAGCTGACCAAGAATGCAAAAGAATCGCTGGGGCAATTTCTTGCTCTCGTGGCCCAAGCGGATCACCAAGTAACGCCGGCTGAGGTTAAAACTCTCGAAAAGATTTTCAAACTATTGGGCTTGGACGCGAAGATGGTCTACTCCAACGTTCACGCGGCGGCCTCTGAGCCGATCTCCGTTCGCCCAGCCGATCCCACTGCCAAGCAGTACAAAATCCCCAAAGCCCCGGCGGATGGCGCGAAATCCATTAAGATCGATCCCGCGAAGGTCGCCGCGCTTAAGGCCGACTCCGAGAGGGTCTCGGCGATATTGAGTTCAATCTTCGCGGATCAACACCCGCAGCCGCCAGCGCCTGCGCCACAGCCGGTCGAGAAAGAGCAAGAGCCCGCTAGAGATTCTCTGCTTGGCTTGGACGCCGATCACTCCGCCTTCCTGCGCGTCCTCGCCGCGCGGGCTCAATGGTCGCGAAGTGAGTTGATGGAAATTTCCCAGGATCACGGCCTGTTGATAGATGGCGCCATGGAGCACATCAATGACGCCGCTTACCAGAAATTCGACAAGCCGTTCTTTGAGGGCGAAGACCCCATCGACCTTAACGCAGATATTCTGAAGGAGATTACCGATGACACCCATCAAGCCGCGTGACCGTGATGCCGTCGTCCAATCACTCCGCGCCGGCGTCGTGCCCCGCGCCGGGCAGCACTTGATCCAAGTCGGCCGCTCGCGGGAATTGGAAACGCTAATTCAGGATATCGAGCGAATCGACGGGGGCGGCTCGATCTTCCGTTTCGTGGTGGGAGAATACGGGTCGGGCAAAACCTTCTTCCTGAATTTGGTCCGCGCGGTCGCTTTGGAGAAGAAAATGGTCGTGATCAGCGCCGATCTGAACCCGGATCGCAGGCTTCATGCGACGGGCGGTCAGGCGCGCTCCCTCTTTGCTGAACTGATGAAGAACGCCGCCACTCGAACAAAGCCGGAGGGCGGCGCTTTGCCAAGCATCGTCGAAAAGTTCGTCTCCTCGGCAATGAGCGAAGCGAAAGCCGCCAACGTTTCTACGGAGACGGTGATTCGCAAGAAGCTCGAACAAATCTCCGAGATGGTAAACGGTTACGATTTCGCGGCGGTTATCGCGGCCTACTGGAAGAGCTTTGAATCCGGCGACGACAATCTCAAGGCGGCCGCGGTCCGGTGGCTTCGTGGAGAGTACTCGACCAAGACCGAGGCGCGTGAAGCCCTTGGGGTTCGGGGAATCATCGACGATTCCTCGTTTTATGATCAATTGAAGTTATTCGCGCGCTTCGTCCGTCTCGCCGGTTATTCAGGTTTGCTCGTGTGCCTGGACGAAATGGTGAACCTGTATAAGCTCTCGAATTCCCAAGCCCGCAACGCCAACTACGAGCAGATTCTGAGAATCCTCAACGATTCATTGCAGGGGTCGGCGGAAGGCGTCGGTTTTTTGCTCGGCGGCACTCCCGAGTTCGTGCTGGACCCGCGCAGGGGACTCTACAGCTACCAAGCGCTCCAATCGCGATTGGCGGAGAATACTTTCGCGAAAGATGGGCTGTCGGATTTCAGCGGTCCCGTCCTGCGGCTCGCGAATCTTTCTCCGGAGAATTTCCTCGTCCTACTGGAGAAGTTGCGGCACGTCTACGCTTACGGCGACCCTGCGAAATATTTGGTTCCCGATGAAGCATTGCCCGCCTTTATGGATCATTGCCAGAAGCGCATCGGAGAGGCCTATTTTCGAACCCCGCGCACGACAATCACGTCCTTCATTAATCTGCTGGCTATCTTGGACCAGAATTCAACGGCGAACTGGCGAGAAATGCTCGGTCAGGTGCCTGTTGAGAAGGATCTTGGCGGGGCTGCGGATTTGCCTGTGAGCGAGGGGCAGTCCGACGGAGGCGGGGATGAGCTCACAAGCTTCAAACTCTCCTGAGCCGTCTTCGAGCTTTAACCTTCTCGAAGAACGCATCCAACGCTGGATTTGGCAAGCCGGCTGGACGGAGCTTAAGGACGCTCAAGAGCGCGCCATTCCACTCATCCTCAAAGGCGACGATGACATTATCATCGCAGCGGCGACCGCTTCAGGCAAGACGGAAGCGGCGTTCTTGCCGATATTGACGGCGCTCCTGGCATCCAAGACTCCGCGCTTCGCTTTATACATCAGCCCGCTCAAGGCGCTCATCAATGATCAGTGGGATCGACTGGATCGGCTATGCGCCTCCTTGGAAATTCCCGTGGTCGGCTGGCACGGCGACGTCGCTGCTTCGCGGAAGAAAAAATTCTTCGAGAACCCATCCGGCTGCTTATTAATTACTCCGGAGTCCTTGGAAGGGCTGCTCATGCGGCAAGGGCATGCCCTCCAGGGTCCTTTCGGCGGACTAGCCTACATCGTCGTCGACGAGTTACACGCCTTTATCGGATCGGAGCGAGGGAAGCAACTTCAATCGCTCATGCATCGCATCGAGACGGCGCTTAAGCGTCGAGTTGTCAGAATCGGCCTATCCGCTACTCTTGGCGAAATGCAACTCGCCGCAGAATTCCTGAGGCCTGGAGCCGGTGATAAGGTTCAGATCATCAAGAGCGATGACAGCGGCCAGGAACTGAAAGTTATCGTGAAGGGATTTTATGACAAACCATCGGAGGATAAGCCCGATGAGCCGTCCGCCGGGGCGCTTGCAATAGGCGAAAGCCTTTACAAGACGCTACGCGGATCGAATAATCTTGTCTTTCCGAACAGCCGTACTCGGGTTGAGACCTATTCGGATCAGCTCAGGCGTTTTTGTGAGCGCGATGGCTTCCCTAATGAATTCTGGCCGCATCATGGAAGTCTCTCGAAAGAGGTCAGAGAGCAGACGGAGCAAGCCCTGAAATCGGGAGAGCGGCCTGCCACGGCAGTCGCCACGAACACGCTCGAACTCGGCATCGATATCGGCAGTGTCACCAGCATCGCGCAGGTTGGGCCAGCGCCATCGGTGGCTAGTCTTCGTCAACGATTAGGACGATCAGGACGCCGCAAGGGAGAGCCGGCGATACTGCGTTCGTATTCTCTTGAGCGGGAGATAACCCCGAAGACGCCGCTCCCTGACCAATTGCGGCAGGGGTTGGTCCAGACTATCGCGCAGGTTCGGCTACTCGTTAAAGGATGGTACGAGCCGCCGCAGGTTGCCAGCTTACATCTTTCCACACTGATCCAGCAGTTATTAGCCCTCATCGCGCAATACGGGGGGTTATCGGCCGCACAAGCATGGGGAATACTTTGCGAGAGTAAACTGTTCCCGAATCTGACGAAGGCCGAGTTTGCGGAACTACTACGCGGGCTTGGTGAGAAGGAAATTTTGACGCAGGACGCTTCCGGCCTGCTTCTTCATGGCCCGGTCGGAGAGCGCCTTGTTAATCACTACAGTTTTTTGGCAGCTTTCGCTTCCGATGAGGAGTTCCGGATTGTGTCTGGGGGTAAGACTCTCGGAACGCTGCCACTATCTCGGCCTGTGGAGAAGGGAAGCTACATTATTTTCGCGGGGAGACGCTGGCAGGTGATGGAGTGCAGTTTGTCGGAGAAATTGATTCAAGTCATCCCGGCCAAAGGAGGAAAGCCGCCGATCTTCGACGGCATGGGCGGCAAGGCCCACGACCATGTTCGAGAAGAAATGCGGAGCATTCTCTTGGAGTCGGCCCCGATTTCATTTCTTGATGCGACCGCGGCCACGCAATTGGGCGAGGCTCGCAAGGCATTTTCGGCGATGGATTTGGGACGGCAGAGAATTCTGCCGGCGGGTGCAGATGTATATGTATTCACCTGGAAGGGTGACCGCGTGAACGATACATTGGCATTGCTTTTATCCCGACAGAATCTTCGGGCCGTCAACGAAGGCGTTTGCTTCGTCGTTATTGGGGTGCAGGAGGTCGATGTACGCACCGGGCTCAGTAACATTGCTTCGGTCCCTCCGCCATCGCCAGAACAGCTCGCCGAGTCCGTCCAGAATAAGCGGCGAGAGAAATGGGATTGGCTTTTGCCAGAGAATCTCCTCAGCCGCGGTTTTTCGGCCGCTGAATTCGAGATTCCCGGTGCGGTAGCTCTCTCTGAAGAACTAATCGGATAACTGAGGACGAGAATGAGCGCGAGACGAGCAGTGGATGCCCAGGTTGCCGAAAAATTCTGCGATTTGTGTCGCCAGACTCACGTCGCATGGACGATCCACCGGAAGTTGTTCGAGGATAATCCACTCTTAAGCCGCCTGGGAAGGTCCCGCGCACTCGACTTCCTGCGCAGATTGAATCCAATTACGCAAGAATACGCACTGCACGAGATCGTTAAACTTCACGATCCGGCCGAGCAGTTTGGGCGAGAAAACTTGACGATCGAATACGTCATCCAATTTGGCCAGTGGGACCCCCAGAGTTTGCGGCGACTAAATGACTTGCGACTCGAAATGGAAACGCTGCTCCCGGTGAAGGACAAAGCGCAGGGGATCGGCGCTGCGCGCAATCGAGTCCTGTCGCACAACGACTTGGAAGCCGTGCTGAATGATCAGACCTTGGGATCATTCCCGCTGGGCGCAGATCAGCAGTATTTCGAGAAATTGCGCGAGTTCGCAAACATCGTCAGCGAACGCTGGCTTAGCGGGCCGTTTGTTTACGACGATCTCGCCGAAGCGGACGTCCAGGGTTTTCTCGGACTCCTAGAGAATGAGCTTCAGGCCCGCCGAGCACTAGAGCAGAATTAGGAACCCAACTCTGCGAGAATGTCGGTCTGAGTTTCGATCCGATTGAATTCCTGAGTCAGTCTATCGCTGAAGACCTGGGCGGTGTTGCCTTGCAGGATGGTCGCGGCGTAACCGTAGCGATGCTTCGCCAGCCAGACGCGACAGTTCAAGATGATGCAAGCGACATCCTTGTGCTTCGGGACGACGGCGTGCTGGACGGCCTTCATGATGAGCTTGCTCGTGGGCTCATCGAGCCGCGCCTCGAAGGCAGCCGCGACGACGATTCTTTTCGGGTTGTCAGAAGCACGCTTGGTTTGAGAGAGCTTGTCGCTGATTTTTGTCGCGAAAGCTTTGACGCGCGTCGCGGGTTCCGGGATTTTGAAGTCGGACGGCCACCACCAGAGACCGCAAGACCCGGCTTCGCCTTGAACATCTACGCCGTCTCGAACCTGCCCGATTAACTGCCTCGGTATAGCTACGGAGTCCATGCCAAAATCCGCTGGGCCAATCGATGCCCCACCATTCCATTGCTGGTCGAACTTGCCGCGCATTTGCGGATCGGGCATCGGCACCATAGAAATCTGGAAGAGGGGATCGTCGACGTCGGCGCTTCCCGATGACTTGGCGATCTCGATGGCGTTCCGAGCGGCCGTGTCGATGTGCTTTAGAACCTCCATGTCGGGGCTCGACTTCACTCTGATGCAGAGCCTTACGCGGAGTTTGTGCCAGTTGGCTGCGCCTAAGAGGTCATGCAGGAGTCTGGTCGCCGCTGGCCCCATGACCTCCTGCTCCGGGAAACGCTCTCGAAAGCACTCGACCAAAAACTTGTCGTCAAGCTCGAAATAGATGTCTCCTTTGCGGCCTCGATCGACATCTGGCTCAAGCACCATGCCCCGTCCGCCAGCCTTCAGGAAGCGGTATGCGAATGCCAGGTGCATCAAGGCCCCATCATACTGCTCGCGCGCCTTGAGATTCGTGATCAGTGCGCCCAGCGAAGGAATCTGATAGAGAGCCTTAAGATAAGCGGCGATCTCCATCACCTCGATAATGGCGCTTTCGCTTGCGGTATTGAACATCGACGTGAAGGGGTGCCTCGGGAGAAATGCCGACGAATACTTGCGTCCGCAGGTCGCGCGAAGCCAATCGTTGCCGAAGGCCGTCACAATGATGCCCAGAGCCTCGTTGACTTGCGAGCTGGTCACGCCGAGGCCGTCGGCAAACTTCATGGCGCGGGAGCGCCAAAATTCGATCGGGTCCGTGACCTCCAACTCGGGGAACTTCGGCTTAGCCATCGAAGGATATTGTAGTAAACGACATGAGGAAGGCTTTCATCGCACGAGGACTCTTCGCTTGCCTCCCGGCACAATCCCCATCCGATCCATCGGGCTGAACTTCCGATGCAGCTGCACCACGTCGGTATCCGCGAGCCCGACGTAAATCCGCACCATGTCCAGCGTCGAGTGCCCGAGGATCTTCTGAAGGCTGAACGCGTCGCCGCCATTCTTGATGTACTGCGTGGCGAACGTATGCCGCAGCGTGTGCGGCGAGACGCGCACGCCTTGAATGTTCAGCTCCCGCCCGAGATTGCGGATTGCCTTCTCGATCCAATACCGGCATAGCCTCCCGCCGTAGCGGTTGACGAACAGCAGGTCCTGCCCGGGCACCTCGCCCCGCCGCGCCATGTAGCTCCACAAGGCCTGCTTGGCCGTCGAGCCGAAGGGGACCTCGCGCTCCTTGGCGCCCTTGCCCATGACCCGCAGGACGCCGCCGGCGAGGTCCACCTGATCGCGGCGTATCCCGATGAGTTCCGAGACGCGCAGGCCCGTGTCGACGATCAGGACCACGATCGTGCGCAGGTTGTGGTCCGTCCAGCGCTTGATCTTGATCGCGCCCAACAGCCGTCCGACCTGCTCCAGCGACATCGGCTTGATGAGCTTCTTCTCCATGCGCGGCTTTTCGACGAGTAGAAACGGATTCTCTGCGATCATCCGCTCGCGCGCAGACAGCGCAGGCCGCCGTAGGTGCGCGCCACGGTGTTCCGGCTGACGCCGCGCTCGCGCATGTCTTCGAAGGAAAGCCGGATCAAGTTCGGCGTGACCTCCTTGGCCAGCGTCACGCCTTGGGACTCCAGGAATCGGTACCAGCGCTTGATGTTCTCGCCGTACCAGATCAGCGTGCCGGCGCTCAGGTTCTGCGCCTGGCAGCGCAGACGGAACGCCTCCGAGGCTTGTCCTAGGGTGATTGAATTCGCGGTGAACGTGCGGCCGACGGTCGTTTTCGCCATTTTGGGCCCCCTTTAACCTTGTGGTGTTTCGGGCCCAGGATAAGAAAAAACCCGGCCGTTTCGGGCCGGGTTTTTGTCGCTTCTACCGTCGGAGATGGTTGCGGGGGCTGGATTTGAACCAGCGACCTCAAGGTTATGAGCCTTGCGAGCTACCGGGCTGCTCTACCCCGCGAAAGGATGATAGCACAATCGCGGGCGCCTTACAAGGAAGCCGTTTCGCGAACATTATATGAGGCAGATTTTTGCGGCGCGCCGGCCGGCGCCGGGGCTAAACTGGAACCATGCCCGACAACCAAGCGCGCAACGCCTCCAGCATCTTTTCCGAGATCGAGCTGCTGCAGCTCATCATCCATAATCTCGGCGAGGGCGTCGTCGTCGCCGACGCCGAGGGCAAACTCGTCCTCTGGAACCCGGAGGCCGAGCGCATCATCGGCAAAGGCATGACCGAAGCCCCGCCCGAGGACTGGTCCGGCGAGTACGGCGTCTTCTTGCCCGAGACGAAGAAGCCCTTTCCTGCCGATCAGCTTCCGCTCGCGCGCGCGCTGCGCGGCGAGCGCACCGACGGGATCGAGCAGTTCATCCGCAATCCGCGCGTGCCGGAAGGGGTCTATGTCCACGTCACCGGCCGCCCGATCCGCGATCTCAAGGGCCAGCTGTTGGGCGGCGTCGTGGTGATTCGCGACACGACGAGCGAGCGGCGGGCGCAAGAGTCGCTCAAGCGGCTCGCCGCCATCGTCACGTCCTCGGCCGAAGGCATCATCGGCCTTGTTCCGGACGGGCGCATCGCCGACTGCAATCAAAGCGCCGCGCGGATGTTCGGCTGGCCCGAGAGCGAGCTGCGCGGGCGGGCCGCCGGCTCGCTCGCGCGCGAGCAAGGCCGGGCGGAGTTCGACGCGCGCCTGAAATCGGCCGCCGAGGGAAAGCTCTCGGGTCCGCTCCTCGTCGAGTTCGAGCGCCGCGACAAGTCGACGTTCTGGGGCGCGTTCTCGCTGGCGCCGATCCGCCTGGCCGACGGGCCGGTCATCGGGCTTTCGATGATCCTCCGCGAGACGGCCGCGTCCTAGAGCGGCAGCCCGGCGCCGAGAGCTTCCTTGCGCTTGTCGAGCGACGGATGGTCGCTGAGGAAGCGCTCGAGGAAGGCGACGAACCCCGTCGAGCGGGGGGCGAAGCGCTCGAGCTCGTCGAGGAACGCGCGCGCGGAGGCCGGCCCGGCCAGCGCGGCCGAGAAGCGGTCGGCGCGCAGCTCGGCGCGGCGCAAATACGCGAAGCCAAGGAGAGAGCAGGCGAGCCACGCGCCGCCGGCCGCCGCGGCCCAGAGCCAGCCCGCCGCCGGGACCGACGCCAGCGCCGCGAGCGCCGACCACCGCGACGCCTTCTCGAGCCTCGCCCAGACGTTGCGCCAGCGCTGCTCGCCGGTGGCGAGATGCCCGAGCTCGTGGGCGAGCAGGCCCTCGAGCGCGGCTTGGGGCGCGGAGAGCCAGCGCTCGCC
>CAZRIP010000068.1:0-1507 GCA_964600165.1 uncultured Elusimicrobia bacterium | reverse complement strand
TCGGGCGCGGGTCTCCGGGCGCGTCGTTCCAGAGCGCCAGCGACGGCCGCCGCTCGGCCGCGAGCCCGAGGCGCTCGACGAGCCGGCCCAACGCGCGCTGCGCGGGAATCCACTCCGGCAGCGCCGAGGATTCCTCCCGCGGACCGAGCGTCACGCGCGGGTCGCGGAAGTCCAGGGGCCGCGACATCGAGGCGGCCAAGGCGCCGCCGCCGGCGAGAGCGCCCGCGCCGGCCAGCAGCGGCGACAGCCCCGCGAGCGTCGTCAGGGCGGGAATGAAGCCGGCGGCGAGCGCGAGGGCGGCCGCGGCGAGCGCCGCCCAAAGCGGCGCGCCCAGGCGCGGCGAGCCGTCCGGCAGGGCGTTCGAGCCTTGAGCGCCCGCGCCGTCGCTCATCAAAGCGCTCACGCGCTCCAACGCGAGCCGCCGCTCGTCGCCGGACGAGCGCTCGGCCGTCTCGAGGGCCTCGGCCAGCGCTTGGGCGCGCAGGCGCTCCGCCAGGTTCTCGGCCGGAGCGGCGAGCTTGGCCCTCGCCGCCGACAGAAGAGCGTCCTCGGCCGTCGGCGCGGCCGGAGCGAGCGGCTCGGCCAGACGCTGCAGCGCGGATTGCCTCGCCGCCTCGCGCTTGGCCAGCGCGTCCTTGGCCCATTGCTGCTGCGGGCCGGAGCCGACGAGGGAGAGCGTTTGGAGCACGGCGTCCGCGTCGCCCGATCCCATCCTGGCCAGGATCTCGATGAGCTCGGGAGTCATCTTCTCGCGGTCCTGGAAAGCGAGCGCGCCGATGGGCCCCGACATCGCCGCCGCCTCCTCGGGCGCGGCGAGCATCTCGCGCGCGGCGAGGTCGCGGGCCTGCCGCGTGCCCGCGAGCGCGCGCGTCCACCATTTCTGGCGCGCGGTGGCGTCGGCCGGGAGCGCTCGCGCGATGAGGTAGCGGGCCATCCGCCCGGGCGCGCCCCAATTCGTCAGCATCCCCGGAATGGTCTTCTCCACGGTCGCGAGAGCGACGAGGAGGTTGAAGCAGGCGAAGCCCATCCAGATCAAGCCGTGAGCCGGGTTCGCGGCGAGGTTTACCATCATGCCGAGCAGCAAGGCGACGAGCCCGCCGCGCGCCCACAGATGCGAGCGCGGGCCTTTCTTGACGAGGAAGACCATCAGTATTCCTCCCCAGATTAATACCGGCACCAGCGGCGGAGGAACGATCCCGAGCAGGGCGACGGCCAGGCACGACGACGTGATCAACAGCGACCAGATCATGATCTTGCCCCAGGCCACGAGGCCCAGGGGAAGCCGCTTCTCGAAGAAGAGGCGCCAGCCGCCCTGGGGCGCGGGCAGGCTCGGCAGCGCCGCGGAGCCTTGCGCGTTGCCCGCTTGCGAAAGCAGATCGTCTAGCCGCCGGCGCGCCAGCGCCGCCTCGTCCTTCGAGCCGCCGCGCCGCGCGGCCTCGAGCGCCGTCAGCGCCTCGGAGACGGCGGCGCGGCGCAGGCGATCCGCCAGGCCGCTTTCCTCTCCCGC
>CAZRIP010000067.1:0-21728 GCA_964600165.1 uncultured Elusimicrobia bacterium | reverse complement strand
CACGCCCGATCTCTTCGCGGTGGACGGCTTCCAGCCGAACGAGACCGCGCACGCCCTCATCGCCGACGGCGTGTTCGCGCGCCTGGTCGGCTAGACGCTAAGAGCTCGGTAATAATTGAATAAAAATCAGGCGTCCGCCTTGACAATCGGACATTGCCAAGCCATCCTTGACGCATGGGAAGAACGCTTTCGCGCCTCGGCATGTTCGTGGCCTTCGCCTGTGGAGGCGCCGCCGTCGCCGACGCACAGATAACGACCTACGGGCCCAATCCGGCATTGACGTTGGGCGCCAACGGCAACTACGCCAACAACTATACCTTCGCGGGATTCAGCCCGCAGGACCATCCGAATGGAGGCGCGGGCTCTCCCAAGTACGACGCCTACAATTACCTCATCCTCAACGACGTCAATCCGAACGACTTGAACTGGGCGCCCTCGGCGGCGGCCGGCCTCAACGTGTCGTATCCCGGACTGTTCTGGCCCGGGGATGGGCAGACCCTGTGGTACGGTGACGAGTACATCCATAGCGGCGCCGTCGGAGAGTTTGTTTGGGGATCGCGTCATCCCGCCGCCACGCCCCAGAGCGCCACGCAGCAGCCCCCCGCGGGCCAACTGCCGCCCGGCGCGGTGTCGCCGCCCAACGCGAATGCGAACGGTGTCGTAGGGAATTACCCGCCCGCCGGCGACCCCAGCGGGTTCTACTATAACCCAATGGGCGACGTCGTCAGCGTCGCGGCGAAAAGCACCGCGCCGACGCCTCCGCCGGGTGGAACGACGACCCCCGCGCCGCCGCCGGGTGGAGGCACGACTTCAACCACCGTGAATTTCGATCATCCGTGGACCGGCAACGTCGAGTCGGCGTTGCGATCCTTGCTCGCGACCGGCTTGGCCGGAGCCGACGGCTCGAACGGGCAGCTCGTCGTCGACCAGATGAACGGGATGGGCGGGATTTACGCGGGCGGCGAGTTCCAACCGCATCACGACGGAGTCGGAGCCCCGACTTACGGCTACGGTTGGTTCTACGTTTCTTACGTCGATATCGGCGGAGGAACGATCGGGTATCAGATCGTCGAGTTCGGAACGCCGCCCGCGGGAGACTGACCTTCTCTCAGGTGTCCGTCGCGCTCGCCATCCTGCTCGCCGCCGGAGCCCGGGCTGATCCGGCTCTCGACGCCACCGTCGCGAAGGCCGGCCTGCGCACGCGGGGCTCACTTTAGGCGCCTTTGCCGGGCCCAAAGGCCCATGCGCGCCGTCGAAGAATATCGCATCTTACTCGCATGGCGCGCCTTCTGGCCGCGGTCCTTCTTGTCGCGCTGGCCGCGCCGGGCGTCCGCGCGCAGACCGTCTCGCCCTCGAGTTTCGATCCGAGCCGCCGCGACCGCGACGAGGCGATCCTGCGCCGGGTCAAAGACCGCGTGAGCGTCATGTCCGAGCCGGGCGAAGCCCCACGCAAGCCGCCCCTCGCGGCGAGCTTCCGCGTCCCGTTCGGCGAGTTCGCCACCGAGGAAAGCTGGCTGATCGATCCCTTGACCGGCGAGGATGTGCTGCGCGGCCGCGTCTCGTTCACGCCGTCCGCCGAGTGCCCCGCGTGCCGCGAGATCCGGATGGTCCAGATCGCGCGCGTCGAGAAGAAGGCGGGACTCGACATCGACTGGGGCAACGGCCAGGAGAGCCGCAATCTCATGCGCACGCCGGACGGCTATTTCGTCGACCACGACGCGCTCAAGTGCGCGCCCGGCAAGACCTGCTCGCCGTATTTCCGCGACTCCTGGCCGAACCCCGACGAATCCGCCGACGGCGGGAGCGCGCCTCCTCCCGGCTCTCCGGCGTCGCTCGTGGACTACCCGTTCGGCTGGACCTATTTCGAGCGCATCTCGCTGGAGACCTGCGCTCGCTGCGTCGACACCGGAAAGTTCCTCGGCTGCGCGACGTGGGGCGGGACTTGGCCCGAAACCGGCGACCGGACCCTGCGCGAGAGCGCGGCGTCAGCGGCGCCGTCGCCGACGTTTATCGACGCGCTGCGCCGCTTCGAGACGTTTTACTCCCCGCGCTGACCGCGCGCAGGCGCGCGCGAAGCGGCGGCAGGCGGCGGGGTTCTCCCGCAGAAATAGCGACGGCTCGATGAGCTCGAGCTCCATCAGCATGAGTCTTCCCCGATCGTCGCGCGCGGCGTCGACGCGCGCGTAGAGCAGCGCGCGGCGGTACGGCGCGAGGACCTTCAGCGCGAAGCGCCGCTCGTCGCTCTCGATGCGATGGTTCGCGGTGACGCTCTCGGCGTGGCCGTGCAGGCGCGGGCTCTTGCGGATGACATGAGTGATCGCCCCGCCGATCCAGACGAAGCTGCGCTCCCCGCGCGTCTCCACCGATCGCACGTAAGGCTGGATCATCATGTCTCTGGAAGCCGCGGCTTTTCGCAAGAACGCCTCGGCCTTTTTCCGGTCCCCGAAGCGGCGCGTCAAAAACGAGCCCGCGCCGACCCGCGGCTTGATCACGACGTCGTCCCAGCCCCGCGGGATATTGCCGCCGCGCCCCTTCGAGACGTAAACCGTCGGGACGACGCGAACCCCTTCGCGCGCGAGCCGGGCGAGGTAGCGCTTGTCGCTGTTCCAGCGAATAAATGAATACGGGTTCATCAGCCGCGTCGAGCGCGCGGCGCCCTTGGCCCACGCGAGGAACGCGGGCAGATGATGGATGTAGTTCCAGGTCGAGCGGATCACGGCGAGGTCGAACGCGCCCCAGTCCATGGACGGATCATCCCAGGCGGCGAACACGGGCTCGACGCCGAGCGCGCGGAAGGCCCGGCGCATCGGCCGCGCGTCGTGATCCGGCTCGCGCAGGCGCTTGCAGGTGACGAGGGCGATGCGCGGCTTCACCGCGTCCACAAAGCGCGCCGCGCGGTCGGGGCGAGCAGGAACAGCTCGCGATTGCGCGCCGGAACCCGCGCGAGATCTCGCTTCTCGATCACGACGCGCGGATGGACGTCGGCCAGGTTCTGGTCGCGAAACCACGGGCGGCAGAAGACGAACATCAGCACGGGCCGGACCTCGGCGGTCATGTTCGGCATGCCGCAGTGGAACACCCGGTAGTCGAAGAAGAAGCAGCGCCCCATCGGCCCGACGACGTGCTCCTCGCGATATTTACGCCGGATCGCGCGCTCGCTCGCCGGCCGCGCGCGCAGGGCCTCCCGATGCGAGCCGGCCCAGATCGCCGTCGGGCCGTTGTCCTCGCCGACGTCGCAGAGCGGCACGCAGAGCGTCACGGCGTGCGGCGGCAGATCGGGCAGCTTTCCTTTATGAGGGTCGAGGCGCAGCGCGCCGTCGATGTGCTGGTGCTGCTCGTAGGCGCCGGGCAGGGCGATCACGGTCTCTAGGCTGCTGATGCGATAGTCTTTCCCGAGCAAGCCGGCGAGCAGGGAATGCAGCGCGGGGTTGGCGTAGAAGCGCCGGTCGAGGAACGGTCCCTCGAAAGGCAGCACCGCGGCGTAGCGCCCGGCGATGTCGCGCACGAGTCCGCGCCGGCGGAGGACGCCCTTTTGATGCAGCGCGAGCACGCGCTTGCGCATCTTTTCGAGCAGCGGCTTCGGGAAAAGGCCGTCGACGATCACGGCGCCGTCGCGCGCCATCGCCGCGCGCGCGGCGGCGGGCGAGCCCCGCGCGGGTCGGATGATCCTGAGCACTAGCGCTTCTTCTTCTCGAGCGCCGCTCGCAGGCTGTCGCCAAGCGCGCCGAGCGCGGCGTCGCCGGCCTGCCGGCGGCCCTTCCATTCTTCGGCGTCGGGATCGCGCGGAAGCCGCAGCGAGACGCGGCGCTCCGCCAGGTTGACCTCGCCGATCTCGACGCGGATGGCGTCGCCCACCTTCTGGCGATCCAGGTGGAACTCGGGATGATCCTCGGTCTTCGACTGGTGCAGGAGCCCGACGACGCCGGGCTCGAGCTGGACGAAAAGGCCGTAAGGCTCCTTGCGCGTGATCTTGCCGTCGACGACATGCCCGGCGGCGTACTTCGCCCACGAGTCGACCACCGCGGCGGCCGGCGCGGCCGCGGGCTTCTCCGTCGCCTGCTTGAGCGAAAGCGAGATCTTGAGGCGGCCCTCCGCCGTCTCGCGCTTGAGGAGCTTGACGGCGACGCTCTGTCCGACGGTCAGAAGGTCCGAGGGCGACTCCAGGCGCGACCAGGCGAGCTCGGAGACGTGCGCGAGGCCCTCGACGCCCGGCAGGAGCTCGACGAACGCGCCGAACTTCTCGAGGCGAGTCACCGTGCCCGCGACGATGGAGCCGTCGGGGTTGCGCTCGAAAAATTCCGCGACGGCGCGCGCCTGCTCCTCCTCGAGGAGCTTTCGGCGCGAAAGGACGACGTTGCGGCCGTCCTCGCCGAACTCGGCGATACGGAAAACGAGCGTCTTGCCGATGAACTCCGCTCCGGTCTCGACGCGCTTGAGATCGAGCTGGCTGATCGGGCAGAACGCGCTCTTGCCGCGCACGGCGACGCGCACGCCGCCCTTGCACAGCTCGACGACGCGCCCCTCGACGGGGCGCCGCGTCTCGTAAGCCTCTTTCAAATCCTGCGCGATGTTCTTGTCGGTCGGATGGATCGAAAGGCGGATCTCGGAATGCCGCGCCGACGTGACGAACAGGTCGATGCGTTCCCCGGGCTCGCGTCCCGCCAGCTCGGCGGAAGCGACGACGCCTTCCTTCCCGGGCGAGAGCGCGACGATGCCGTCTTCCCGGCCCACGGCCAAGATCTCCGCGCGCACGCGGTCCCCCGGCGCGAACGTCCTGTCGGCCGCTTCGAACGAGTCGCCCAGAAGCTTCGAGAAGTCCTCTCCGCCGTCTTCGAGGTCCATGCCGCTCAATGCTACAAAAAACCAGCGCCTGCCGCGTTTCGTCAGTTCCTCCCCGCCTTGACAGCGGCCGCCGGACCGATTACACTGCCGCTCGGTGCTCAAAGGGATGATCGCGGGAGCCGTCGCCGCCGCCGCCGCGACGCTGGCCGTTTTTTACCTGGCCGCCTGCTACGGGCTGATCCCCTCCAACGCCGACGGCCGCCCGCCGGCCGTCGAGAAGTGGATCGCCAAGAAAGCGCTCGACGCCGCCGTCGCGCGCCTCGCCGCGCGGGACGCGAACCCGATCCCGCAGACCGACGAGAACCTCCTCGCCGGCGTCAAGCTCTACGCCGAGAACTGCGCCGTTTGCCACGGCGCCGCCGACGCCAAAGCCTCGCCCGTCGCCATGGGCCTTTATCAAAAGGCGCCGCAGCTCGCGAAATACGGCGTCGAAGACGACCCCGACGGCGAGGTCTATTGGATCGTCGCGCACGGAATCAGGATGACCGGTATGCCCGCGTTCGGCGGCTCGCTGTCGCAAGACGAACTCTGGAAGCTCGTGCTGTTTCTCAAGAACATGGACTCGCTGCCGCCCGGGCCGCAGCGCGCCTGGCAAGCCGTGCCCAGCGCCGCGGCCCGCGGCGCGCAATCGCAAAAGAGAGGTGGATGATGAATCGCGCCATAGCCGCATTGATCGTCGCGCTGACGGCCGGCTCCGCGTTCGCGGCCGGAGACAAGAAGGTCGACTTCGCCAAGGACATCAAGCCGATCTTCCAAAAGTCGTGCATCAAGTGCCACAGCCTCGATCCCGACAAGCCGAAGAAGAAAGCGGCCGCCGAGTTCCGGCTCGACGACGAGAAGGCCGCGCTGAAAGGCGGCCGCGCCGGCGTCGACATCGTCCCCGGCGACGCCAAGAACAGCCGGCTCTACCAGCTCCTGAGCGGCCCCGTTCCGAGGCCCGACGACCCGGACAAGGAGATCGCCCCGATGCCCCACGTCAAGCGCGGCGAGAAGTTCAAGCCGCTTCCGGCCGACCAGGTCGCGCTGATCAAGCGCTGGATCGACGAGGGCGCCGGCTGGGCCGATTGAGCTAAGACGCTACTTGGCTTTCGCGGCCTCGAGCGCGGCGCGGTTCTGATCGATGACCTTGATCAGATCGGCGCGCCGCGCGCCGTTGTCGTAGTGCTGCTTGAGCAGCAGCGGGCAGCTCTCGTTGATCAGCGCGCTCTTGGTCACGTCGGGCGCGGCCATGATGCCCATCTTCAAGCCGAGGTAGTCGCCCGTCTTCATGTCCGGGAAATCGCGCTTGATCGCCGCGAGCAAGCCCGATTTATCCTGCTTGTCGAGCGAGATGTATTGGTCGAAGAGCGCGACGAGCTTCTCGATCGACTCCGTCTCGTCGGGCTTGTAGCGGCACTTCGCGAGCTGGTCCGGGATGGGGTCGCCGAACTCGTTCATGTAGTCGGGATCGGCGGCGGGATTGAGCGCGGGGAACGCGTTGACGACGTTCTTGAGCGCGTCGGCGCGGCCCTTCTCGGCTCTCGCGCGAGGGACGGCGGCGGCGAGCAGGAAGCCGACGAGCAGCAGGGAGTTTCTCATCCGTCCATTATCGCTGGAGAATGACGCCGCCGCCTGGGCCGTGGGGGCCGCGCCGGCGGTCCGGTGGTCCTAGATGTCCCACGTCAATTCGCAGGCTCCCCCCGCGGCGCTTGCGTCCCCCTCGAGTCGTTTTTACTTCGTTGCAAAGATGCAAAGAAGTAAAAGAGGCGTCGGTCCCCCTCTCATCTCATCGCCTAGTCGACGGCCACGAGGACGCTCGAAGCCTTGATCACGGCGTAAGCTCCGCCGCCCTTCTTGAGGCCGCCCGGCAGCTCGATGACGACCTCGCAGTTGACGGCGCCCGTCTCGATGCGCTTCACTTTGCCCTTGAACATGTTGCGCGCGCTGATCTTCATGCGGATGAGCATAGCGAATCGAAAGCGCGGGCGATACGGCTCTTGCGCCGACGAGGAACGGGGGCTATACTGCGCGGGTCGGGAGGCGCCCGACCTCCATGCGGTCTTACTCCCCTCGCCTGCTGCTTGCGTTATTCGTAGCGCTGGCCGGCCGACCGGCGGCGGCTCAAAGCTATGAAGCGCCGGGCGCTCGCCCGAGCTGGACTCCGCCTTTCGCCCCGGCGTCGCCCGCCTTGCTCGGCGGCCTCCAAAATCTGCTCGCCACGCCGGCCGGGCTCAAGCTGATCTCGGACATCCCGTCCTTCTCCGCCGTCCGCTCCCTTTCGCCCGCCTCTGACACCGACTTGCGCGTCGTGGGCGCTCTGAGCGCGCAGCTTCCCGCGGACTTCGACGCGAGCCTGGCGGCCGCCCTGCGGCGCGCCCAGAAGGACCCCGCGACCTTGGCGGAGTTGACGAAGACCCTGGGCGGCGCGTACCAGGCGGCCGTCCCCGAGGTCGCCAAGAGCGTGCGATCGCGCGCCCGGCAGGTCGTCGTGTCGGTCGCCTACGACAAAATCGGCGGACGCGCGCTGGTCGAGGCGTCCGACCAGCTGGAGCGCTTCGACTTCTACGGTCCCGTCGTGCAGGATCAGTCGCGCATCGTCAAGCGCCTGGCGTCCCAGGATATCATGGAGCGCGCGCAGCGGATCGCGGCCAACTTCCTCGGGGCCCGGAGCCAGGAGTCCGGTTTCACGTATGCTCCGCGCGGGGAGAAGAAGACCCCCGAAGACTGGAAGCTCCACGCCTCCGCGAAACCGGCGGACAAGACGGCCTCTGCCGGCCGCGCGCCGCCTCCGCCTCCCCCCGCCGAGCCCAAGGCCAAGCCCAAGTCGGCCGATCTCTACGAAAGGATCGGCGCCGCTCGAGGGATGACGGCCGCGCAGATCGAGGCGGCCTATCGTCGGACAGCCGAGCTGTATCGGCCCGAGCGATATATCGATCGGGACACGAAATCCATCATCATCGTGACCATGTCTTTCAAACGCGTCGAGGAAGCTTACGCTACGCTCGGCGATCCGAAGAAGCGCGCGGAATACGACGGCGGCAAGCTCGCGCGGCCGCCGGCGGCCAATCCCCTTTCGGACGATTTCTACGAACGGATCGGAGCCGGCAAGGGCATGTCGCAGGCGGAGATCAAGGCGGCCTATCGCCGAGCCGCCGCCGCTTATCATCCGGACAAGTCCCGCACCAAGGAGGAGGCCCTGGTCAAGGCCATGACCAAGGCGTTCCAGGACATCGGCGAGGCTTATGCGACGCTTGAGGACCCGCAAAAACGCGCCGCGTACGACCGCAAGCTCGCCGATCGATCTTCGCGCTAGGATAAGCGCGGACCGGACGACGCGGGACGTTTCTGAAGCACGCGACGAACGAGGCGCAAGAACTCGGTGCGCAGAAACGGCTTGGGAAGAACGGGCAAGGCGAGCTCCGAGAGCTCCTGCTGCAGCGGCTGGTTGAGGACGTCGCCGGTGACGAAAATGAAAGCCGGCGGCCAAGCCAGTCCCCGCGCGGCCTTGACTAGAGCGGTCCCTTTGGACGGCCCCAGGTCGATGTCCGTGATGACCAGATCAAACTCTTCTTCCTCTATCCTGCGAAGAGCGACGCGCGCGTCCGTGGCGGCGGTGGCGATGAGTCCGTCCTCGGCCAGAAGCCTCAGCATGAGCTGCACGAGCTCGGGCTCGTCGTCGACGACTAAAACGCGGCGGCCGGGCATCGAAGGCGGAAGCTTCATGACGGTATCCGGCTCCGGCGTGCCCGCGGGGCACGGCGGCAGCCAGGCGGTGAAGCGCGCTCCGCCGCCCGGGACGTCGTCGCAGCCCAGCGTGCCTCCGAACTCCCCCACGATCTGAGCGGAGATCGACAAGCCCAGTCCGGTTCCTTCCCCGGCGGGCTTCGTGGTGAAGAAAGGCTCGAAGATCAGTTGACGCTTGTCCGGCGGAACGCCGGGACCGTTGTCCTCGATCACGACCTCGGAGCCGTCCGGGCGAGCGCGCGTGCGCACGCGGACGACGTTGGGGCCCAGTCGTCCTTTGAGCGCGTCGCAGGCGTTCGACAGGATGTTGACGAACACCTGCTGCAGCTTCTGGAACTCTCCGGCGATCTCGGGCCCGCGCGCGTCCAGATCGACTTCGAGCTTGATGCCCTCCGTCTTGGTCAGCCGGTACTCGAACAGGGCGAGCGTCGCCTGGACGACGTAATTGAGGGAGATCCTCTGCCGCACGGGATCGCCCTGGCGCGCGAAAAGCAGGAGTCCCTGCACGATGTCGCGGCAGCGCAGCGCGCTCTCGTAAAGCTGGCGCAGATCCTCTTTCTCCTCGCCCTTCGCGGGCAAGTCCTTGAGAAGCTCGGCGAATCCGGTCACCGCGGCCAACGGGTTATTGAGCTCATGCGCCACGCCGGCGATGAGGTTTCCCACCGCGGTCATCTTCTCGGCCTGCATCAGCTGGGATTGCAGGCGCTTTTTCTCGGTCTCGTCCTGCATCACGACGAACCACTCGCGCGCGCCGTTAGGCCCGGCGCTCTGGCCGGTCCAGCTGAGGTTGAGCTCGAGGCGCCGTCCGTCCCGGGTTTCGCCGGCGGCCTCGGTCTGTTGGATGGCCCCGTCGGTCTCCACCTGGCGCAGCAGACGTTGATAAACGGTCTCCCCGAACACCACGGCCAGCGTGCGCCCGAACGCCTCGGTGGGCTGGTGGCCGAAGAGAGCCTCGGCGCGGCGGTTCCAAAGGGTGATCCTGAAGTTTTGATCCAAGCCGACGACCGCGTGCGGAGAATTTTCGACGGCGGTGCGGTAGCGCGCCTCCGATTCCACGACCTCCTCGAGCAGCCCGGAGTTCTCCAGGGCCAGGCCGGCGCCCCCGCTGAACAACGTGAGGCTGCGCAGCTTTTGCGCGGGAACCACCGCTTCGGACAAAGGCGAGCTGAGGCAGATCAGCGCGATGACCCTGTCGCGCGCCATGACGGGCGCGACGCAGAAGGAGCGGCCCTCGATCCGATCGACCCAGGCCCGGTCGCAGCGCGGATCGTTCCGAGCGTCCTCGACCAAGACCGGCGCGCGCCCGCGCGCGGCTTCCGCCAGGATATGCCCGCCGTCGAGGGGAACGCGCCGGGCGCGAAGCTCGTCGTCCGTCAGGCCCAAGCGCTCCATGCCCCGCGCGCAGGCGCCTGAGATCTCCCCGCGTTCGTGATCGACCCAGTAGAGGATCCCGCGCTCGAAGCCCAGCCCTTGGACGGCCGCCTCGAGACAAGCCTTGGCGATGGCTTCGCGGCCCAACTGCCTGAGCGCGGCGTCGTTCATCCCGTGGAGCGCGGTGAGCTCGCGTACCCGCTGCACGAGGTCCTCGGTGCGCGCCTTGAGACGATCGGCCATCACGTTGAAGGATTGCGCCAGCGCCGCCACTTCGCCGGGGCCTGAGACCTCCACGCGCGCGCCGAGATTACCTCCGGCGTAGGCCTCGGAGGCCCGGGCCAGGGCTTGGAGCGGACGAAGCAAGGCGCGCACTTGGCGGGTGATGATCAACGCCAGCAGGGTCGAGGCGAAGAGCGCCAGAAAAAAAGTCACCGTGCTGACCCAGGACAAGCCTTCGATGTAGTCGCGGCGGTTGACGGCCGTGACGACGGACCAGGGCGTCCCGGGGATGGCGACCGCGGAGGTCAACATCCCGCGCCCGGAAGAAGACAGATCTTCGTAGGAGCGCTCCGCTTGCCGCGCGGAAAGGAAGCTGCGGCCGGAGATTCCCAAGTGAAGCCTGCCGAGCGACTCGTAGACCGGTCCGAGGCTCGCCGTGAAAACCAGCGCTCCGCGCAGGCGCCCCGTCTCGTCGCGCAGCGGCGCGCCGTAGCGGATCACGGGCGGATGCCCGGGCCAGTGGAGGATCGGCGAGACGAGCTGTCGGCCGGCCCCGAGCTTTTTGATCGCGGCGAAAAAGTCGGGGTGCGGGTAGATCTTTTGAGGACGAGCGATCGCGCCGTCCTCGACCAGGCAGACCTCGCGCCCCGCGGCGTCCAGATAGCGCAGGCGCGGGTAGGCCTTGGCGCGGCGCGACAAGTCCAGCAGCATGCGCTCGATCTCCCGCCGGTAGACCCCGGCCTCCTGATCGAGGCCGTACTCGACGTTCGTGTAGTGGTCCTTGAACAGCGGCGATTGGGCGATCGTTCCCAAATCGTTGTGTCGCTGCTCGAAGAAGCCCTTGGCCTGGGCGGCGGCGGCCTGCGTCACGGCGGCGATGCCCTGCTGGGTCTCCCAGAGGATGACGCCGCGGGCGACGAGATAGGTCGACAGAGAGATCGCCAGCGCCGTGACGATGGAGACCGGCAGGATCCACACCAGCAGCCGCGCCGAAAGCGAGCGCTGTCCGATCAAGGGAGCCTCATCACGGCGATAGTGTAGGTCTCCTCGCGGCCGTTGGCAATCCCGAGTCAGTCCCGGGCGGGCCGGTTGACGACCAGCCAATACAGCCCGAGCTTCTTCACCTCCTCGGCGAACTGGCCGAACTCCACGGGTTTGCGGACGTAGCTGTTCGCGCCAAGATGATAACTGTCGATGCGGTCCCTCTCCTCGTCCGAGGACGTCAGGATGACGACGGGCAGGATCTGCGTCCGCGGGTCGGCGCGGATGGCGCGCAGGACGTCCAAGCCGTCGATCTTGGGAAGCTTCAAGTCCAAGAGGACGACGGTGGGAAGCGCCTGATCCCCGCGGCCGGCGTGCGGTCCGGTCGCGAACAGGAAATCCAGGGCTTCCTGGCCGTCGCGCACGACGGCGACGTCGTTGCCGATGTTGCTCTTTCTGAGCGATATCAGGATGAGGTCCGCGTCATCCTTATTATCCTCGACGAGCAGGATGGTCTTCTTGTCCATGGGTCCTCTCCTGTAGCGTGAAATAGAAAGCCGCTCCCTTCTCCACCTCGCTCTCGCCCCAGATCCGGCCGCCGTGGCGCGCGACGACGCGCTGCACCGTGGCCAAACCGATCCCGGTCCCTTCGAACTCGCTCGTCGTGTGCAGGCGGCTGAACGGCGCGAAGAGCTTCTTGGCGAAGGCCATGTCGAAGCCCGCGCCGTCGTCGCGCACGAAGAAAATCCTCTGCCCGTCGCGCCGCGTCTCCCCGAATTCGATGCGCGCGCGCGGGCGGCGCCCGGTGTACTTCCAGGAGTTCCCCAGGAGATTGTCGAGGATGACCCGCAGCAGCCCGGGATCGCCGTCGGCCCAGACGCCGTCGGCCAGGACGAATTCCACGGCGCGCTCGGGCTGCGCCGTCTTGAGGTTTTCAGCGATCTCGCGGGCCAAGCCGCTCAAGTCGACTCTTTCGACGCGCATGACGCTGCGCGTCACGCGCGAAAGGCTCAGCAGATCGTCGATGAGAGTCCCCATGCGCTTGCTCGCCGCGCGCACGCGCTGAAGGAAGTCCTGGCCCTCGGCGTCGAGCTTGCCGGTGTAGTTCGTCAGCAGCGCCTGGCTGAAGCCGTCGACGGCGCGCAGCGGCGCCTTCAGGTCGTGCGCCACGGAGTAGCTGAACGCCTCGAGCTCCTTGCTGGCGGCCTCGGCGGCCGTCTTCGCCGCCAGCAGAGCGTCGTCGATCCGCTTGCGCTCCGTCATGTCCTTGGCGACGCCGACGTAGCCTCGCAGTCGGCCGTCCCGATCCTTCAATCCCGACGCGGAGAACAGAACGGGGATGGCGCGTCCCGACTTGGATTTGAGCGTCGCGTCCAGATCGCGGACGCCCCCGGCTTTCAAAAGGGTCGCGAGCCCTTGTTCGCGAAAGGCCGAGGATTCGAACAAAGACGCGAGCGCGCGGCCCGCCATCTCCTGCGTCGAATAGGAAAGGACCTCCGTGGCCGCGTGATTGGCCGTCTCGATCCCGCCCTCCAGGTCGGTCACGACGAGGATGTCGGCCATGTTCTCCAGGATGCCTTCGACGTATTCTTTCGACACGGTGGTCCGGGCCAGTTCTCCGCTCATGGCGTTGAAGCTCAGCGCCAATTCGCCCAGCTCGTCTTGGGACATGACGGGGACCTCGACGTCGTAGCGGCCGCCGCTGATCCGGGCGATCCCGGCCATCAGGCCGTGGATAGGCGTGAGGATCCCGCGCACCAAAAGCAAAACCATGGCCAAAGAGAGGCCGCCGATGGCGACGACGATCGAGAAGATCCAGCGCATGATCCGCCTTTCCGTCTCCAGCGCGGGCGCCAAAGGCAGCGCGACTTTCAGCAAGCCCAGACTCCGCTTGGGAGGAAGCCGGGCTTCTCCCGACAGCAGGAAGCTGTCGCCGGAAACCGCCGCCGGCGCGGCCCAGACCGGAACGGAGACTTCAAGGATCGGGTCGCCCCGATACGCGCGAATGTCGCTGACCGGCTCTTCCGCCCGCAAGGCCGCGTCGGTGGCCGCGTCTCTCAGGGTCCGGCCTTTTTCCGTGACGGACGTGTGAGCGACGACCGTCCCGCGGGAATCGAGCGCGGCGGCGTAGAGAGCGCCCTCGCGCTTCTGGAGCGAATGCAGCACGGGGAGCAGCGCCGTTTCGTCGCCGGACTGAAAGCCCGGCCCGGCATCCTGGGCCGCGGCCTTGGCCAGAAGGATCGAGCTTCTCTCCAGCTCGTTCAAGACGATCGCGTGCACGGAGCGCCGGATCAAGAAGAGGATCAGGCTCGCGGCAGCCAAGCCCGTCGGGAGCAGCAGCGTCAGGAATTTTCTTTGAAGCCTCACCGGATCACCTTGTCGGCCCGCTCGAGCGCGTCCGGCGCGATGGCGAGGCCGGCTTTGCCGGCGGATTCCAGATTGACGGTGAGTTCGTTTCGGTCGGGATAAAGCGTCTCGGGAAGCGGCTCTCCGGCCAGCGCCCGCAACGCGAGGCCCGCCGCCTGGCGGCCCGCTTCCTGCGCCCCGACCGAGACCGCGGCGGCGGCGCCGGCGGCGGCGAGCCCGGCCGTGGGCGCGTAGAACGGGACGCGGTTGTCCCACGAGAACTGCTTGATGGTCTCGAACGTCTCCGGCGTCACCAGGGTTGGGTCCGGAGCCAGCCACAGCGCGTCTATTTTCCCGGTCTCGGCCCGCAGCGCCTCGGGGATCCCCCGAGAATCGAGAACCCGGACGGCGTCGATCTCGATGCCTAAGGAGGCGGCGGCGCGCTTGAGCTCCTTTAAATATTTTCCTGTCTCCTCGGAGTTCCAAAAGGCCCCAAGTCTCTTGAGCCCGGGCTGCACGAGCCGCAGCTTCGCCAACAGCCCCTCGGCCGACGGTTTCATGGCCACGACGGCGACGCCGCGGCGAGAGCCGGAGGCCAGGCTCGGCGCCAGGCAGGCGATCACCGTCGCGCGCCCTGATTCGGCTTGCACGGCCGCTTCGCCGCCGAAGGCGACGACGACGCGGACGCCGGAATCGATCTTCGCCCGCTCCTTGGGCAGATGGTAGGCCGCGACGGGCTGCCCGAGCGCCTTCGCGAAGCTTTCGAAGGCGGCTTGATACGGCCCGGGCGCGGGGCTCACGAGGGCGACGACGTCTTGAGCCCGAGCGACGCCCGCCGCCGAGCATGAGACGACGGCCAGAGCGCACGCGAGGAGGCGCCGCCGAGCGGGGATCATAGTCCGAAGCGGTACCTGAGCGTCCCCGACCAGCGGGAGACGATGAGCTCGGCGTTCTGGCCCGCCGCCGTCGAACTCTGAAGGGGCCGCGCTTCGTAATGGCGGTCGGCGAGATTGAAGCCGCTCGCGGCGATTTGGAGCCCGTCCCACCGTCCCGAGAATTGGTAGCTCGCGCCGGCGTTGAGCATGAAGTACGACGGCACTTTCGCGTAGACGGGGCTGGTCGTGGAGGAGCCGTCGCTCCAGTAGGTCTTGTCGACCCAATCGCCGGAGAGATCGACGGTCCAGCCGCCGCTCTTGAATCGCAATCCTTCGTTGACCTTGTGCTTGGGCGCCGAACGAGCCGTCGTCTGCCGCTGAAGCTGCGTGACGAGGCTTTGATAAGAATAATTCGCGAAGGCGGAAAAATGTCCCGGGAGGGGGACCTCGGCGCCGAACTCTCCGCCCAAGGCCTTGGTCTCGCCGGCGTTGGTCAGGGCGTTCGAGGTGTTGATCGTCAACAGCAGCGGCGCCAGAGTGAGGTTGGTCGTCGTCGCGGGCGGCGGGCTGCTGATGACGTTCGTCAGCCGGTAGTAAAAGCCCGTCGCCGTCGTCTTGATCCAGCCGAAGTTGCCGCGGTGCGCCAGCTCGTAGAATTGTATTTTTTGCGGCGTGAGCGCGGAATTGGGCAGGATGGCGGCGTTGAGCACGGTGGGGATGCCGTGGGAAACGCCGCGAATGGCGGTCACCAAGTGGACGTAATCGTCGAACAGCGACGGATTGCTGAACGCCGACGCGGCGGTGGCGCGAAACGACTGCTCCGGCGTCGGCGCGTAGATCACGCTTCCCCGCGGGGAGAACTGCCAACCGGTGAGGGAGTCGTGGTCTTCCCGGCCGCTCAAGACGACGCTCCAGTGATCGACGGGCTTCCACGTATTTTCAAAGAACGCGGCCCAGAGGGTTTGGTCGCGCCGGCCCGGATCGAAGGCGTCGGAGCTGGCGTCGTTGCGCCGATAGCTCATGCCGGCGGTGAGGCTGTTCTGGAACGGCAGCTCCAGGGACTGCTCGAGGTCCAGATCGTAGGTGTCGGCGTGCAGGTGGAACGGGAAACTCGGATGATCGCGGAACTGGGTGCTGTCCCAATTCCAGAAAAAGCGGGCGGACGTGCCGTGGTGTTTGAAGTCCGTGCGCAGAAAGCCGGTCTCGCCCTCGTCGAAAGAGGGGCCGTTGTTGATGTCGATGTCCTGGTCGGAGACGCCTCCAGAGACGCTCCACCGCCCGTCGCCGGGAAGATCGACGCCGTAGTAGGCGTGGGCCTTGCCCACGGAGGAGGCCTGCGTGGTCGCGTCCGAGAACATATGCGTGGAGCGCCAGCCGAGGTCCAGCTTGTAGGCTTGGGCGCCGATCTTGTCGCCGATGAGCGCCGTGCCCATCTGCGTGTCCCTTTCGCCGCCGGTGTAGCTGACGACGCCTCCCTTCAGCTGCTCGGGGCTCTTCGTGATGATGTTGATGACGCCGCTGACGGCGTTGGCGCCGTAAAGCGCCGACGCCGGTCCTTCGACGATCTCGATGCGGTCGATCTCCTCCATCGTCACGGGGATGGATTCCCAATCCACGGAGTTGAAGAGGCCGTTCAAGACCGTCTTTCCGTCCAAGAGAATCAGCACGTTGTCGTTCATGGGCGCGTTGAGCCCGCGGATTCCCACGTCGCCTTGCGAAGTACGCTCGCTCATGACGTCGACTCCGGGGACGGAGCGCAGCGCGTCCCATAACGTCTGGGCGCCCGTGGCGATGAGGTCTTCGCTCGTCACCACGTACGTCGTCGCCGGGGCTTGCGAGGGCGTCACGACGCTGCGGCCCGCCGTGACGATGCTGGCCTCTTTCTGGAAGAACTCGAAGTCCTCGGGAGGCGTGTCCAGCGCCAGCGAGACGTTCCCCGCCAGAAGCAGGCAGAACGCCGTAATTACAATAATTACAACGCCGGGACGCGGCAGAAGCGTCGGATCGCGCCGCTCCACGAGTTATTTCTTCAGCGCTTCGGCCGCTTCCACGGTCAAACGATGGCCGGAATCCTTGCTCGGCTTGATGTAATCCAACGCCTGCGCGAACTCCTCGTCCGTGACGTTCTGGTCCCCGCCGGACACGCGTTCCACCATGACGTCGAGAGACTTCTTGCCCTTTTCGATGTTCTCCCGATAAGCCGGCATCGAGTCGAACAGGCTCATGCCTCCCGTGGCCGAGCCGCTGACGATGCGGATGAAGGCGTCGTGATCGGTGCCGCCCTCGCGGTCGAGCACCTTGCGCGCCTCCCAGAAGTAGGAGCTCTCGTCGACGTGCAGCTGGTAGAAGGAGTTCAAGAAGCGATGGAAGACCATGTATTCCTTGCGGTAGAGATTCTCGAAGCTCTCGGACGCGGCGTCAAGCGTCGCCCGGCCTTTCACGACGTCGTCGACGGCGCCGGCGGCTTGGTAACCCGAATACGTCGCCAGATGGACTCCGGAGGAAAAGACCGGGTCGATGAAGCAGGCCGCGTCGCCGACGAGAAAGATCCCGTCCTTGGCGAAGCGCGAATGGATGTAGCTGTAGTCGATCGCCGTGCGAAAGGCGTCGTAGGGCGCCGTCTCGCAGCGCTTGGCCGGCGCCAGCAAATCCCGGACGTAAGGGGCCTTCTCCACCATCTCGGCGAAGAGGGCTTCGGGAGCGGCGTGCTTTTTTTCATCGTAAGCGCGGCGATCCATGACGACGCCCACCGAGGTCAGCGTGTCGGACAGCGGGATGTACCAGAACCAGCCGTGCGAGAACGCCTCGCAGAAGATGTTGCCCTTCTTGTCGTCGGAGAGGCGCTTGCCGTTCTCGAAGTAGGACCACAGCGCGACGTTGCGGAAGAACGGGTCGTAGTGGCGCTCGCCGACGTGTTTGTTGATCGTCGACCCGCGGCCGGAGGCGTCGACGAGAAACGGCGCCTGGAAGCGCTCGACGCTCCCGTCCTTCGAGCGGATCAAGACGGTCTTGAGAGGCTTGTCGGCGTCCTCGAGCCCGGCCAACGCCGCTTCTTCGACGACCTCGACGCCCAGCGACTGGACGTGGCGCAGGATCAGCTCGTCGTATTTCGCGCGCCGCACTTGAAAGGAATACAGCGCCTCGGGATTGCCCTCGAGCTTGCGGCCTTCGTCGCCGGTCTTGTAGAAGAAGAACGTCCACGGCTCCTTCTTGGCGCCCCAGCGGAACGTCCCGCCGAACTTGCGCGGGAAACCTTGCGCTTCGATGAGCTCCTTGGCGCCGAGCTTCTGCATGAGCCCCATCGTCGTCGCCGGCAGCAGCGACTCGCCGATATGATAACGCGGGAATTTTTCCTTCTCGAAGAGGGCGACCTTGTAGCCTTTCTGGGCCAGGAAGCCCGCCGCGGAGGACCCGCCGGGTCCGCCGCCGATGACGATCGCGTCGTAATTCTTCATGAGAGTCGAACCTCCAGGGTTTTATCATGCACGAGGTGCACGTCGGGCTTCTTCTTGGACATCGGAGGAGAGAAAATGGAGAGCGCCTCGACCGCCGAGCGTCCCGTCTTGAATTGATGGACGGCTCCGGCCGGGATGTCGAAAATGCTGCCCTTGCGGATCTTCACGGCGCGGCCGTCGAGGATGATCGTCGCCGACCCCTTCAAGACGATGGCGTACTCGTGGGTCTTGCGGTGGAAGACGGCCGGCGTTTGCGAGTTCTTGGGAAGCTCCTCGTGAAGGACCGAGATCGGGAACCTCTTCTCGGACAACGGCAACAGGCGCATGCGCAGCTTGGCCAGCTTGTTGACGGGGACGTCGGTCAGGTTTTTCATGGATGGGCGGAATAAAAGAGTGAGACGCCGGAAAGATACGGCGAGAACGCCACTCCTTTTCGTAATCCGTAGGTGCGCAGTCTCTGGTACGTCGGAAACGCCAAGTATTCGTCGTGAATGTAGGAGTCCAGTTCCTCCGACAGCGCCCGCTGCTTGTCGAGGTCGATGGTCTGGGTCATCGTTTCGAGGCGGGAGTCGATCCCCGCGTCCGCGGAAAGGGAGAACGGCGATTTCCCGTAAAGAAAGATGGTCCGGATGAAGAACGCGTGATACATCGGGTCGGGGCAATCCGAGATCATCATGTCCCATCGTCCTTTGTCCGCCATGTACTTGAAGATCTCGGAGTCGGACATGACGGTCGTCTTCATGCGGATGCCGATCCGGGCCAGCTGCTTGGCGATGATGCCGCCGGTGCGCTGGGCGTTGCCCTTCATCAGGACGTCGAGGTCCAGGCCGTCGGGATACCCCGCCTCCTTGAGGAGCTGGCGCGCGCGCTTCGGGTCGTAGGGGTAGGGCTTGATTTTGTCGTTGTGCCCGAATTCTCCGGGAAACGAGACGGTGCCGATCGGCACGCCGTTGCCGAAGACGTCGTAGCGCACGAGCGCGTCGCGGTCGACGGCGAGGTTCACGGCCTCGCGCAGGCGCTTGTCGGCGAAAGGCTTGCGCGCGGTGTTGAAATTCCCGACGATCGTATAGAACGTGGGTTTCTTGAGCACGCGCGTCGCGGCGTTGTCTTGGACGTCGAAGGTGCGCGTGCCGGGCAGGCTCGTCAGGATGTCGATGTCGCCGGCCAACAGGGCCGCCACCTGCTTGTCCTCGGGGATGAAGCGGAAGACGAGGCGGCCCGCCTTGGGATAGCCTTTGTCCCAGTAATCGGGATTGGCTTCCAGCACGATCTGCTTGCCGCGCTCCCAGCGCGCGAAGCGGAACGGCCCGGTCCCGATCGCCTCGTCGATGAAAGCCGCCGTCCCTTTTTTCACCGTGTAGCCCGGCGGGACCATCGGGACTTGAAAGGCCAGGCGCCTCATGAGGATGCCGTCTGGGATGCTCGTGACGACGTCCACCGTGCGGGCGTCGACGACTCGCGCCTCAACGATCGTGTTGATGAAGCTCAGCCCCGGGAACCCGGTCGCCGGGTCGAGGATGCGCTTGACGGAAAACCGCACCGCTTCGGCGTCGAAGGGCTCGCCGTCGTGAAACGACACCCCTTCGCGCAGCTTGAAGCGCACGACGGTCGGGCTCGTCCGCTCCCAGGAAACGGCGAGGGCCGGCTCGATGTTGCCCGCGGGATCGAAGCGGACCAGCCCCTCGTTGATCTGCTGAAGCAGGATGTGGTTCTTCTCTGAAAACTCCTTTTGCGGATCGAGAGTCCGCGGATCTTGGATATCGTCGCAGACCCGCAAGACCGTCTCGGCCGCTCCGCGGCCCGCGGCGAGCAGGAGCGCGCAGGAAAGCAGCGCGCCGGCGCGGACTCCCGCAGCGCTCACCCGCCGGCCATCCCGGCGAAGAAACGATCAAGAGAGCGTATCCGCGCGTGGATCGGCGGGACTTCCTCGGCGTCGATGTAAACGTCGACGACGGCGGGCTTGCCGCAGGCCAAGGCTTTCTTGACGGCCGGCCCGATCTCGCGCGGATCGGAGACTTTCAGGCCGACGGCGCCGAGGGCCTCGGCGATCTTCGCGATATCCATGCGCCGGAAATCGCAGCCGATGGTGCGGCCCTCGTACTGGAGCTTCTGGCCGTGGTAGACGGCGTTGAGCCGCGAGTCGTTGAGCACGATCCAAACCACGGGGATATTATAGGTGACGGCCGTCGACACCTCCATGCCGAGCATGGCGAAGGCGCCGTCCCCGACGATGCCGACGACGGCGCGCTCGGGCGCGGCGGCCTTGCCGCCGATGGGCGCCGCCACGCCGTAGCCCATCGCGCCGAATTCCCCCCAATTGTGGGCGAAGACGTTCCGGCCCGTGGCGTCGAGATAGTGCGTGGCCCACAGAGTGTTGTTGCCTGAATCGATGAAGATGACGGCATCGCCGGGCAAGGCCGCGTTGAGCTCGCGCATCAGCCGCTGCGGCTTGATCGGAGCCTGGTCGGACTCCATGGCCTTCGCGTCGAGGACCGGCGAAACCCCGCGCTTCCAACGCGCGAAATCGAAGCGCTCGGCCGAAAGGGGATGCTCGCCGTGCTTGAGGAGGCGGCGCAGCTCGAAGAGCAGCTCCCGCAAAGTGGTCTTGATCTCTCCTACCATAGGAATCGCGACGGGATAGTTGCGGCCGATCACGGAAGGGTCGATGTCGAGCTGCAGCAGGGCGCGGCTGGGCCGCAGCCGCGCTTCCCAGCCCTGCGTCGAGCTTTCGTGGAGGCTGCTGCCGACGACGAAGAGGACGTCCACGTCGTCGGCCAGCAGGTAGCCCTCGGCCCAGGGCGAGCTGGCCACGCCGAAGACGCGCAAGGCCAGCGGGTGCGTCTCCGCGAACGCGCCCTTGCCCTTGGGCGTCGTGGCGACGGGAATCGACAGCAACTCGGCGATCTCCCGCAATTCGACTTGGGCCCCGGCGAGGTTCACCCCGTGGCCGGCCAAGATCGCCGGCTTGCGCGCGGCCAACAGAGCTTGCGCGGCTTCCTTGACCGCCTCTCGGTCGAACAGGCGCGCCAGCGGACGGTATTCCCGCGGCCACTGCAATTCGCAAGGGACGGTCTTTTTCATCAAGTCCGTGGGGATATTGAGGTGCACCGGACCCCGGCGGCCGGTCAACGCCTGCCGCAAGGCTTGGCGCAGCGTCATCGCCAGGTTATGCGGATGGACCAGCATGGCGCTCATCTTGGTGACGGACTTGAACATCTCGACGATGTCGAGCCGGTCGTAGGAATCCTGCACCGAGCCCCGTCCGAACGTCAGCGTCGAGACTTGCGCGGACAGCGCCAAAACGGGAAGAGAGTCGGCCTTGGCGGCCGCCACGCCGGTGAGCGCGTTGGTCGCCCCGGGCCCGGTCGTCACGCAGCAGACCCCCAGCCGGCCGCTGACGCGCGCGTAGCCCAGCGCCATGAACGCCGCCCCGGCCTCGTGGCGCGCCGTGACGGTCTCGATCGCCGGCTCGTGGAAGAGGGCGTCGTAGATCGGCGTCAGCGGGCCGCCGGGCAAGCCGAACACCGTCTTGACGCCTTCTTGCTTGAGGTACTCGAGGATCAGCCGGGAGACCGTGACGCCCTCGGGCGGCCGCGCGAGAACGCCGTTCGCGGCTGGAGTCGTAACGGCGTCTTGAGGCTGCGGCAGCATCAGGATCGGACGGGATCGCCCAGGGTTTAGCGCGCCGGAGCGGCGGCCTCTTCCAAATCCAGCAGCTCGCGCGCCTTGGCCTTCAAGTCGGCCGTCGGCAAGGGCTTCTGGAAGAAGCCGTCCACGTGCGACTTGAGGAAAGCCTCGGACTCCGCCTGCAGCGGCTCGCCGGTGATGGCGACGATCTTGATGGGCTTGGTCTGCTCGCTGGCCTTGAGCACGCGGCAGACCTCGATGCCGTTGACCTGGGGGATGCGGATGT
>CAZRIP010000066.1:0-21822 GCA_964600165.1 uncultured Elusimicrobia bacterium | reverse complement strand
AGCCGCGCGTCGAGGGCAAGTGGTTTTCGTCCGGCCCTTTGCGCTTCCGCGTGGTCTATAAGGACAGCCTCGGGCTGTCCTGGGGCGACGTCGACGGCTTCCACTTTTACATCCCCGGCTACCGGCAGGTCGACATCAACGCTCTCGTCCCGCCGGCGTTCTACGGCGACTATCCGATCTATTTCCACGGCCAGGATGTGCGCTTCGACGTCGAGATCGAGAACACGGGCGGCGCGGCGCTCGAGGACCTCGCCGTCTCGGCGCAGCAGGAGGTCTACGACGAGGGCGGCGCCGGCGTTCCCAGCGACGACGGGCTGATCCGCAGGGTGCGTTCGCTCGCCCCGGGAGCCAAGACCGTCGTGCACGGCACGTTCTACGTCTCGAACAGCGGTCACGCGCGCGTCAACTTCGAGCAGACCCACCTCCGGATCAAGGCCTCGGGCAAGCAGCTCGCCGACGAGGCGCACGCGGGCTTGGTCGACCCTCCGAACCTCGACGGCGTCGCGCGCGAGTAGGCCCTTCGGGGCTTGCTTCTCTAGGCCCTTTTTCCTAGGATCGCGGCATGCTGCGCGCGCTCGCGCTTCTGCCGCTGCTGGCCCTGCCGGCCTCGGCCTCGACGCTGCCCCTCGAGGGCGCCTTCGCGCGCCTGCGGCCGGCGCTCGAAGCGTTCAAGCCCGTTCCCGCGCCCGCGCTGCCGCCGGGCACGCCCAAAGATTACGCTCGCTTGTTCAACGAGGGCTGGGCGGCGGCGACGCGCGCGCTGCGCTCCCAGCGCTGCGAGGCCTTGTTCCGCTCCCGCGGCGCGCCGGCGGGAGCCGCGCTCGCCGCCCTGCGCGCGACCGAGTACCGCTTCCTCGCGCTGCCTCAGGGCGAGAGCGTCGGAGCGCAGACCAACGGCCCGGCCTCGGTCTTCATCAACACGAAAGGCGTCTACGTGACCGCCGTCGACGGAGACATCACGCTCGACAACCGCCGCTACGAGCTTTGGGACGGCGCCGAGGGCGTGCGCGCCATGGTGCTCTTGCACGAGCTCGGGCATGAGATGGGCCTCTTCGGGCCCGACTCGGGATCCGCGCGCCAGTCCGAGAACGCGCGCCACTCGCTCGACGTCATCGACGCCTGCGTACCCGGCCGCCCCCTTCCATAGAAGTATAATGGCCGGGTGCGCCGCGCGCTGCTCGCCGTTTTCAGCCTAGTCTTCGCCTCGTCCGCCGTCTATCTCGCTTGGCTGCCGGACGTTTCCTTTTATAAGCGCCATAACCCGACGACGACGGCGTTCATCGAGCTGCAGAAGGCGCGGCTCGGCAAGAAGTTCCGCCCGCGGCTGCTCTGGACGCCGTGGAACGAGATCTCCGACAACCTCAAGCACGCCGTTCTCGTCTCGGAGGACGACATGTTTTATCAGCACGGCGGCGTGGATTGGGACGCCGTGCGCGTCGCCTTCGCGAAGGATTGGGAGCAGAAGCGCCTGGCCTACGGCGCGAGCACGATCACGCAGCAAGTGGCGCGCAACCTCTACCTTTCGCCCTCGAAAAACCCGCTGCGCAAGCTCAAGGAGCTGCTGATCGCGCGGCGGCTCGAGCACGACCTCGGCAAGCGGCGCATCTTCGAACTCTACCTCAACATCGCCGAGTGGGGCAAAGGCGTCTACGGCTGCGGCGCCGCCGCGCGGGCGTATTTCAACAAATCGTGCTCCGATCTCTCCGTCGACGAGTCGGTGGCGCTGGCCGTCGTGCTGCCGAGCCCGCGGCGGCACGATCCGTCGAAGCCGGGCAAGTACGTAGCGCGCAACAGCGCCCGGATCATGACGCGCATGCGGATGTCGGGCTTTCTGCCGGACGAAGACGGCGAGACCTTCATCGCTCCGAGCACGCCCACCGTCATCGGGCCAATGGTCCCAGGCGAGACGCCGTCAGCAGTATTACAATAAGAGTATGGAAGCCCGCCTGATCCGGTCGTTTCTCGACAGGACCGAGATCGTGCGCTCCCCCCGGCGCGCGCTCTCGACCTTCGGCGCGACGACGATCGACTATCATCTCGTCTCGCCGGTCGATGACTTGCCCGACCGCGCGCGCCTGCGCGAGGGCAAGGTCGTCTCCGAGCGGCCCAAGATCCTCACTCCGGACGCCTTCGCCGAGCGCTTTCAAGGGTTCGGCGCCGAAGGCGCCGAGTTCGCGCGCTGGCTCTCGCAATCTTATCGCGACTTCCTACGCGCGCTCGAGTACAATTTCCGAAACCAGGGCTTCACGACGCGCGTGCTCTCGGACGCGCCGCGCGTCGTCGCCGAGCGCATCGTGGCGGACCTCGAGGCCCGCGGCCAGCGCGATCAAGCCGTCATCGTCTGCCCCGACGGCGCGTGGTCCTTGGCGCTGATGAAGTTCGCGCTCGACGAGTCCGCGCGGTCCTTCCCCACCCACGTCCGCGACCTCGAGCGGCGCGATCTCTTCGGCCGAAACTCTTAATCCCTGACACCGGACTAGGCCTATGGGCCTATTTTCTCATGGGCCTTCCGTCCCTAGGCGAATAGGCTCTTTGGGGCTAATTGGTAAGCGCTCACCAAAGGGGGATTTCAAATGAGGCTGATCCGACTGGTCCTGGGGCTTTTGGCTCTTTCGATTTCGCGCGCGGCCGCCGCGCGCGCCGAGTCCGGACCGACGCGCAAGATCGTCGTCTTCACGCAGGGCACGCAAGCCGCCGAGCGCGAGCGCATCGCGCAGTCGGGCGGCGTCATCGTGCGCACGCTCGACCTCATCAACGCCGTCGTCGTCGAGACGCCCGCCGGCGGCGGGGACGAGAAAGCCTTCGCGAGCCTCAAGGCGAACGTCAAGGTCGTCCGCGTCGACGAGGACCCGAAGATCGACTGGCTCAAGCTCGTCATGCCGCAGCGCGTGATCGACGTGCGGCTGCCGGACGTCGGGAGGCTTCCCCGCTTCCATAGAGAGACGCCGAAGGCGGACGCGCCCGCGCCGGCGCCGACCGGGCCCGCCGCGCTCTGGTGGCTCACGCGCCTCGACGTGCCCGCGGCTTGGGCCGTCACGCGCGGCGCCGGCGTCAAGGTCTGCGTCATCGACACGGGCATCGATCGCACTCACCCGGACCTCAAGGACCGCATCGCGGGCGGCTGGAACGCGATCACCAAGGGCGACGACTTCACCGACGACAACGGCCACGGCTCGCACGTGACCGGCACGATCGTCGCCAAGGCGGACGACGCCAACGGCGTCGCCGGCGTGGCGCCGGAGGCGTCGATCTACGGCGTAAAGGTCCTCGACGCCAACGGCAGCGGCACCTTCGACGACGTGATCGCCGGCATGCAGTGGGCCGTCCAGAATCACATGCAAGTCGCGAGCATGTCGCTGGGCGCCTCGCAGGGCAACGACTCGCTCAAGGCGGCCGTCGACGCCATGGTCAAAAACGGCGTCGCGCTCATCGCCGCCGCCGGCAACTCGGGGCCCGGAGAGGACACGATCGGCTATCCCGCCGGCTACCCCGGCGCCATCGCCGTCGCCGCGATCGACAAGACCGACGCGATCGCCGACTTCTCGAGCCGCGGCGCGCAGGTCGCCGTCGCCGCGCCGGGCGTCGACATCAAGTCGACCTACATGAACGGAGGCTTCGAGACGCTCTCCGGCACTTCCATGGCGACGCCGCACGTCTCGGGCCTGGCCGCGCTCGCGATCGCGGCGAAGGGCCTCTCGGGCGTCGACGCCGTGCGCGCGGCCCTCGTCAAAGCCGCGACGCCGCTGGCCAACGGCGCTCCGGCGACGGCGCAGGGCGCCGGCGTCCCCGACGCGCTCAAGCTGGTTCGCTGACGCTCCAGGCCTCAAAAAAATCTCGACTATTCCCAGGAATAGTCGAGATTTTCCTTTTTGATTTTATTAATATGTCGTCCATGAGTCCTTTCGCGAGGACGGTTTCGGGCGGCGCCGTCGTGGCTGTTTGCGCGCTGGCGACGGCGCTCGGCGCTCACACCTTTCAGACGCTGCCGCCCGAGTCGGCCCCCGCGTTCCGCGAGAAAGGCGCCCCGAACGCCAAGATCACGATCGTGGAGTTCTCGGATTTCGAGTGCCCCGCCTGCCGCGCCGCCGAGGAGCCGCTGCGCCAGCTCTTGGACCTCTACGGCAAGGACTCGCGGCTCATCTTCAAGCAGTTCCCGCTCGAGCGCGTGCACCGCAACGCGCGCGCGGCGGCGCTGGCCGCGGAGTGCATCGGCCGCCAAGGCAAGTTCTGGCCGTTCCACGACGAGCTCTACGCCCGCCAAGACGACTGGGGAGAGCTCGAGGACCCGCGGCCGCTCTTCGAGAAATATGAGAAGGAAGCCGGCGCCGATCTCGCCGCGCTCAAGGCCTGCGAGCAGGATCCGGCCACGGCCGCCGCGATCGAGGCCGACCAGAAAGAGGCCAAGGACCGCTGGGTCGCGGCGACGCCGACGTTCTTCGTCAACGGGCGGCGCTTCGTCGGGGCGCGCCAGCTGTCGATGCGCGCGCCGTCGTGGATCGACAAGGAGCTCAAGAAGTGAGCGCCGCGCGGACGTCCCTGCCCGCGCCCGGGCCCGCCGATTGGCTCGCCGTGGCGGCGCGCTTGGCCGTCGGCCTCGTGCTGATCGTCGCCGGCGCCGCCAAGGCGTCCTCGGCGCCCGAGGAGTTCGCCTACATCATCGAGCAATACCAGATCGTCGGCGGCGACGCCGCCTTGACGATCGCGACCTTCCTGCCGTGGCTGGAGCTCTTGGTCGGCTACGCGCTCGTCCTGGGCTGGATGACGCGGCCCTCGGCCGCCGCCGCCGCCTGCCTTTTCGGCGGGTTCACCCTCGCGCTGGCCTCGACCAAGCTGCGCGGCATCGAGCTGCCCAACTGCGGCTGCTTCGGCGCGAGCTGGCACATGCCGCCGAGCACGACCATGGTCCTCGATTTTCTGCTGCTGTTCTGCTGCCTTGCCGCCTTCGCCCGCGGCCGCGAGCGCTGGAGCCTGGACAAGTGGGCGGACTCGGGCTATACTGGCCGCAATGGCCCCCGCTAAGAAGAAGATTCTCGCGATCGACGACGACGTCTCGATCTGCGATTTTTACGCGAACGGCTTGCCGCTCATGGGCTTCGACGTCGCCTGCGCGAGCACCGTCGCCAACGCCAAGGAGTCCCTCGCCAAGCGCCGCCCCGACATCATCCTGATGGACATCATGATGCCCGATCAAGACGGCATCAGCTTGACGAAAGAGATCCGCGCCGACCCGAAGACCTCCGACATCCCGATCCTCGTCGTCAGCGGCCTCGCCGACGCGGGGACGCTCAACGACGCGCTGCTCTTCGGCGCCGTCGATTACTTGGTCAAGCCGATCGACCTCGACTCGCTGAAAGGCAAGATCGAGCGCGCGCTCTCGGCGGTCGAGCGGCGCAAAAAGGCCGCCGGGGCCTAGCCCGAAAGACCCCGGGCCTTCCGGGACCAAAGCCACTGTCGCCAGGCGCCAGAGCGGCGTATCCTTGCGCTATGCACCCCAGTCCCGAGGCGCCGCTGATCCACCTCTCCTCCGATTTCATCCGCGCCAAGGAGTATCTCGAGGCGATCGTCACCTCGACGAGCGACGCGATCTGCACGACCGACACCGACGGCCGCATCATCTATTTCAGCCCCGGCGCCGAGGCCATGACGGGCGAAAGCAGCGCCCAGATGGTCGGACGCCCGGCGCACGCGCTCTACGTCGGCGGCCGCGAAGAGGCGCGCAGGCTCATGAGGCTCCTGCGCAGGAACGGCGCGCTCCACAACCACGAGACCAAGTTCAAGGCGCGCGACGGGCGGCAGGTCCACGTCAGCATGTCGGCCTCGCTGCTGCGCGACCGGGCGGGACGAGTGATCGGCACGCTCGGCATCTCCAAGGACATCTCCGCGCGCGTCGAGCTGGAGACCCGCCTGCGCGAGCTCTCCATCACCGACAATCTCACGGGCCTCTTCAATCGCCGGCATTTCGAGGAGCGCCTGGGCCAGGAGGCGGCCCGCGCGCGCCGCCAGCGCTACAAGCTCGCGATGATCCTGCTCGATCTCGACGGCTTCAAGAAGGTCAACGATACCCGCGGCCACCTCGCCGGCGACCGCGTCCTCCAGGAAGTCGGCAAAGCCATCGCGGCGAGCATCCGCAGCGAGGTCGACTCCGCTTACCGCTACGGCGGCGACGAGTTCGTCATCCTGCTGCCCGGCCAGGACCGGAAGCGCGCCTCGCGGGTCGCCGAGCGCCTGGTCGCGGGCGTCACGCGCGGCGCGGCGGCGGGCTCCATCGGCTTTTCTTTCGGCGTCGCCCTGCTGCCGCCCTCGGGCAGCCTCGCCGATTTCGTGCGTCTGGCCGACCGGCGCATGTTCCGCATGAAGAGCGCGCGCAAGCGGGCCCAGAAGTCAGTATAATACGGCCCTGCTCGCGACCGCGGGCGGGATATGGCTAAAATACTGATCGTCGACGACGACTTTTCCATCGTGACCCTCCTCGAGGAGATCCTCAGGCGCGAGGGCCACGACGTCGAGTCCTCGTGCGAGGCCGTCGACGGAATGAAGAAGGCCCGCGCGCTCAAGCCGGACCTCATCATCCTCGATTTTCACATGCCGGGCGCCAACGGCGCCCACCTGTTCGAGTCGCTGCGCCGCAACGAGGCCAGCCGCCTGACGCCGATCCTCTTCATGAGCGGCGAGGCGTCCCCCGAAGATATTCTCAAGGAAATCTCGGACCCCGATCACTCGCAGTTCCTCGCCAAGCCCGTCCACGTCGACGATTTCCGCAACGCCGTCCGGGGCCTGCTCGAGCGCGCGGCCGGGCAGGGGCCCAAGGAGAGCAAGTAATGGGCAAGCTCGTGCTGGTGCGTCACGGCCAATCGCAGTGGAACCTCGAGAACCGCTTCACCGGGTGGGTCGACGTGTCGATCACGGAAAAAGGGACGCAAGAGGCGCACCGCGCGGGCCAGGAGCTCAAGGCCTCAGGCCTTCACTTTGATATCGCCTTTACTTCCGCTCTCAAACGCGCGCAGGAGACTCTCGCCATCCTTTTAGAAGAGCTCGGCCAAGAGGACCTTCGGGTCATCAAGGACCAAGCCTTGAACGAGCGCCACTACGGCGACCTCCAGGGCTTGAACAAGGCGGAGACCGCCAAGAAGTACGGCGACGCGCAAGTCCACATCTGGCGTCGGTCTTACGACGTCGCCCCGCCCGGCAAGGACGGCGAGAGCCTGGCCGACACCGCCGCGCGCACGCTTCCTTATTTCAAGAAAGAGATCCTGCCGCGCGCGCGCGAAGGCGAGAACGTGCTCGTCGCCGCCCACGGCAACAGCCTGCGCGCGATCGTGATGGACGTCGAGAAGCTCACGCCCGAGCAGATCATGTCGGTCAACATCGACACCTGCCGCCCGATCACCTACGAGATCGACGCGGCGAATCGGCTCGTCGCGAAATCGGGCTCCCCCGTTCCCGCATAACATAGACCTTTGAGACGTCATTTCGGCGTCATCTGAGCTTGCGGCGGTCCGTTTTTGGTATCATGGGGCCATGCGACACACGAGGATTTTCGCCGCGCTTTTCACGGCAGCCCTGATGGCGGGCTGCGCCTCCCAGACCGTCAAAAAGGCGTCCGATCAAGACGCCGCCGCTGCCGCCAAGAAGAACGCCGCCGACGCCGTCCCCGAATCCGACATCAACGCCCAGGAAGCGAGCCTGCGCGGCGGCGAGTTCCAGGCCATCGAGGGCGTCGAGCCGATCTACTTCGAGTACGACAGCTCCTCGCTCAAAGACGAGGCCCTGGCCTCGCTCAAGAAGAACGCGGCCTATTTGAAGGAAAACAAGGGGTTCGACGTCCGCGTCGCCGGCTACTGCGACGAGCGCGGCACCGTCGAGTACAACCTCGCGCTCGGGCAAAAGCGCGCCAGGTCCGTGCGCGAGTACTACATCCGCCTCGGCGTGTCGGCCAAAAGGATCGCGACGATCTCCTACGGCAAGGAAGCCCCGGTCTGCTCCGAGTCGAGCGAGGACTGCTGGTCGAAAAACCGCCGCGCCGAGACCCAGATCCGCGCGACCACGGCGCAAAACGCGCAGCCGGCGGCCAACCAAGCTCCGTGACGCGCCGCCTCGCCCTCGCTCCGCTGCTTCTGGGCGGGCTGGTCTTGTCCGGCTGCGTGGCCACGCAGCGCGACGTCCTCGACATGGAAGGTCAGTCGGACGAGCTCAAAAAAGAGATCGCCGACCTCAAGCAAACGGTCACCTCGCTCCAGGCCAACCAAGCCGATCTCTCGGTCCAGATGAAGCAGCTGCACGAGGACCTGGGGTCCTTCACCGAGACCGCGAAGGAAAGCCAGGACCAGATGACCAAGCTCAGCTCGAAGCTCGACGACATGGGCTCGCAGGTCACGAGCAAGGTCGCCTCCATCGGCTCCGAGCTGACGCAGAAGCAGGCGCAGGGCCTCGAGGAGCAGAAGGCCGAGCTCGCCAAGGCCGCGGCCGCCGGCACCCCGAGCGAGCTCTTCGAGGCCGCCGACGTGCGCCTGGGCGTCAAGAGCTACGACCTCGCCGCCAAAGGCTTTCAAGAGTACGTCGACAAGTTCCCTAAGGGCGCGCTGATCGACGTCGCCCACTACAAGCTCGGCCAATCGTTCTACGGGATGCGCAAATGGGAGTCGGCCGGGCGCGAGTTCGCGATGGTGCTGGAAAAGTTCCCCAAGAGCACGCAGACGGCCTCGGCCCGCTTGATGTACGCGCTTTGCCTGGTCAGCATGCGCAAGAACCTCGACGAGGCGCGGCAGTATCTCGAGTCGATCCCGAACGACTTCCCGAAAAGCCCCGAGGCCAAGGCGGCCGCGGCGCAGCTCAAGCGCCTGAGCAAGCTCGAGGCCAAGAAAACAACGGCGGCATCAGCGCCACCGGCCGGCGACGGCCAGTAGCATGCGCGCCGTCGCGCTGCTCGCCGTTTTGGTCTTGACCGCGGTCCCCATCCGGGCCGCCGACGTCTACCTCAAGCTCGCCGGCCAAGGAGGCCAGCAAGCGATCGCGCTCGGCCTGGCTCCGTTCGTCTCCGAGAATCCGATGAAGCTCTCCGACGCCGTGCTCGCGCGGCAAGTCCGGGACGTGGCGCGCGCCGACCTCCTCCAATCGCGCTACTTCGATCTCAAGGAGGGCCTGTCCTTCGAGTCGTCCGCCGACGATTGGCGCAAGCAGGGCGCGGCGTGGATCCTCAGCGCCACGCTCTCGCAGTCGGCCGACAAGATGTCGCTGTCGGCCAAGCTCGTCAACCTTCAGAGCGGCGAGACCGCCTTCGAGCGCTACTATCGCGACGCCCCCCAATTCTCGCGCGCCGCGGCGCACCGGCTGGCCGACGACGTCGTGCAGGCGATCACGGGCAAGCGCGGCGTCGCGCAGACGCGGATCGCGCTCGCGCTGGGCCAGGCGGGCAAGAAAGAGATCTGGGTCGTCGATTACGACGGCGCCGACCCGCGGCAGGTCACGCGCGACGGCTCGATCGACATCCTGCCGCGCTTCTCGCCGGACCGCAAGCGGCTGGCCTTCACGACTTACAAGGACGGCAATCCCGATCTCTTCGTCGTCGAGCTGGAAAGCGGCCGCGTGTCGCCGGTCTCGACCGAGCAGGGCTTGAACATCGCGGGAGGCTACTCGCCCGACGGCACGCAGCTTCTGATGACTCTCTCGCGCCAAAAGAGCCCCAACCTCTACGTCAAGAATTTCGCGGACGGCTCGGTCACGCAGCTCACGCAGCATTTCGGGGCCGACAGCTCGCCGACGTTCTCCCCGGACGCCTCGCAGGTCGCCTTCGTCAGCGACCGCACCGGCAACCCGCAGATCTTCATCCTCGACATGACGACGCGCCGGGCCAAGCGGCTGACGAACCTCAACTGGTGCGACTCGCCCTCGTGGTCTCCCACCGGCGAGTGGATCGCCTTCGCCGGCCGCGCCAACGTCAAGGACAAGCTCGACATCTACTTGGTCGACGTGACCGGGGGCCAGATCCGCCAGCTGACGCGCGGCGAGGGCGCCAACGAGAACCCCACGTGGTCGCCCGACGGCAGGTTCCTCGCGTTCACGTCGACGCGAAACGGAAGAACTCCCGAGTTATACATCATGGACGCCGACGGCTCGACGCCCCACCGCGTCGCCGAGCTCCCCGGCGCCGCCTCGACGCCGAACTGGTCGGATTAGCCGCGCGCGGCGCCTTGCGGCGCCTTCGGGATGCTGAACGTGAAGCGCGCGCCCCGGCCGGCGCCCGCGCTCGAGCCCTCGATCGAGCCTGAGTGCTTCTGCATGATCCTCAGCGCGGCCGGAAGGCCCAACCCCGACCCGTCGGCTCCCTTCGTCGTGTAGAACGGCTCGAAGAGCCTCTCGAGCCCGCTGCTCGTGATGCCGCAGCCGTCGTCTTCGATGTCGACGATCCAGCGCCCGTCGGACTCCTCCGCCGTGACCCGCACGCGTCCGCCCGGCTCGACGGCGTCGACGGCGTTCTGCAAGACGGCGGAGAAAGCCTCCTGCAGCAGGGACTGGTCGCCGAGCGCGCGCAGCGGGCCTTGGACTCTCGCGACGAGCTTGACCTTCTTGCGCCGCGCCTGCGCCTCGATCGCCTTGAGCGCGTGCTTGAGCGGCTCGAAGAGATCGAGCGGGGCGAGATCCATCTCCTCGATGCGACCGAGATCAAGCAGGTGCTTGAGGATGTGCTTGCAGCGCCCGACCTCTTCTTGGATCTCGGCGAGTTCCTTGGAGGCCTCCTTGCTCCGGGCGTAGCGGTGCTGAAGCACCTCGGCGTTGACCATGATGGTGGTCAGCGGGCCCTTGATGCGGTGCGCGACCTCGGCGGCGAGCTGGCCGAGCGAGGACAGACGCTCGACTTGCACGACGCGCTGATGATAGCGCCGATCCTGCTCGGCCTGCGTGCGCTGCGAGTCCTGCGCGAGGATCGCGAGCAGGCAGGTGGTCACGATCAGCAGCTCGAAGCGCAGCCAGAACGCCGCGTCGTGAGGGAAGCCGTGGGCGGGAGACCAGCCGACGAGCAGGAAGAGCGTCGAGGTGATCAGGCCGAGGGCGACGCTCTGCTTGTAGCTGCGCGTGAGCGCCGTGCCGAAGATGATCAGGAAATAGATCAGATAGACCTGGGAGTTCGGGTCGCGCCAGCGCGTGGCGGTCGTGGCGACGGCCGTGTCGCCCAGGAAAAGCCCGGCCTGGAACCACCAGCTTCCGAGCATCTCGTCGGGGATGAGCTTGACGAGGACGAGCGTCGCGATCGTCAGCGCGTAGAGGAAGAAGAAGCGGACCAGCCATTGCCCGAGCGCGGCGTACTGATAGACGGAGAGCAGCACGACGACGGCCATGAAGAGGCCTTGAAAAGCGAAGTAGACGGCCCTGCGGTCAGACGGCATCGGCGACGAGGCGATAGCCGACCTTGGACACGGTCTCGATGAGGCCGGCGCTCGGGCCGAGCTTCTTGCGCAGGTTCTTGATGTGCGTGTCGAGGCTGCGTGTCGATATCGGCAGGCCGTAAGACGAGGAATTCTCGATCAGATAAGTCCGCGTCAGCGGCCGGCCGGGGTGCGCGGCGAGCAGGCAAAGGATCTCGAACTCCTTGGGCTGCAGCTTGATCTCCCGCCCCTTGATCGTCGCCGTGCGCGTCTTGGCGTCGACGACGAGGCCGCCCGCCGGCTTGGCCTTGTCCGACGCGGGGTCGGCGCGCGCGCGCCGCAGCACGGCTTGGATGCGCGCGAGCAGTTCCATCGCGCCGAAGGGCTTGACGACGTAGTCGTCGGCGCCGAGGTTGAGCCCCAGGACCTTGTCGCCCTCGGACGACATGCCGGTCAGGAAGATCACGGGGATGGCCTTGGTCGCCGCGTTTTGCTTGAGGCTCTTGAGCACGACGCGCCCGTCGCCCCCCGGCATGCGGATGTCGAGCAGGATCAAGTCGGGCCGGGATTGGATCGCCGCGGGCAGCGCTTTCTCGGGATCGTTGACCGCCTTGATCAGGAACGCCGACGGCGAGGCCAGCGACAGAGTCTTCTCGATGGCCTCGACGATCTTCGGATCGTCCTCGACTATCAGGACGCGCGGCATCGTTGAATTATAAGGGATTCCTCGGGTGCCCGCTAGGCCCAGCGCGCTCTGGGGCCATGGACCCTTACCAAGGCCGCCGCCGCGGCCTTTAATATAGGGATGACGCGGCTTCTGCTCGCGGCGGCGCTGCTTATTTCGTCGACCGGCCTTTTCGCGGCCGAGGTCGTCGAGCCCGTCGCGTCCGTCCATCCGCTCCATTTCTCGGATCTGTCCTCGGCCGAGCATCCGTTTTGGCGCGAAATCGCGGCGCAGACCCAGGCCCTGGCGCCGCTGTCCTCGGCCGGCGAGATCGAGACGGCCCTGGCTCAAATGTCGGCCCAAGGCCCGGCGGCGCGGCTGGCCGCGTCCGCGATCGCCCGCGCTCAAGTCGACCCGGCGGCGCTCAAGGTCCTGCTCGCGCTCCACCCGGACCTCGACGGCGCGCGGGCGACCGAGGCCGTCCTCGCGCGCCTGCCCGCACCGCGCGACGACCCCTCTTCGCCGCTCCGCCAGCTCGCCGCCCTTTCAGAGACCGAGCCCGCCCTGCGCCGCGTCTTCGACGGCGAGCGATTCGCCGGGCTCGGGCTCGCGGACGCGCGCGTCGGCAGCCGTGGATTGGAGACATCGGGGAAGCGGCCCGCCTTCCTCGGCCGGGGCTCTTTCGGCGTCGTCCAAGACCACCCGGCCGTCCCGGGAGCGATCGTCAAGACGGTCGCGATCAGCTTCGAGGCCGCGCTCATGAACCTGGACGCGGAGCCGGGCAAGGTCGCGGCGCAAGAAGAGAGAACGGCGCGGACCCTCGAGCGCGCCGGCGCCGGCCCGCGCTACATGGGGCGAAATCTCATCGACGGCGTGCCGGTCAGCGTGCGCGAAAGGGTCTACGGCGAGACGATGTCGAAGATGATCTACGAACGTCGTTTCACCCAGGATGACGCCGCGCTCGTGCGCGCCCTCGCCGTCCGTGTGGCGGCGGCCGGCGTCCTGCCCAACGATCTCAAGCCGGCCAACGTCATGATCGGCCGCACGCTGCTCGACCCCGAGCGCCGCGCCTACGTCGTCGACGGCGGGATCTTCGCGAAGGAAGGGCGGCCCGTGTCGGTGGAGGAGATCCTGAACTATCCCGTCATCATCGGCGCCGGATTCATCAGGGACGTCGGCTATATCGAGAAGACGACGACTCTCGGCGCCTCGATCGAGCGCGGCCTCCAGCGCAGCCGGCCGATGCCGCGCTGGCGGCGGTTCCTGGAAACCTGGCTCGACTTGATGAACCCGCTGGGTCCGCCGGCGTAAGGCAAATTTGATATAAGTAGGGCCGGCCCCTATGGCGCGCATCCTGGTCGTCGACGACGAAGACTCGATCCGAGAGCTGATCAAGGAAGTCCTCAGCATGGACGGCCACACCTTCGAGACCGCGGGCGACGGCGCGCAAGCCCTCGAGCTCATCCGCAAGACCAACTTCGACCTCGTCATCCTCGACCGCAACATGCCGACGATGACCGGCATCCAAGCCCTGGCGATCCTGCGCTCGAACCCGAGCTACAAGGGCCTCAAGGTCTTGATGTGCACCTCGGCGAGCGTGACCAAGGAAGTCGACGAGGCTTTCGCCGCCGGCGCCAACGACTACATCCTCAAGCCGATCAACTTGGCCATGCTGCAAGGCAAGGTCAAGAAGCATCTCGCCAAGGCCTAGCGCGCGCTAGGCCTATTGTTTTCGCCCTCGTGCCCGATCGGCCCACGAGGTAGGGCGATCCCTTAAAGTAGAATCGGCTCATGAACCGATTTCTCTCCCTCGTCCTTTCGTCTGTCTTGATCTTGCTGAGCCCGGGCTTCGCGCCCTACCAGGCGCTCGCGGCCGACATCGTCGAGCCCGGCATCGCGCGGCCGATCAGCATCGAGACGCCCGTCAAGTCTATGGGCGTCGCTCCGATCATCGACGTCCGGATCCAGGACGTCGGGACGATCCCGTCGCTCGAAGTCTCCCCCCTCTCTCAGCAAAGCTTGTCCGCGAACGCGCTCGGCGCCACGGCCCAGACGGCCGCCGCCGCGCAGACGACGGCAAGCGGCAGCTTGCCGTCCTTGACGGCCTCAGCAGAGACGTTGCCGGCAAGGGCCAAGGCGATCCGCACTCTTTCCGCGGACGTCAACGCCACTCTCAACAACGCCGGGCCGATCGCGCGCTCCGAAAGCGGCGCCGCTTACGAGACCGGCAACAAGCTGCAGTCCGCGCTGTCCGGCGAGCGGCTCTTCGAGTCTCCCGGCTCCCCGACGGCGTCCGCGCCCGAAAACGGCAGCCGCGTCCAGGCGCCCATGGACGCGTCTCGCGCTTATCTCGCGCGCCCCGCCGGCCAGGAGATCAGCGACTCGGCCAAGGCCCTTTTCAGCGGCGGCCCGAACGCTCCGGTCCCGCCCGGCGGCGGCAACAACAACGGCGGAGGCGGCAACGGAGGCTCCGGCGGCGAGCGCATCCCGCTCGCGCCGCGGATCCTCACCTCTCTCGTCGCCGCGGCACCGATCCTTCTCGCGTGGCCGCTCATCGCGGGCGGCTCGCTCTTGACCGGCGGCCTGCTCGCGGCGGCCAGCCTCGGCGTGGCCGCGATGCCCTGGATGGGGCCGGCGACCTCGAAGACCGTCCGCTCGATCCCCGGCTTTTTCATCGCGGGCCTCGGCCTCGCGACGCTCGCGGTGGGAATCCCCGCCGCGGCCGGCGCGACGATCACCGCCGGCGCCCTCGCCTCGCTCGGCGGCTGGGGGATGATCCGCTTCGCGCGCGACCCTAATAAGTGGAAGAATCAAACCTCTTCCGAGCTGATATCGACCTTCTTCGGGTCGTTCGCCGCCGTCGGCGGCGCCGCGCTCGTTCTCGCGCACCCGGCCGGCCTCGCCTTCGTCGGCCTGCGCTACCTGGCGATCCCGTTCGCGTTCCCGCTGCTCGCGCAGCTGCCCGGCTGGATCGGCGAGACCGTCTCGTCCCCTCTTCAAGGCGCGTACCTGACCATCCGCGACAACGCCCGGGTCTTCGGCGCGATCCACCGCGACACGGTCTGGTTCAAGCGCCTGTCGGCCTACACGGAAGCGGCCGTCAAGAAGCCTTGGAACGTCGTGTGGCTGGGGCTGGTCGTGTGGCTGCCGGTCTTGACCATCGAAGCGGCTTGGCAGACGATCGGCTTCGCCTGGGGCCTCGCGCTCTCGGCGGCGCGCGCGATCCCGATGGCGCTCTGGGGCCTGAGCCACGGCCTTTCGAGCGACTCGAAGGCCTCGCGGTTCTTCGGCGCCTGGGCCGAGACGATGTTCGCCGTCTCGAAGGTCCGCGCGTTCAACCGCGCGGAAACGAAGCTCATCCCTTGGGCCAACGGCCAGAGCAAGCTCCAGTCGGTCGCGGCGGCCGTCGGCATCCGCGCCCTGCAGCTTCTCTGGATCCCGGCGTCGGCGGTCCTGACCCTCGGCGCGGCGGTCGTCGCCGGACCGATCGCGGCCTTCCGCGCGCTCAAGCAGCCGGCCCCCCAGGGCGGCAAAAGCCCTGATTCGCTGAGCCTCGAGCGCGACCCCCTCTCCGAGAACGTCCCGAGCGTCGAGAAGCCTCGCACCGTGGCGTCGACGCCCGGCAAGCTCCTCGCGACGGCGATCGCGCTCGTTCCCGCCGTTCTCTTCGGCGCGCCGCTCGTCTTCGGCGGCGCCGGCCTTTTCGCGCCCCTGATCGCCGTGATGTTCCTGTCGATCGCGGCGATGCCGCTCATGCCCGAGTCGAGCAAGGTCCCGGGCTGGCTCAGAACCCTTCCCGCGTCGACGCTCAAGATCGGAGGCTTTTTCGCCGCCGTCGGCGCGGCGCGTTTCGTGATGAGCGGGCTGCCGGTCGGCCCGATCCTCGCGCTCGGCGTCCTGGCGTTCGGCGCCGGCGTCGGGCTCGCGCGGCTCATCGGCAAGCTGCAGGACGGCAAGACCAGTTCTTGGCAGCTCGAGAGCCCCGAGTACATCGGCGGCTTCGTCTCGGCTCTGGGCGTGGCGACGGCCTTCAGCATCTCGCTGCTCGGCTCCGGCGGCTCGCTTTACACGGGGCTCATGATCGGCGGCGGCATCTCGAGCGTTTTCCTGCTCGCGTTCCTGCCGCCGGCCTTCTGGAAAGGAGTCGGAGGCGCCCTCGTCGGCCTGCCCGCCGCGATCAAAGGCGTCCACAAGACGCTCGGCTTCTGGGGCGAGAACGACTCGTTTCGCGACAGCCTCTCGGCTTGGTACCGCCATTACACGAGCAAGTCCGGCTGGTACGCGATCTACTTCATCGCTCCGTGGGGCGCGGCCGCCGTCTTGATGCTCGCCGAGGCCGTCGCCTCGGCCGCGATCGGCCTCGTCTTCGGCGCGGCGCGCGTTCCCGCGAACTTCGCCTGGTCGGCGTCCTACGGCGCCGAGCAGCCCGGACGGTTCAAGCTGTGGGGCCCGGACGGCAAGGCCACCCGCTTCTTCTCGGGCTTCGCGCGCGCCTGGCGCTCGTACTCCGAGGGCGAAGTCTCGCGCAGGGTCTTCGACGGGCTCGTCGGCCGGCTCAAGCCCGCCATGGCCGAGCGCGCCGCCACGGGACGTCCGACGCTCAAGGCTCTCGGCGCGTTCATCGCCTCGCGCTTCGCGCAGGCCGCTTGGCTCGTCTACGCGGCGCTCTCCGTCGCGCTCGGCTGGATCCCGGCGCTCGTCGCCGGCGTCCGCAACGCCTCCGGCGCGAAGACGAAGGGCCCGCAGGGCCAGGACCCCGATCGCCCGTCCGACCGGATCGGCATCTTCGGCCTGTAAACGATCGCGGGGATTCGCTAGAATAGCCCCATGAGATTCCTGATCATCGGCGCCGGCATGCAGGGGCGCGCCTGCGCCTTCGACATGCTGCGCAATCCCGCGACCGAGCAAGTCGTGCTCGCCGACTCGTCGGCGAAGATGCTCGCTCACGCCAAGGCGTTCCTCAAGTCGCCGAAGGCTCGCTTCGTCTCGCTCGACGCCTCCGACGCGGCCAAGGTCAAGAAGCTGGCGGCCGGCATGGACGTCATCGTCAGCTGCGTGCCCTACTTCTTCAACCTCAAGCTCGCCCAGGCCGCGATCGCGGCCAAGGTCCACTTCGTCGATCTCGGCGGCAACACCGACATCAGCATGAAGGAGCTGGCGCTCTCGGACAAGGCCAAGAAAGCCGGCGTGACGATCCTCCCGGACGTCGGCCTCGGGCCCGGCATGACGACGACCATCGCCGTGCACGGCATGAGCCAGCTGGACGAGGTCGACGAGATCAAGATCCGCGACGGCGGCCTGCCGCAGGACCCGCGTCCTCCGATGAATTACCTTCTGACGTTCTCGGAGCACGGCCTGATCAACGAGTACGTCGAGGACGCGACGGCGGTCCGCGATTTCAAGCGCGTGAAGGTCGGCGGCCTCTCCGAAGTCGAGGAGATCGAGATCCCGAGCCTGGGCCTGATGGAAGCCGCGCACGCGGCCGGCGGATTATCGACTCTCGCCCACACCTTCGAGGGCAAGGTGCGCTCGATGGATTGCAAGCTGATCCGCTATCCCGGCCACTGCGCCGTGATCACGGCGATGAACGCGATGGGCTTCTTTTCTCAGAAACCCCGCAAGGTCGGGAAGGCGACGCTCGCCCCCCGCGAGCTCGCCGCCGTTTTGTTCCGCGAGCACTTCGACCATCCCGGCGAGAAGGACCTCGTCGTGATCCACACGACGATCCGCGGCAAGAAGAACGGCCGCCGCGCCGAAATCGTCTACGACATGCTCGACAAGTACGACGAACGGCATAAAATGACGGCGATGACGCGCACGACGGGCTTCCCCGCTTCGATCGTCGCGCAGATGCTCGCGACCAAGGTCATCGACAAGCCCGGCGCCTATCCCGTGGAGACCGGCATCCCGCCCGCCGCGTTCTTCAACGCCATGCGCGAGCGCGGCTTCAACCTGAGCTGGCGCCTGACCTACCTCGACGCGCCCGTCGCCGCCGCCGTCTGAGACGGAACTAAATCGACCCCTCGCTCGTATATGTAGTGGGCCCGCGCAGCGTGCCCTCCTATATGCCCGATGAAGATTTCCGAGTTCCCGAGGAGGGTTTAGGGACAGAGCCGGCCGGATCCGCAATCGGCCCGGGTAACTTCCCGGCGGAACCGGAGAATCCCGCGGCTGAATGGCGACGGCTCTTGGACGAGGTCTTCTCGAGCGCTTTGTCCCAAAACCCTCCTCCGGAATCGCAAAATCCTTCCAGGGACACCGCGATTCCCTACCCCTGGCCGCCGGTCCTCTCCGATCGCGAATGGGCCGGTTTGAGCGGACTCTACGCGCGCCCGAGCCGACCGCGCCTGCGTCGCCTCCGAAAGGGTGGCCGTCCGCGCGCGGATGATCGACGCTGCTTCGAGGCTTTGATCTGGCTCATGGCCACCGGCGCCAATCTTCGAGAGTTGCCCGGAAAGCTCGGCCGACGCAGCACGGTGGCGCGGTGGATCGACCGCCAGGGGCGAGCCGGTCTCCTCGAACGCGGCTGGTGGCTCTACCTTGACTATCTCCCGAGACGAGAGCTCGAACAGTGGCGTCGCGCGCCCGAGCCGGGCCACCACCGCTCTGGATTTTGGCGCGGGCAGCTCTACGCGCTCACGCGCGTCATGGCGCGCGCTTGTCCTTGAAGAACGCCCAGGCTTCCTCGGCCGTCTCGAAGTCGCGGTTCTGCCGGCCGGCGATCAATCGATAGACCGGCCCGGCGCGGACGGCGCGGCTGGGTTCGACGTGGCCGCCGCCCTCGACGCGCACGAGCTCCACCTGCGGCTTGGCCGGGTCGTCGCCCCAGACGCTGCGCGTCACCGACGTCGGGTCGTCCGGGTCCGCATGCGGCAGCTTGTCGACATGCGGCTCGCCGCTCAATCCGTCGACACGGCGCCAATAGACGGCCGCGTCGTCGACCGGAAGCACCGTGCCGCGATCCTGAGGCCAGAAGCCGTAGCCCACGCCGCCGCCGCCGTAGGGCACGAGCGGGTCGGCCGTACCGTTGACGAGCAGAACGGAGACCGGCCGGCCCGACGCGCCGCAAGCGCTCTTGGCCGCCATGCCGCCGCTGATCGCCGCGACGGCCGCCGGCGCCGGCGACATCTCGAGCGCAGCGCGCAAGGCCATCAGCGCCCCGTTCGACATCCCGGTCACGTAGATCCGCCGGGGATCGGCGTTCTCTTCCTTGATCAGGCGCGCGGCGAGCGCGTCGAGGAACGCCACGTCGTCGCTGACGGGGTTGTTGATCGCGTCCGAGCGGCAGTCGTTCCAACCGCGCTGGCGATCGCGGCCCTTGAGCCCGTCGGGCGCGGCGACGAGGAACCCGTCGCTTTCGGCGAGCTTGGGCCACAGCGCGAGCGCCGAGCGGCCGACGCGGCCAAGGCCCAGCGCCTGCGCGGCGCCGCCCATGTGCCCGTGAAGGACGATGACGAGCGCCGGGCGGCCCTCGGGCGGAATCGACGGGCGGACCAGAAGGTAATGCCGCTGAATGCCGCCGATGAGAAGCGCGGCCTCGACGATCACTTCGACTTCTTGATCTTGACCTTCTTCATCGCCACCGGCGTGTTGGGGCGGTCGCCGCGGTCGCGGGGCACGTCGCCGATCTTCTTGACGACGTCCTGTCCTTCGATGACCTGACCGAAGATGGCGTGGCGGTCGTCCAAGTGCGGCGTCGCCGCGAGCGTGATGAAGAACTGGCTGCCGCCGGTATCCGGGCCGGCGTTGGCCATCGAGAGCATGCCCGCCTTGCCGTGGCGCAGCTTCGGATGGAATTCGTCGATGATCGTATAGCCGGGGCCGCCGCGGCCGGTTCCCGTCGGGTCGCCGCCCTGGATCATGAAGCCGGGGATCACGCGGTGGAAGATCACGCCGTCGTAGTAGCCTTTCTCGGCGAGCGTGATGAAGTTCTTGACGGTGTCGGGCGCTTCCTTGGCGAAGAGCTCGATCTTGATCGTGCCGAGCGTCGTCTCGATCTCGGCGATGGGGTTTTCGGTGGCCATGGCGTCCTCCTTTGCGGGTAGCCGATTATCGCAAAAAACCGCCTTGACGGAAAACCGCTCCGGGCTTACACTGAGCGTATGCGGGCGCTTCTTCTCGTCGTCCTCGCGCTTCCCGCCGGCGCGCAAGAAGAACACGTCCTGCCCCAGCTCGACCCGCAACAAACGCTGGATTTCTGCCTCGGTCACGACAGCGACGTCCGCAACTACGTCCACGGCTATTACAACGACGACGCGGCGCGCGCCGAGTTCCAGAGGCTCTACGCCGCTTATAGCGCGATGGTCGTCAAGCGCCGCAACGAGGGCTGGAGCAACGGCGGGCTCGGCAACCTGACCACGAACGCCGGCAACGCGATGGACCGTTACGGCAGCGCGTGGTGGCTGCCCTGGAAGAACCCCCCGCAATGGGACGAGTCGCGGACCAAGCTCGACGAGCTGATCGCCCAGACCCGCGTGGACCTCGCGCACGCGCAAACGCCGCAAGATCAGGCGACGATCAAAGCCCGGCTCGACAATTACGAGACGTTCGCCAACGGCCGTTTCGGCGTCTGCAACGACTGGCAGCACGAGACCGCCGAGATCCTGCGCCGAGCGGGAACGAGCAAGTTCTCCGTCAACGAGACGGCGCTCGACGGGCCGACGTCGGGGACTTCCCACGCGTATGTCCTGGTCTGCCCGCAGAGCGACCGCACGCACTGCGTGGCTTTCGATCCGTGGAAGCGCGGGCTGCCGGAGCTGTTCACGGACAACGAGGCGGCGCGCGGGCCGAGCCGCGCCGTGGGCTGCTTCACCAACGACCGGCCGCCGGGGACCTAGGCCCGGCTGTCGCGCACTTGGCCGCTGCCGGTGACGACGAACTTTTCGCAGGTCAAGCCCTCGAGGCCGACGGGGCCGCGCGCGTGGACCTTCTGCGTCGAGATGCCCATCTCGGCGCCGAGGCCGAACTCGCCGCCGTCGGTGAAGCGCGTCGAGGCGTTGACGTAGACGGCGCCGGCGTCGACCTCGCGCTGGAAGCGGCGGCCGAGCGCGACGTCTTGCGTCACGATCGCCTCGGCGAGGCCGGAGCCGTGCGCCGCGATGTGCGCGACGGCCTCTTCATAGGAAGCGACGACCTTGACCGAGAGGATCAGATCGAGGTATTCCGTGTCCCAGTCGGCCTCCGTCGCGGGCTGGGCATTCTTGATGATACGGCGCGTCTTCTCGTCGCCGCGCAGCGCGACGCCGGCCTTCTCATAGCGCGCGGCCATCTGGGGAAGAAAGACCTTCGCGATCTTCTCGTGGACGAGCAGCGTCTCCATCGCGTTGCAGACGCCGGGCCGCTCGACCTTGGCGTTGAAACAGATCTCTTCCGCAATCGAGAGGTCCGCCGATGCGTCGACGTAAGCATGAACGAGTCCTTTATCGTGCGAAAGAACGGCGATCGACGACTCCTTGCGGACCATCACGGTCAGCTCCGGGCCGCCGCGCGGGATCACGAGATCGATATATTTATCGAGCTGGAGCAGCTCTTTGACGGCGGCGCGGTCCGGATCGCGCACGAAGCCGACGGCGCCGTCGAGGCCGCGGGCCGTGAGGGCTTCTTCTATCGCGTCGGCGATCGCGGAGTTGGTGCGGATCGCCTCCTTGCCGCCGCGCAGCAGGCAGGCGTTGCCGGACTTGAGACAAAGCGCGGCGGCGTCGGCGGTCACGCCGGGACGCGATTCGTAGAGGATCGCGATGACGCCGAGGGGCACGCGCATCTTCTTGATGACGAGACCGTTCGGGCGCGTCGTGAAAT
>CAZRIP010000065.1:0-21898 GCA_964600165.1 uncultured Elusimicrobia bacterium | reverse complement strand
GGGACCTCACGGAGCAGGTGCTTCACGTGCATCAGAAGGCGGGCGCGACTCCTCTGGCGAGCGTCAAGGTCAAGCCTCCGCGCGTCAAGGAGTCGCCCGTCCATATGGAGTGCGAGCTGATCCAGGTCGTCACGCTCAGCGAAGGGCCGCTCGGCGGCCATCTCGTGATCGGCAAGGTCGTCCATCTTCACTACGACGACGCCGTCTGGAACGGCGGCAAGCTCAGGCACCAGGACCTCAAAGCGATCGGCCGCATGGAAGGCATGTGGTACGCGCGCACGCAGGACGCTTTCGAGCTCCCCCGCCCGGAGATCGGCACGACGCTCTCGCCCAAGGAGAAGTCCCCCAAATGAAGAAGCAGCCTTTCCAGAACTTGGTCGTCGACCACATGACCTTCCTCGTCGAGCCTCGCTTCTACAAGGTGACCTACGCCCTTTTCCGGATCGTCCTCGGCGTCGATTTGGAGGACGTCATCTATAACAAACGCCGCGTCTGGCCCGGCGAGAAGGAAGAAAAGTCGATGACCTTCGCCGCGCGAGTCGGCAAGTATGAAGGAAAGAAGGGCCTCGACAGCTCGATCATCGCCGTCGTGCAGCCAACCGAGCCCGACAAGCAGCGCTCGCACGTGCGCGAGATCTTAAAGAACCGCGGCGGCTCGGCGCACTGGCAGCACATCGCGCTGCGCACTCCGGACCTTCTCGCGTTTCACGAGCACTGCCTCGAGCGCGGCGTCAACTTCATCACGCCGATCCTCAAAGACGGCGACGAGGACCTGATCCAAGTCTTTTCCGGCGAGTGGAAGCTCCCCGGCGCGGCGCCGTCCGGCATCTTCTTCGAGTTCGTTCAGCGCGACCCGAACCCGGCCGTGCTCGACAAGATCGAGAAGCGCCAGGTCTTCTTCCGCGACAAGACGTTCCTCGGCCTCTATCAGGAAAAGGAGAACGAGTACCAAAGCGGCAAGGTCACGCCGTTCATCGACGACGCGCTCTTCATGAAGCTCGAGAAGCTGCTCGAGCCGGCGAAGGCCTGGGAGATCGGCGATAAGGAGCTCGACAAGGCCGAGCAGCTGATGCTCGACTACGCGCGCCCGAGGATCGCGGCGCGTTGAATAACCGGAGGCTTGCCGCGCTTTTCGGCTTCGTGCTCGTCGCGACCGGCTTGGTCGGCCTCACGCACGCGCCTTCGCCGATGAGCTCGGCGACGCCCTACGACCTCTTCCACATCGCCTTCGGCGCGATCGGCATCGCCTGCTCCGTCGGGCGCCGCGGCTCGAAAGCCTTCAATATCGGGTTCGGCGCGATCGACCTCTATCAAGCGCTGGCCCAGCAGCTCGGCTGGTTCCCCGCGGATTGGTTCCTCTGGAAGTCCGCCGATCTGATCCTGCACGTCGGGATCGGGGCGCTGCTCGTCGGGTTGGGATTCTCGCTGGACTAGTCGTCAGCGCTTGAGCTTGACGTTCCAACCGAAGCTCGTCAGGCGCAGATCGTCGTTGACGAAATCGGCGCGCTCGACGCCGCCGGCCTCGAGGTTTCCGGGCTTGAGCGAGATGGCCGCGACCCACGCCTTCGCGCTCGCGGGGAAGTCCTCGCTGAACGCGACGCCTTTCTTTTCGAGCGTGTACGAGTCCTCGTCCTCCTGCTTGACGCCCGGGCCCGGCGAGATCGTCACCGCCGCGACCTTGACCTACTCGAGATATCCCTCCTGGATCAGGAAGCGCGCCTCGAGGTGCTTGCGCAGCGGGGCGAGCGACTTCGGATAGACGCTCACGATCAGCATCTTGTCCTCGCCGCCGGCCGGATGGACGCGCGCGGCGGACGCAGCGCGCGAGGACTCGCCTTTGTAAGTGACGACGAGCTTCTCGCTCTCGACGGAGGCCGACGCCTCGCTGTCGCCCGTGGCCGCGGCGGCCGTCGCTTTCTTGGTCACGTGCCTCTTGAGGCGGCGCGAAAAATGCGTCGACGCCTTCTCGGGCTCGGAGCCCGCGGTTAAGGATACGGGCTCCCAATCGCGCGCGTCGGGGTGGATGCGGACCTGGATCGGCTGGACGGGCTTGGGCGCAGGCGCCGGCGGCGTCGGCGCCGTCGGCGCGACGGCCGGCGCCGTGGGCGCGACGGCCGGGGCCGTGGCCGAGGAGCTTTGGACCGTGTCGGTCGATACCGCGGGCGCCGGGGCTGGGGCCGCCGCCGGGGCAGGAGCCTGGGCGAACGCGCGCAGCGACAAGGCCAGAAGGACTTGAAGCATCAGGCGAGAGAGGCGAGCGTCTCTTTGAGGCGCTCGCAGCGCGCGGCCGCGGCCTGATGCTGGCTCTTCGCGAGCTCGACCTCTTCCTTCGGCGCGCGGGCGACGAAGTTCGGGTTCTCGGCCTTGGCCGCGATCTTGGCGACCTCGGCGGCGGCTTTCTCGATCTCTTTTTCCAGGCGCTTGCGCTCCTTGTCGAAGTCGATGATGCCAGCCAGCGGCACGTAAAAATTGAGCCCGCCCGCGACGGCCGTCCCGCTTTGCGCCGGCTTGCCCCCGTCGGCGGCGAACTCGATCGCCTCCAGGCGCGCGCGGCTCTTGAAATAAGCCTCGTGCTCCTTGAGCAGCGCCTCGGTCTCCGGGGCCTTGCCCGACACGACGACCTTGACCGCGAGACCGGCGGGGACGTTCAACTGCTCGCGCATCGAGCGGATCGCCGTCACGACCTGCATGACGAGCCCCATGCTTTGGACGGCCTCGGGGTTCGACCAGTCGCGCGCCAGCGTCGGCGCGCCCGCGCGCAGGATGAAATCGGCCGTCTCGCCGGTGTAGGGCTTGAGCGCCGCGAACAGCTCCTCGGTGACGAAGGGCATGAACGGGTGGAGCGCCTTGAGCGTGCCGGACAGGACGTTGACGAGGATCGCGCGGGCCTGCTCCTTCTCGTCGGAGTCGGCCCCTTGAAGGCGGATCTTCGCGAGCTCGACGTACCAGTCGCAGAACTTGTCCCACAGGAACCCGTAGAGGACGTCGGCCGCGGCCGCGACGTCGTGGCGCTCCATCTTCTCGCGCGCTCCGTCGAGCGCCGCTTGGTACTCGGCCAAGATCCAGCGGTCCGCGAGCTCCACGCAGCAATGCGGGACGTCGTCGAGCTTGTACGGCTTGGCCGGATGCTCCGGCAGGTTCATCAAGACGAAGCGCGTGGAGTTCCACAGTTTGTTGGCGAAGTTGCGGCTCCCCGTGATCGAGTCCTCGGAGAACGGGATGTCCTTGCCCGGATGAGCCTGGATCATCAGCGAGAAGCGCAGCGCGTCGGTGCCGAACTTGTCCATCATCACGAGCGGGTCGATGACGTTGCCGAGGGACTTCGACATCTTCTTTCCGGATTTATCCCGCACGATGCCGTGGATGATCGCGTCCGAGAACGGGGCCTTGCCGAGAAACGCCAGGCCCATCATCTGCATCCGCGCGACCCAGAGGTAAAGGATCTCGTAGCCGGTGACGAGCATCTGCGTCGGATAGTAGAACTTCAGGTCCGGCGTCTCGTCCGGCCAGCCGAAGACCGAGAACGGCCAGAGCGCCGACGAGAACCAGGTGTCGAGCACGTCGGGGTCCTGGACGAAGTCGGCGCCGCCGCAGGCGCCGCACTTGGCTGGCTTATCTTGCGAGACCGCGGCCTTGGCGTCGGCGAGCTGGCCGAAGTTCGTCTCGGCGTCGATCTTGTTGCACGGGCGGCAATACCAGACGGGGATGCGATGCCCCCACCAGATCTGGCGGGAGACGCACCAGTCGCGGATGCCGGCGAGCCACTCGCGATAGGGCTTGCCCCAGGATTCCGGGTGGATCTTGAAGCCGCCGTCGTCGATGGCGGCGAGGGCGGGCTCGGCCAAGTCCTTCATCTTGACGAACCACTGCCACGACAGCAGCGGCTCGATCACCGAGCCGCAGCGATAGCAGATCTGGACCGCGCTCTTGTGATCCTCCTTCTTGCGCAGAAAGCCCTTTTCTTGAAGGTCGGCGACGACCTGGTCCTGCGCCTTCTCGCGCGAGAGCCCCGCGTAGGAGCCCGCCGCCTCGGTGAGCTTTCCGTCGGGGCCCACGGCCTTGATCGACGGGAGCGCGTGGCGCTGCCCGATCTCCCAGTCGTTCTGATCATGAGCCGGCGTGACTTTCAGCGCGCCGGTGCCGAACTCGAACTCGACGTAAGGGTCCTCGATGACCGGGATCGGCCGGTCGATGAACGGGATGAGGACCTTCTTGCCGACCATGTGCGTCCAGCGCTTGTCGCGCGGGTTGACGGCCACGGCCGTGTCGCCGAACATCGTGATGGGGCGCGTCGTGGCCACGACGACGCCCTCGCCGCCGCCCTCGGCGGGATAATGGATGTGATAAAGCGCGCCCTTGCGCTCCTCGCGCTCGACCTCGATGTCGGAGAGCGCCGTGCCGCAGCGCACGCACCAGTTGACCATGCGCTCGCCGCGGTAAATGAGCCCCTTCTTCCAAAGACGGCTGAAGCTTTCATAAACGGACTTGGCGCGCGGCTCGTCCATCGTGAAGGCTTCCCGGTCCCAATCGAGCGCGCAGCCGAGCCGGCGCAGCTGGCCCAAGATCGTCTTCTTGCAGTCGCGCGTCCACTGCTGCATGCGCTCGAGAAAGGCTTCCCGGCCGAGCTGCTGGCGCGTCTTGCCCTCGGCCTTGAGCTGCTTTTCCATCACGTTCTGCGTCGCGATGCCGCCGTGATCGGTGCCGGGAACCCAGCACGCCTCGTCGCCGTCGAGCTTATGCCAGCGCACGAGGACGTCTTGCAGGGTATTATTGAGCGCGTGGCCGCAATGCAGCGCGCCGGTCACGTTCGGCGGCGGGATCACGACGACGAACCGCCGCGCTCCGGGCTTGGGCGTCGACCGCGACAACCGCGCCTTCTCCCAAGCCGCGAGCCACTTCGCCTCGACCGGCTTGGGGTCGTAGGCCTTGTCGAGCATGGGATAGTTTATAAAACCTTGCCCACTCATCGCACGGCTGCTATACTTCCACTGATGACGGCAGAGGCGCTCCTGCGCCGGGGCGTGGAGCGCCTCAACCGCGGCGCGTTCCACGAGGCCATTCGATGCTTTGACAAGGCCATCGCGCGGGAGCCTCGCCGCGCCAAGGCCTACATGCTGCGCGCTCTCGCGCTCAAGGCCGCCGGCCGGACGGCCGAGGCGCAGCAAGACATAGACCGCGCCATCGGGTTGGCGCCGTCGGAAGGCGCGCGCAAGCCCGAGCCGCCGCCGCCCGTCGAGAAGACGACCCTTCTTTTGAACAAAGCCCGCGCGCTCGCCGACGACGGCCGCCGCGCCGAGGCGCTCAAGATCTGCAAGGCCCTCAAGCGCGAGGATCCGGGGCGGCCCGAGCTCCTCGAGATCGAGTGCCAGCTCGCCCAGCGCTTCGGCAAGCCGGGCGAGGCGTCGCGCGCGCTCGCCAGGGCCTTGCGCGCGGCGCCGCGGCGAGCCGGCCTGCGGCTGATCGCGGCGCAAGTCGAAAGCCAGCTCGGGCGCCACGCGCGCGCCTTGGCGCAGGCGCGGCAGGCTTCCCGGCTCGACCCCGCGGAGCCGCGCGCTTACTGCCTGGCCGCCTCGAGCTTGGCGCGTCTAGGCCGCGTCGAGGAGGCGCTCGACGCGATGGCCCGGGCGTTGTCGGCCGGCGCGGGCGATCCTGAAACGCGCCGCCAGGCCGCGCGGTTTTACGACGACGTCGGCATGCCGGACCGCGCGCTCGAGCAGTGCTTGGAGGCCCTGCGCTTGTCGCCGGATCATCCGGAGGCGCTGCGCCAGCGCGCCTATTACGAGCTCAAGACGGGCTTGCGCTCGCGGGCGCTGGCTTCCGCGCGCGCCGCGCTCGCTCGCACGCGGGACGCGGACACGTCCCTGTGGACGGCCTCGACGCTGATCGACGTAGGCGAGTTCAAGGACGCTCTGGCTCTTCTCGAGGATTGCGCGCGGCGCGAGCCCCACTCGGTCGAGGCGCGCGCGCGTTTGGCGGAGCTCAGGCTCTGGCACGGCCGGCTCAAGCCGGCCGTCGAGGCCGCCGACGCGGCGCTGGCGCTTTCGGCTCGCTGCGCCGTGGCGCTCCGGATCCAGGGAGCGGCCGCGTGCCTTGCCGGCGATCACCGCGGCGCTTCGAAGCTCCTGCGCCAGGCTTGCGCGCTGGCGCCCGAGGATCGCTTGGCGCGCGCCTGGCTCGGCGAGACGCTGCGCCGCCTCGACGAGACGGAGGAGGCGATCGCCGCGCTCGAGCGCTCGTTATCTGGCCTCGCGCCTTGGGAGAGGCCGGCCGGCGCGCTCATCAATCTGGCCCTGGCGAAGCTCGCGCTCGGACGCGACGCGAGCGCCGAGACGTCCGCCGTGCACGAGGCCCTCCCCTGGCGCCAGCTCGGCCTGGCCAAGCTTTCGGGGATCGACCTGACGTCCGCGAAGACCTTGGAGCGCGCGCTCGGGTATTTGAAAGGCAACCGCGGCCACCCGGCCACGATGGCCTGGGATCCGGCGGCGAGCCGCGCGACCAAGGAGGACATCCACTACAACGCGCGCGTGACGACGATGGGCCTTCAGTCCGCGCTGCGCTTTGGAAGCGTCGAGCGGGTCCTGGCGGAATTCGACGAGCTGCTGCGGGAAAACCCCGATCAGCCTTACGCCGCGGAGTCGCGCGGCGAGGTCTGCCTGTGGGCCGGCCGCTACGGGGAGGCCGAGCGCTTCATCAAGGAAGGCCTCAAGCTCGACCCGGGCCTTCCGTGGCCGAACATCGGCCTGTGCGGGATCTACGCCGTCCGGGGCGAGCACGAGCGCGCGCTCAAGCATCTGAGGCTGGCGTCCGCCAACGGCGCCGAGGAGCACCGCTTGGCGACCTGGCGCGGGGAGCTCTATCGCCGCATGGGACGCCCGGCCGCGGCTTTAGCCGAGCTCAAGAAATCACGGTCGCCGTTTCCGTTCCGGCCGGGGCTTTGGCTCAACGTCGCCTTGGCGGGCGGCGACGGAGACGGCCTCCATGGACGGAGGGCTCTCTTCGAGCGCCTGCGCCGCCACATGCCCGATTTCCTCGAGGACGCCGCGGAACAGGCTCGCGTCGCGTGGCCTCCAGCCCGGACCCGCCGAGGCGACGCCGCCCTCGTCCGCTTGCTCGAGACCGCGCTGGAGATGATGAAGGGCAACCGCTCGTCGTGGATGTACACCTACGTGCTCAAGTCGGGAGAGCTCAAGCACATCAAGCTCGTCGGCGTCCCGAGCTTGACCGTCCCGCCGGCCTTCGTCGGAAACGCTTGGATGTTCGCCGACCGAGGCCGTCGATGACGGCCTCGATCAAGAAGTCGTGGCCGCTGCTCGTCGCGGCGCTTTTCGCCGTCGTCGTCCTGTGGCTCAGCCGCGGCCTGACGGTCGACACCTGGGACGGGATCCAAGCCGTCGAGAACGCCTTGGTCGCGGCGAAGGCCCGGACGCCGTCGGATTGGGGCGGCCCGCAGGTCGTGCGCCCTCCATTCGGCTGGCTGCTCGCCTCGCCGCTCGTCGCCTGGCGCTACGCCGCCGCGGGCCCGCTGGCCGCGCTGCGGCTCTTCCAGTCCCTGATGGTCCTCGCCGTGGCCGCGCTGCTCGCCGTCTCGCACCGCATCAACGGCCGCCTCGCGTCGGAGCGAGCGGCGGCGGCGGCGCTGCTCGCCATGGCGCTTAATCCTCTTCTAATAGAATTCGCGCCTTTCGTCTCCATGGACCTCATAGCGCCGCTGGCGCTGCTGCCGTTCCTCTGGGCCGCCGTCCGCTACGACGAGAGCCCATCGCTCGGCCGCTACGCCGCGCTGCTCGGCGCTTACGTCGCGGCGTTCCTCACGAAATACCATCTCGGGGTCGCGATCCTGGTGCCCCTCGCCTATCCTCTCGTCGACCCGAGACGGCGCGGCGACCTGCTCGGCCGGCTGCGGACCTTCATCCTCAACCCCGTGTGGCTGATGCCGGCGCTTTGCTGGCTCGCGACCGTGGCGTTTTGGACCGCGCTCAAGATCTGGACTTGGCAAGACGGGCATATCTTCGCGTGGGAGGAGTTCCTAAAGTCGCACGAGATGCTCTTTAACGCGCTCATCGACAACGTCGGCGGCAGCGCGACCGGCCACCTCGCGATGATCGCGCCCCCGAGCCGGTTTTATTACATCGAGGTCCTCGCCTATCAGCTCGGCTGGCCTCTGCTGGCCTTCGCCGCGCTGGGATGGGCCTCCTGGTGGCGCAGCCGGGACCCCTTGCGCCTGCACGCGGCCCTCGCGCTCGGCTGCCTGTTCGGCTTCCTCGTCTTCTTCCTCTATAGGCCCTACGCTCATTACGCCTTCACGATCGCGCCGCTCGTCTACGCCGCCGTCGCGCAAGGGCTCGACGTAGGGTTCGGCCGGCTCCGGACGGCGCGCGGGCGCGCCTGGACGGCCGGAGCGGTGATCCTGCTCTCTCCCTGGGACCACGCGGCGGACTCGATCCGCTATCTGAGGTCCGATCCTCCCATCCGCTCGAGCGTGATCTCCCGCCTCGCCGCCGCGGTCGAGGCGGCCTCGGCTCCGGGCCAATGCGTCGGTTGGGTCGAAGGCGAGATGGCGCTGCCCCCAAGCGGCCTGCGCTACGAGCCCTGGCCGCTTCTCTTCGGCCGGCAGACGTTCTCCTATTTCACGACGCGCCACGTCGCGCTGCCCGAGATGAGAGAGCGTTGCGAGCCGAAAATTTTCGTCGTGCCGCGCGACTGGCCGCAGTCGTTCCGCCAGCCGCCGCGCTGGGACTCTCCCGCCCTCGCGCGGATTTATCGCGAACCGGAGCACGCCCTGGTCGCCGAGATCGGGGCCGATTAGCGCCCGTGCTCTCGATCATCGTGCCGGTCTTCAACGAGCGCGGCACGGTCAAGCTCGTCGTCGAACGCCTTTGCGCGCTCGCGCTCGAAAAGGAGATCGTCGTCGTCGACGACGGATCGAGCGACGGCTCGCGCGAGCTCCTAAAAGCGGAGATCGAAGGCCGGCCCGGGGTCACCGTCGTCTACTCGGCCCACGCGGGCAAGGGGGCGGCGGTGCGGCGCGGGATCGCGGCGGCGCGCGGCGAGCTCGTGATCGTGCACGACGCCGACCTCGAGCTCGAACCCGCGGACGTCCTGCGCGTGACGGCGCCGCTGCGCGAGGGCCGCGCGGAGATCGCTTTCGGCTCCCGGTTCCTCGAGGCCGCGCCTCGCGTTTTCTCGCCGCATTATTGGGCCAATCGCGCGCTGACCGGGCTGGCCAACGCGCTCTTCGGCTCGCGCTTGACCGACGTGGCTTGCTGCTACAAGTGCTGCCGCAAAGACCTCCTCGAAAGCCTGAGGCTCGAAAGCGAAGGCTTCGAGCTGGACTGCGAGCTCGCCGCGAAGCTGCTCCGGCTCGGGAAGGCTCCCCTCGAGGTGCCCGTCTCCTATCGCCCGCGCTCGAACAAGGAGGGCAAGAAGATCGGCTGGCTCGACGGCGTCGAGGCCGCCGCGGCTCTACTGACTTGGCGCTTCGTTCGGATCGAGCGGGATGCCGAGCGCCGCTGAGACGACCTCGGCGTAGTGCCGCATGTCGGCGTCGACGGCCCGCGACAACGTCGCCTGCGCCTGCCGGCGCCGCCCCGCGAGCTCCTGCGCGATCGCGAGGTTCAGCAGAGCGAACTTCGCGCGCGGCTCGAGCGCGAGCGTCTTCCGGAAGCAGCCGGCGGCTTGCTCGTAGCGGCCGCGTTCCAGTTCGAACTCCCCGAAGTTCCAATCGAACTCGGCCGGAGCGACGTCGAGCATGGGCTTGTCCTCCCAAAGCTGGGGGCGAGCCACCTCCTGCTCGTAGTGCGCGCGCGCGCGGTGAAACAGGGCCTCGGGATCGCGCGTCAGGGAAGGCCACAGCTCTTCCAATGCCTGTAGGTAGACGACCGATTGGATCGACAGGTTGACTTCGTCCTTCGAGTCCTCCGTCGCGTGCCGGATGAGCTGCTCGACGTGCAGCCTCGTCTCGTCATTCTCCACGTCGCCGGACGAGCGACTCCAAGAGCGCTTCAGATTCTCCATGTCCCAAGGCAGGCTCGCGAACTTGGGATCGGCGCGCAGCGCGGCGATGACCTCCTCGGTCACGAGGCGGTGGTACGGGGAGCGCCAATGGATCTTGTCGTTGAGCATGTCCAGGCCGGGCATGCGCGGGAACGCGGCCTTGCGGAACGCCCCCTCGGCGTCGGCCCACAGCGCGCCCTCGTCGCGCGCCACGGTCTTTAGCGCGTCGACGCAGCTTCCCGCGCACCAGTTGTAGCCCATGCCGGAATCGACGACGGCGTAGTAGCGCCGCCGCGCGTCGTCCAAGCGGCCGAGCTTTTCCTCGCAGCGGGCGAGCCCGAACAGGATGAAGGCCCTCGCCGATTCCTCTTCATCGTCGCCGTTTCCAGGATTATCGAGCGCCGTGAGCCAAGCGGCGCGCGCGCGCGCCCAGTCGCGCCGCAAATAGGGGATCCAACCGCGCATGAATGCCGCGCTGCCCACGGGCAGCCTCGCCTCGGGCGCGTTGTCGCGGTAGTTGATCGGCGGCGAGCAGAACACGGCCTTGACGCCGCGCTTGGCCGCTAGCCGGGCGTGCTGGCGCGCGTTGCGCACGAGCTCCGCCATCGACTCCGCGTGCGTCGGCTCGCGCCGGGACCGCATGAAGCCGTCGAAACGCCGATGGAGCGCCTCCCACCACGAGAAGCGGCTCATGAAATCGTCCACGCGCAAGGCCCAATACGAGTGCGGTCTCGACTTCTTGATCGCGAAATCGTTGTGGCCGGTCAGGAAGACGAGCGCGTCCGGATCGTAGGCGAGGACCTGTTCTTCCACCAGCAGCTCGCGGTAGCTGTCGTAACCGGACATCCCGGCATTGACGACCTCGACGTTGAGGGAAGGAAGAGCGAGCTGCAGGCCGTGCGCGAGGTCGTAGAATCCCATGTAGCCGAGGGTGGTGGAGCCGCCGATCGTGAAGACGCGGAACGTCGAGCTCGTCTTGTGGACGAGAAAACTGCCGGGCGCCGAGCCCGGCCGGACGTTCTTGTAGCTCGAGGAATCGTCGGGGTCGACGGCGAAAAACGGGCTGTAGATGTCCTCGTAGTAATACTTACGGTCCTTCTCGCCGGCGCGCGCGAGACAAACGAAGACGGCCGCGATCGCCAGAGCGCGCATGACGGTCATCTTACAAAAAAAGTGCTAAACTGGCGCTCATGGCCCGCACCGCCTCGCGCACGCGCGAGCCGCTCGCGCACGACGGCGCGGTCGCGCACCTGCATCACATCCTCGGCCTGGAACCGCGCTTCCTTTTCCCGTACGCCCTGCCGTCCGGCATCCCTTACGACCCCGCCCCGTATTTGCGGGCGCTCGAAAAAGCCAAGGCCCCCGCGCTGCGCGGCCGCCTTCTCCGGCTGCTCGAGCGCCGCGACGAGGCGCTCGACGCTTTCGGCCGCGCGCAAGACGTCGACGCGCTGGCCTGGCGCGGCGAGCTGCTCGTCACCACGGAAGGCCGCGCCCGCGAAGGCTTCGCCGACCTGGACGCGGCGTCGCGGCGGGCGCCCAAGGACCCGCGGCCCAAGCTCTGGACGGCCGCCGCGATCCTCGAATCGAGCGCGAACCCGGACGCCTTCCGCGCGCTCGACTCCGTGCTCGCCGCCGATCAGAGGAACCTTCGCGCGCTTTTGATGCGCGCCGCCGGCAACGAGCGCCTGTCGAAGCTCGAGCCCGCGCTCAAGGACCTCGTCGAGGCGGCGAAGATCGCGCCCGATTGCGCGGGCGCCTGGATCATGCGCGGCCGCGTCGAGGCCCGCCTCGGCCGCGCGAAAGAGGCGTCCGCGTCCTTCGCCGCGGCCTGCCGGCTCGAGCCCGACGCCAAGAATTTCTACGCCGCGCTGCTCAAAGACGAGTCGATGCCGACGCTCGACGCGTTCATCCGCGAAAACCCGAAAGCGGCCTTCGCCTGGGCGCTGCGCGGCGATCTCAAGCGCTCGGTTTCGCGCGGGAAATCGTCGGGCACCGAGGATCTTGTCGAGGCCGCGCGGCTCGATCCGAAGAGCCCTTGGATCCGGGCTTGCCTCGCGCGCTCGCGCGTGCAGGGCCAAAACGACGGGGCGATCGTCGACGAAGGCATCGAGGACCTCGAGACCGCGATCGCGCTCGACCCCTCATGTCATTGGCTCTATCAGTGGCTCGGCGAGGCGTTCCGCCAGGCCGGCCGCCAAGACGACGCGCTCAAGGCGATGAAGAAGGCGATGACGCTGCGCCGCGACTTCGCTCAGTCCCGGCTGTGGCTCGGCCGCGTTCTTTCCGATAAAGGGCGCCACGAGGAAGGCGTCGTCGAGTTCTCCCGTGCGGCCGCCGCCGATCCGGGCTACGGCTTCGCCTACGCCAAGCGCGGCGAGGCGCTGGCCAAGCTGGGCAGGCACTTGGAAGCCGTCCAGGACTTCGACCGCGCGCTCAACCTCACTTATCCTTGCCGTACGGAATGGATCTTGGAGCAGCGCGCGCGCTGCCGTCTCGCCGTCGGCGATTACGGCGGCGCCTTCGACGATTACGCGCGGCTCGTGCGCTCGAACCCGCGCGGCTCCCGGCTTGCTCTAGAGCCGGGGCGCAAGCCGGCCTCGCCCGCCGAGACGCTCGCGGCCGCGACCGGCGCGGGCGCGGCGATCTATCAAGACCCGGGCAAGAGCTGGCCCCACGCGTGGCGCGGAGCGCTGCGCCTGGCGCTCGGCGAGCAAGAGCTCGGCTTGCGCGATCTCGACCGCGCGGTCTGCGCGCAACCCGCGTTCGCCTGGGCCTTCGCTTGGCGCGGCCGCGCGCTCTGGCTGGCGGGCCGAAGCGAGGACGGGTTGAAGGACCTCGACGAGGCGCTGCGCCGCGACGCGGCGACGGCGTGGGTCTGGTCATGGCGCGCGGAAGCGCTTCTTGGCGCCGGCCGCGGCAAGGACGCGCTCGCCGACGCCGAGCGCGCGCTGGAGCTCTCGCCCCAGCTCGGCCACGCGCACTACTGCCGCGGCGAGGCCCTGCGCCAGCTCGGCCGCGTCGACGAGGCCGCCAAGAGCCTCGACGCCGCCGTCGCCGCCGAGCCCGACCTCGCGCAAGCCTACATCAGCCGCGGCATGCTCGCCGGCGAGCGCGGCGACGTGCAAGGCCAGCTGAGCGAGTTCCGCCGCGCGGCCCAAGAAGCGCCGGAGCTCTTCAAAAAGCGCCTCGAGGAAGCCAAGGCCGCGGGCGCGGCCGACGTCGAGAAGCTCATCGAGTCGATCCTCAACGGCTAGGGCTCGGACTCAGTCGAGCTTGAGGACCTTGCGGATCTTCGCGATCAAGGCCTCTCCGGACACGGGCTTCTTGACGTACTCGTAAGCCCCGGCGTCGGCGGCGACGACTTGATCGATCGTCTCGTTCGAGCCCGTGAAGACGATGATGGGTATCTCCTTGGCCGCCGGGTCGGCGCGCAGGCGGCGCAGGAGGTCCAAGCCGTTGATCTCGGGCATGTAGAGGTCGAGCAGGATCAGGTCCGGCTTCGATTGCTTGACGACGGCCAGGGCCAGCTTCGGATCCTCGAGCGCCACGGCCTCGAAGTCGGCGTGGCTCAGCGCGAGCTTGACGACCTCGCGGATGAGCTCGTCGTCGTCGATGACGAGGATCTTGTACTTCCTCGGCTTGTCCGCCATCTCAGAGCAGGTCGTTGGCCAACGCCGCGAGCGGGCTGCGCTCGCTCTTGGTGAACGTCACGTGGCCGAAGAGCGGCTGGCCCTTGAAGCGCTCGACGAGGTTCGTCAGGCCGTTCGACGCGGCGTCCAGGTAATAGTTGTCGATCTGATACGGATCGCCGGTCAGCACGATCTTGGCGCCCATGCCCGCGCGGGATATGATCGTCTTGACCTCGTGCGGCGTCAGGTTTTGCGCGTCGTCGATGATGATCAGCAGATTCGGCAGCGAGCGGCCGCGCAGATAGGTCACGGCCTCGATCTCGATCGTGCCTTCCTCGATGAGCATCTGGATGTCCATGTCCGTCGTCTCGAGCGAGCCCTTCGGGCGTTCTAAAAGATAGGACAAGTTATCGTAGATCGCGCCCATCCAGTTAGTCAGCTTCTCTTCTTTCGTGCCGGGCAAAAAGCCGATGTCGTGGCCGACGGCGACGACCGGCCGCCCGACGAGGATGCGGCGGTAGTGCTTCTCCTCGAGCGTCTGGTGCAGCGCGCAGGCCAGCGCGATCATCGTCTTGCCCGAGCCCGCGAGGCCGACGAGGCTGACCAACTGGATGTCCTTGTTGAGCAGCAATTCCAACGCCAGCTTCTGCTCGACGTTGAGCGGCTTGACGCCCCACGGCGACGAGTCCGCCTTGGTCAACGGCACGAGCGCCCCGAGCTTGGCGTCGAAGCGCGCGAGCGCGCTCTGCGAGCCCTCGGTCCCTTTCAGGATCGCGAATTCGTTGGGTTGGAAGCCGTGATGCTCGAGCGCCAGCTTCTTGTCCTTGTAGAACCGGTCGATCTCGGCCTTCGAGAGGCTCAGCTCCTGCCAGCCCTTGTAAAGCTCGTCGACGTCGACTTTCTCCTTCTCGTAATCTTGCGTCTCCAGGCCGAGGGCCTCGGCCTTGATGCGCAGGTTGATGTCCTTCGAGATGAACACGACGTGCTCGCCGTTCTTGCGCAAGTAGAGCGCGCAGGAAAGGATCTCGTTGTCCTTGGTCTGGGCCGAGAACGCCTTCGGCAGGCCGTCGGAGACCTGGATCTCGACGCGCAGCTTGCCGCCGTGGTCGAGCTCGACCCAGTTGGAGAGCTTGCCTTTCTTGCGCAGCTCGTCGAGCTTGCGCGCGACCAGGCGCGCCGAACGGCCGCGCTCGTCGTTGCTGCGCTTGAACGTGTCGAGCTCCTCGATGACGGTCAGCGGGATGACCACCCGGGAGCCGGCGAAGGCGAACATCGCGAGCGGGTCGTGAAGGATGACGTTGGTGTCGAGGACGAAGGTCTTCATTCTTGGGCGGACTCCTTTTCATGAGAGAAGGGAGCGACGAACTCGGAAAACGCCTCGTTGGCGAGGAACACGCCCTCGCGCGTGAGCTTGACGCGGCGGCCGTCGTCCTCGACGAGGCCTTTCTTCTTGAGCTTGTCCCACTGCGGCTTGAACGAGCCGCGGACGACCTCGGCGGGCTCGAAGCCGTCGACGAGGCGCAAGTTGAGCAGCACGTCCTCGCCGAGCTTCGAGAGGTCCTGCAGCGCCTCGGCCTCCTCGACCGGGCGCCGGCCCTGCTCGAGCGCGTCGCAATAGGGGATGAGCCGCTCGACGTTGGCCGAGCGCACTCCGTCGAGGTAAGAGGCCGCGCCGCAGCCGAGGCCGACGTACTCGCCGTTCCGCCAGTAGATCTGATTATGGATCGACTCGAAGCCCGGCTGGGCGAAATTAGAGATCTCGTAATGGTGGAAGCCCGCCGAGGAGAGACGTTCGATGCACGCCTCGAACATCGCGCGGCCCAGGTCCTCGTCGGTCTCGACCCCGCGCTTGGCGAAGAGCGTCCGGTCCTCGACCTGCAGGCCGTAGAGCGACATATGCTCGGGCTTCAAGGCGATGATCTTCTCGACGCTCTCGACGCACATCTCGAGCGTCTGGCCGGGCAAGCCGTACATCAGATCCACCGATAAACAGAACCCGGCGCGCCTCGCTTTCTCGTAGACCTCGACGAACTTCGCGAAGTCGTGCCGGCGCCCGATCCCGCGCAGCAGCGCGTCGTGCGCGGTCTGCAGGCCCAAGCTCACCCGGTTGACGCCCGATGCCTGGAGCGCCTTGATCTTCGCGTCGGTCAGGCTCTCCGGGTTGGCCTCGAAGGTGGTCTCGACGAAGCGGCTGTCGGGATACGCCGACTTCAGGCGGCCGAAGAGCTCCAAGATCTGCGGGGCCGTCAGCTCGGACGGCGTGCCGCCGCCGACGTAGAGCGTCTTCGGGTCGCGTCGGGGCATGAGCGCCGCCTCGAGCGACATCGCCGCGAGATAGCGCTTGGCGGCCTTGCCCTGGCCGGCGAACGCGGTGAAGTCGCAATAGAAGCACTTCACCGAGCAGAACGGGACGTGGACGTAGAGCCCGACGGGCGTGTCCGGCACTAGTTCTTCTTGTCCTTGTTGAGAAACATCGTGATCAAGTCGATCGGGATCGGGAAGATCGTCGTCGAGTTCTTATCGGTGGCGATTTCGGAAAGCGTCTGCAGATAGCGCAGCTGCACGCTGACCGGGTTTTCGGCGAGGATCTTGGCGGCCTGGCCGAGCTTCTCGGAGGCCTGAAGCTCGCCCTCGGCGTGGATGATCTTGGCGCGGCGCTCGCGCTCGGCCTCGGCCTGCATGGCGATCGCGCGGATCATGTCCTGCGGCAGGTCGACGTTCTTGATCTCGACGTTCGAGACCTTCACGCCCCAGGGCTCGGTGTGGAGGTCCAGGATCTGCTGCAGCTCCGCGTTGATCTTCTCGCGGTTTGAAAGCAGCTCGTCCATGTCGCTCTTGCCGAGCACGCTGCGAAGCGTCGTCTGGGCGAGCTGGCTCGTGGCGTAGATGTAGTTCTCGACCTGCAGGATCGCCTTCTCGGGATCGATCACGCGGAAGTAGATCACCGCGTTGACCTTCATCGTGATATTGTCCTTGGTGATGACGTCCTGCGGCGGGACGTCGAAGGCCACCGTGCGCAGGGACACGCGCTGCGCGCTCATGATCCCCGGCACCACGATGATCGGGCCGGGGCCGCCGACCTTCCAGATGCGGCCGAGCACGAAGATGACGAGGCGGTCGTACTCCGGGACGATGCGGATCGACAGGAATACGAGGAAGAGGACGACCAGGATGGGAATGAGCGGCATTTTGGCTCTCCTTAATACGGCGGCGTCGTCAGGATTCTGTCAAATTGTCAATCGGCGGGCAAGTCGAATAGCGCCTCGGCGCTCGCTCGGGTCAAGTGGCAGACGTCCGGCGCGGCCTCTTTCTCGAGCAGCGTGACGCGGAAGTCGCGTCCCTCGAACGAGCGGTCGAAGGAGACGGGCTTGTCGAGCGGATATGCTTCTTTCTTGCTCCAGACGAGGGCGGCCCTGGACTTCCCGGGCTGGGACTTCTGGAGCTCGACGCGCGCCTTGAGCGTCGCCGCGTCCATCGACAGGTCGGAAAGCGACAGAGTCTCCACGCGCTTGCCGGCGCTCCACGAGAAGCGCTCGAGCCCGATCGCGGGAAGGGCGCCCGAGGCGTAGACGAACGCGGACGAGAGGTCGACGCGGAAGGCCGAATCCGGCTCGCCGCGCGCCTTGGAGCGCACCGAGCGCGCGAGCGCGTAGCAGCGCGTCTGAGCGCCGAGCGCGTCCCAGTCCCGCTGCGACGCGGGCAGTCCTTTTCGGACCTCGTCCGTGCTCTTTGAGATCCATCCGGCGCGCGCCGCGAGCGCGGGCGCCCCGGCCGGCGCGCGCGCGAGCGCATCCGCGCGCCGGCCCGCGTCGCGCAGGGCCTGCGCGGCCTCCGTCGGCGCGCTGTCGCTCCAGCGGCCCGCGAGCGCGCCGCGCGCCGCGGCGAGCGCGAGGATCAGCGCCTCGGCGTCTTCCTTGGCCTTGGCCCGCTCGGCCTCGGGCAGGCTTTCGACGGCCAGGATCTGCGTCCAATAGAGCCGCTCGCTCAGGAAATAATCGGACGCGAGCAGCGACTTGCGATCGGCGACGTAGGCCGCCTCCCGCTCGCGCCGCTGCTGCTGCAGCGCGTCGTCGAGCGCCTGCCGCGCCGCCTGCTCGGCGGCGCGGTCCTGCGCGGCGTTCTGGCCGACAGCCAAGCCGGCCGACAAAATCAAAGCTGCCGTGATCACGGTCTCGATTGTAGCAACGCGAGGCGACGATCCGGCCTCGAATTTATCTCAACTCATCATCCGCCACGTGGCGGATGATGAATCTCTCAAAAAACGTTAAGATCGAGGCGTGCCTGATCCCTTCAAAGCCGGCTTCGTCGTGCTGCTCGGCCGCCCCAACGCCGGCAAGTCCACGCTGCTCAACGCGCTGCTCAAGCGCAAGCTCTCGGCGGTGTCTTCCAAGCCGCAGACGACGCGCCACAAGATCCTCGGCATCCTCGAAGGCCCCGGGTATCAAGCCTGCCTGCTCGACACGCCGGGAGTGATCCCCGACCCGCGCGACCCGCTCCAAGGCGCGATCTTGAAGACGGCGCGCCAATCGGCGAACGACGACCCCGACGTGCTGGTGCTGCTCGTCGAGCCGCAAAAGCCCTCCGAGGCCGACCTCGGCGAGCTCAGCGGGCTCGCGCGCCGCTGCCCGCACGTCATCCTCGCGCTCAACAAGGCCGATCTTCCGGCGCCCGCCGGCAAGCACGACGAGATCCTCGCCGCCTACGCGGCCGCCGTCAAGCCCGCCGTCTCGCTCAAGATCTCCGCGCTCAAGGGCCTGGGCGTCGACGAGCTCAAGAAGGAGATCGTCGCGCGCCTGCCCGAGTCGCCCGAGCCGCTGTACGAGCCGGGCCAACTCTCGGACCGCTACGAGCGCTTCTTCGCCGCCGAGATCATCCGCGAACAGGTCTTCAACCGCTACACCGACGAGATCCCGCACGCCACCGCCGTCGTCATCGAGCAGTTCCGCGAGACGCCGGGACGCCCGGACACCGTCAACGCCACGCTCTACGTCGAGCGCGACGGGCAGAAGGGCATCATCATCGGCGAGAAGGGCCGCGCGCTGCACGACCTCGTCGCGCGCTCGAAGACGCAGCTCGAGGAATTTCTCGGACGGGAAGTCGAGCTCGACGTCTGGATCAAGGTCCGCAAGAACTGGCGCAAGGACCCGCAGGCGCTCAAGGAGTTCGGCTACATCCCGTAGTCGTCATTTTTTCCCGGGCTTGGGCCGCGGAACGCGTATCTCGAGCGCGTCCTCCGTGCTCTCATGGCCGCTCGCGCAGTGCACGAACTGCCCCCAGTTGTCGGCGACGGCGTAGGGATCGCCGTCGCCGCCGCACGACATCGAGCAGCCGAAGCCGGCGATGCAGTAGGACTCGCCGTTCGGCTCGCCGACGCCCGTCACGTGCGACGCCTCGTGCACGAGCCGGCCGACGCGGTTGAGGTCCTCCCTGTCGCCCTTCAAGGCGAAGAACCTGGGGCATAAATAGATCGCGCCATGCCGCTGCGCGAACGCTTCCCAGGCCGCCGTCTTGCCGCCGTGGTCGTCGCAGTAATGCCACTCGGAATAATCTTTATGGACGCAGCGCAGGTCCGGCGAGGCCAGGACCCTCGAGATCTCGTCGAGCTTGTCGATTATTTTCTTGCGGTCGTAGGCCTTGCCGAAGACGTCGCGGGCGGTCATGTCCGCGAGCAACGCGTCGCGGGACTCGCCGCCGTCGTTCATCCGCGAGCGCGCCGAGGCGGTCCAATCTTGCGCCTGCTTGAGCGCGGCCGTCAGCGCCGCCTGATCGCGGAGCTCGCAGCCGGTGTTCGGATCGAGCTTGGGCGGCGCGGCGGCGCCCGGCAAGGCGACAAGAAAGAGGGCGGCCAGAGGGGCGAGCATGCTCGAAGTGTAGCCCCGGAAGCCGGGATTATCAAGATTTGCTTTAATCACCGACGATGAAACTCCAATTTTCCTCCCCCGGACTGACGCACGGCGACGAGGGCATGTGGACCCTCGACAATCTCCCGCTCAAGACGCTGAAGGAGCGCTACGGCTTCGCGCCGACGGACAAATGGGTCGAGCACGTGCGCCTGGCGTCGGTGCGCTTCAACGACGGCGGCTCGGGGGCGTTCGTCTCGAAGAGCGGGCTCGTGCTCACGAATCACCACGTCGCGCTCGGCCAGCTGCAGAAGATGTCGTCGGCGAAGAAGGATTACGCCAAAGACGGGTTCTTCGCCAAGAAGCTCTCCGACGAGATGAAATGCCCCGACCTCGAGCTCAACCAACTCGTCTCGCTCGAGAACGTCAGCCGGCGCGTGCTCTCCGCGGTCAAGCCGGACGTCTCCGACAAGGAGAAGAACGAGCAGCGCAAGGCCGCGATGGCGCGCATCGAGAAGGAATCGACGGACCAGACGAAGCTGCGCTCCGACGTCGTCGAGCTCTACCAAGGCGGAGAGTATTGGCTTTACCGCTACAAGAAGTTCGTCGACATCCGCCTCGTCATGGCGCCCGAGCAGCAAGCGGCGTTCTACGGCGGCGATCCGGACAACTTCACCTACCCGCGCTACGACCTCGACTTCGCGTTCTTCCGCGTGTATGAGGACGGCAAGCCCGCGAAGATCAAGCACTGGTTCAAGTGGAGCAAAGCCGGCGCCGAGGAAGGCGAGCTCGTGTTCGTCACCGGGCATCCGGGCTCGACGGACCGCCTCAAGACGGCGCGCCAGCTGGAGTACGAGCGCGACCGGCACTTGCCCGATTATCTCAAGCTGATCGGACGGCGCACCAAGGCGCTTTACGAATACTCCAAGGGCGGCAAGGAGCAGGAACGCCGCGCCAAGAGCACGATCTTTTCCTTCGAGAACGGCCTCAAGGCGATCTCGGGCGAGCTCGAGGGCCTGCGCGACGCGAAAGTGATGGGCCGCAAGGTCGAGCAGGAGAACGCTCTGAAATCCGGCGCGGGGATCGACTCGTGGGATAAGATCGCGGCCGCCGTCGCCGCGATGGAAAAACGGCACGAGCAGCTCCTGTTCCGCGGTCAAGTCGGCTGCAAGATCGCGGGGCTGGCCTCGACGATCGTGCGCTACGTCGCGGAAGTCGAGAAGCCGAACGAAAAGCGCTTCGAGGAATATCGGGATTCGGCGCTGGAGTCCCTGAATTTGCGGCTTTTTTCCCCCGCCCCGATCTATCCCGACATGGAGGAGGCCGCGCTCGCCGACGCCTTCGCGCAGTCGCTCGAGGTGCTCGGCCCCGTCGACGCCTACGTCCAGGCCGCGCTCGGCGGCAAGACTCCCGAGGCGCGCGCCGAGGAGCTCGTCGACGGCACGAAGCTCTTCGACGCCAAAATCAGGAAGGCTCTGGTCGAGGGCGGCGCGGACGCCGTCGCGAAGTCGGACGACGCGCTCATCGTCTGGGCCCGCGCGATCGATCCCGCCTACCGCGAGCTGCGCAAGTGGTTCGAGGACAACATCCAGAGCGTCGAGGCGCTCGAGGGGCGCCGGATCGCCGAGGCGCGCTTCGCGCTCTACGGCAAATCGGCCTATCCCGACGCGACGTTCACGCTACGGCTCTCGTTCGGGCGCGTGGCGGGCTACGAGCAGGGCACGACGCTCGTGCCCTATAAGACGACCTTCTACGGCCTCTACGACAGGGCGGCCTCGTTCGACGGCCGCCACCCGTTCGCGCTGCCGCCGAAAGTCGCCGCCGCCAAGAAAAAGATCGAGCTCTCCACGCCGCTCGACTTCGTCACGACCAACGACATCATCGGCGGCAACTCGGGAAGCCCCGTCTTCAACCGCAAAGCCGAGTACGTCGGCTTGATCTTCGACGGCAACATCCAGAGCCTGGTCGGCCGCTACGCTTACGACGACGCCCAGAATCGCGCGGTCTGCGTCCATTCGGCGGGCATCGTCGAGGCCATGCGCGAGATCTACGGCATGGACGCGCTCGCGCGCGAGCTCCTCGGGAAATAAAAGGAAGCCGGGCGCCCCTTTCGAGGCGCCCGGCGGAGTCCTCAAACGCGCGCTACGGGTTCTGCTGGCTGCCTGACGGGCTCGGCGTCACGCCGGGAGACGTCTGGCTGGGCGACGTCTCGCTGGGAGATATCTCGCTGGACGACGACTTCGACTTCGACGAGCCCTTGATCATCGGCTTGTCGGGGTCTCCGCTGACGCCGCTCGAGACGTCGAAGTTCAGGCCTTCGAGCTCCGGAGACGACTTGCCCGACATCGCCAGCTGGGAAGCGCGGCTCATGTAGCTGCGCGCTTGGTCGACGGTCTTCTTGCCCTTGGCGATGTCGTTGGCGAGGTTGAAGGCTAG
>CAZRIP010000064.1:0-21998 GCA_964600165.1 uncultured Elusimicrobia bacterium | reverse complement strand
GACCACACCGTCGGCTTCGTGGCCTCGCAGGAGCTCTTCGATGGCCGCGCGATGGTCCACGCGGGTCCCGTCATGCCGTCCTTCGAGCCGCCGACGGGCGAGCGCATGGGCCCGCCGAGCGACGGCGACGGCGGAAACGGCGGCGGCGAGCGCGACGACGAGCGCAACGACAGCGAGCGCCCCGGGCTGAGCTTCCCTCATTCCGTCAAGGGCGCCCTGCTGGCGATCGATCCCGCGAAGTCGATCTACGCGACGGCCAAGGTCGTCCGCGACACGCCCAAGAAGAAGGGCGAGCGCCTCAACGGCAGCGAGAAATATTGGAACGCCTACAAGAAGGGCGTCGAGATCGACGTCACGGTCGGCAACGAGAACGTCTTCGGCCGCACCACCAAGATCACCTACGCCGCCACCAAGAAGATCCGCGAGATGCAGAAGGAGGACTTCAAGGGCCTCGTCCCGGCGTTCCAGCTTCAGCTCAACGTCCGCGAGCTGCGCCAGAAGCTCGTCGAGCGCCTCGAGCAGAACCGCTCGTTCTGGCACCGCAGCGACCCCGCGATCGGGCTCGACAGCCGCATCCGCCTCGTCAAGTTCAAGTCCTACATCGATCTCTACAAGGAAGTCCACGGCGCGGATCAGGTCCCGCAGCCCGAGCCCAAGGTCGAGCGCGCGCCGCTCGAGCTCGAGGCCAAGGGCAAGCTCGAGCCGCTGACGCGCTTCCCGCCGCGGGTGATCTTCCTCGACGTCGACTCCATGAACGGCTCGCTCTCCGAGCAGCAGCTGGCCGACATGGCCGAGCTCCAGCGCACGGGCGTCTACTTCGTCGGGTTCTCGCGGCGCCCCTTCGGCGCCCCGGGCGGCATGTTCGACGTGCTCGTCAAGAACATGTCCGGCTCGCAGCTCACGGCGCAGATGCCCAACCGCTTCCTCGCCGTCACCGACGACGGCGCCGTGATCTCCAAGTTCCGCAAGGACGGGACCGTGGCGCCCGTCGACGCGCTGCGCTTCACGCCGAGCCAAGCCGACGTCGTCGCCGACGCCGTGCAGAAGGGCGCGGAGGCCGCGGGGATCTCGCCGGCCTCGATCACGACGCGCAAGCAGCCCCCGATCCAGATCGAGGGCTCGCGCTGGAGTCCTTTTAAGAAGGAAAAGAAGCACGAGCCCGAGGACCCGCGCGTGCGCCTCGAGTACGTTTTCCCGCGCGGGACGGCCGACGACAAGCTCGGCGCCTGGTCCCGCGCTTTCATGCGCCGCGTCGGCGAGGAAGGCCTCAAGATCGACGGGCGCTTCGTCGAGAACAGCGACGGCACGCGGTCGTTCTTGATCCAGCGGACGGACCTGAAAGGCTCGCTCGACCGCGTCTACGACGCCCTCGGCGAGGAGTTCGGCATGTACGCCACGCCGAGCAAGTCCGACGTCGTCGTGATCTCGGACGATCCGGCGCTGCGCGCGGTCAACCCGAAGCTCGATCTCGCCGCGCTGACGCCGATGAAGGGCCCGAAGCTCGTCGAAAACGTGCTCGGCTTGATCCTCGGCGAGGCCCGCAAGGGCGGCAAGAAGGGCTCGGCCTCCCGCATGATCTCGTTCACGGGCTACCGCGAGCGCTACATGTCGGAGTTCATCGTCGCCCAGGACGCCGTGGAGGAGAACATCAACTTCTTCTCCGGCCACATGGTGCACGCGAACAACGATTGGCTCGTCTCGCAGCTGCAGCACGGCCGCGTCCCGACGCCGGAAGAGTACGAGAAGACGCTGCGCGAGCGCTGGAACAAGGGCCTGCGCGAGATCAAGCCAGTCGGCATCCCGAAGGGCACGCGCCACGAGCGCCTGCTCAACGCGTCGGTGCGCCGCGGCCTGCAGATGTACAAGCACGTCGTCGAGGCCCAGAAGCGCGGCGAGATCCTGGTCGGCACCGAGCTCCCGAACTTCATCGTGATCGAGACTTATAAACGCGGCGAGGACGGCAAGTTCAAGGAACGCTACATCGTCCACACGATCTTCGACTTTATCGCGCTGCGGCCCAATCCGAATAAGCCCGGCCACGCCACCCTCGTGACCTACGACTTCAAGACCGGCCCGGCGAAGTCCGTGCAGAAGCTGGAGAAGGACGATCAAGTGCTGACCTACTCGCTGTTCAACTACGAGCGCTGGGTGGGCAAGCCGTTCCCGGTGCCGTATCTCTCCGGCGACAAGTCTTACATCATCGACGACGCCTCGATCGAGTTCATCTACAACCTGGTGCAGAAGCCGACGATCACGCCGTACGACCGCGAGAAGCAGCGCGCGCGCATCCCGCGCGTCTTCGACGCGATCGCGCGCACCGAGGCCAAGCTCCTCGGCGTGACCGTCGACGGCCGGCCGCTGCCGGTCAAGAAGAAAGCTCCGGCCAAGAAGCCGGCGGCGAAAAAGCCGGCCGCCAAGCCCAAGACCGTCCGCAAGTAGATCGTGAGGAGCGCTGCGGCGGCGTCGGCCCTTCTCGTCTTGTTGGGATCGACGGCCCGCGCCGAGACGGCGCCCGTCCCGGTGCGCTGCACGGCCCCGGAAGGGCTCGCCCTCTACCGGAAGATTTACGACGCGACGCCGGACCCGGCCAAGCTCTTCACCGACGCCGCGTGCGCCGACCATCAGCTGGGACGCGAGCTCGTCGTCTCCATCAAGCGGCCCGCCGCCGCCGCGGACCTCAACCGGCTTCGGTCGCTGCCCGCGCTGGCGGGCCGCAAATCGGGCATCGACTGCCACGAGCCTCAAAATAAAGAGTGGGCGGCCGCCGACTGCAAGCTCTACGTCGAGTGGACTAGGACGCCCACTCCCGGCGAGCAGCGCGTGCGCGCGCTCGTCGACAAGATGACGCCGCAAGAGCTCTTCAGCGTCTTGAGCGGCGACCCGAAGGACGGCTTCAGCACTCAGGCCGTGCCGCGCCTGGGCGTGCCGGCGATGCACATGGACGACGCGCACCTGGGCGTCGCGCACATGGGCCCGGCGACGGCGTTTCCGGCCGCCGTCGGCGTCGCGGCCTCCTTCGACCCTTCCCTCGCCAAGAAAGAAGGCGCCGCGATCGCCGACGAGGCGCGCGCGCGCGACATCCGGATGATCCTCGGCCCGGACGTCAACATCCAGCGGCTGCCGGTCGGCGGCCGGAACTTCGAGATGCTCGGCGGACAGGAGCCCGTCTTGACGGCGGACATGGGGGCGGCCTTCATCCGCGGAACCCAGGAGCACGGCGTGATCGCCACGGCCAAGCACTTCATCCTCAACGACCAGGAGCTCTTCGCGCTGCGCACCGTCGCCGACAGCCGGGCCGACGAGCGGACGATCCACGAGATTTACGGGCTGCCCTTCGAGGCCGCGGTGCGCGCAGGCGTGCTCTCCGTGATGGGCGCCTACAACTTGGCCGACGGGACGCCGTCGACCGACAACAATGCGCTGATGAACGGCTATTTGAGGGACGAGCTCGGCTTCGACGGGCTCTCCGTGTCCGACTGGGCGTCGGCGATCAAGAGCAGCGTCGGGGCCGCCCGGGCCGGCACCGACCTCGAGATGGACCACGCGCGCTTCTTCGGCAAGGACCTCGCGGACGCCTGGCGCGACGGGTTGGTGTCGACGGACCTCATCAAGACGATGGTCTTTCACACGCTCTACGCGATGGAGCGCGTCGGCGCCCTCGACGACAAGCCGGGACCCATCCGGCCGGCGCCGCGGCAAAGCCCGCCGGCTCACGTGGCGCTCGCGCGCGACGCCGCCGAGGAGGGGATGGTCCTGCTCAAGAACGACGGCGCGGCCCTGCCTTTATCGGCCGGCGCGCTCAAGTCGCTGGCGTTGATCGGCCCCGACGCGGCCATTTATCGCGCGGGCGGCGGCAGCTCGTACGTGACGCCGACCTCGGCGGTGACGCCGCTCGGCGGGCTGACGCGCCGCGCCGGCCGCGTCAGGATGCTGTTCGCGCCGGGCGTGGCGATCCCGGGGGACTGGGTCAAAGGCCCCAAGCCCGCCAACGACGACGACGGCATCGCCGCCGCGGTCAAGACGGCCGCCCAGGCCGACGCCTCCGTGCTCTTCGTCGGCGATCTCGAGGCCGAGGACAACGACCGCAAATCCATGTCGCTGCCGGGCAGGCAGGACGAGCTCGTCGCCGCGGTGGCTGCGGCCAACCGCAAGGCCAAGAAGCGCACGATCGTCGTCCTGTTGACGGGCTCCGCCGTGCCGATGCCGTGGATCGACCAGGTCGACGCCGTCCTCGAGGCTTGGTATCCCGGCCAGCAGGAGGGCGAGGCGCTGGCGCGCGTGCTGTTCGGCGACGTCAACCCGTCCGGCAAGCTCCCCGTCGTCTTCCCGAAGAGCTGGGACGACGCCTCGGGCGCGTCGACTTACTCCGGGACGGCTAAGACGATCGAATATTCCGAGAAGCTGCTGGTCGGCCAGCGCTCTCTCGACAAGAAAGGCCTCTCGGCTCTCTTCCCGTTCGGCCACGGCCTGTCGTACACGACGTTCGGCTACTCCGGCCTGAGGGTCCAAGCCGTTTCGCCGGAGGCTTGGGAGCCCGTCGTCGAGGTCAGCTTCGATCTCGCCGACACCGGGCCGCGCGCGGGCGCGGAAGTGGCCCAAGTCTACGTCGGACGCGACCATCCCGACGCCGAGACGCCGGTCAAGGAGCTCAAGGCGTTCCAGCGCGTCGCGCTCGCGGCCGGGGGAAAGCAGCGCGTGACCTTGTCGCTCGACTCCGACGCGTTCCGCTATTGGGACGCGACCGATCACCGCTGGACGATCGATCGCGGCGTCTACCATATCTTCGTCGGCTCGTCCTCCCAAGACGTCCGCTTGGCGGGCGACGTCGAGCTCAAGTAGCCCGCCGGTCCAAGGGCCCAGCTTTCCGGGACCTTAAGCCGCCGCCGCGCTGCCCGTTGGGCCCAAGCCAAAAAGAAGCGTTCCGGCTATCATTCCAATGATGAGCAGTTCCCTTATTAGAGGAACGACCCGCTCTCTCGCCATCACGCTGGCGCTGCTCATCGCCGCCTGGGCGCCGGGCCCGGCCGCCTACCAAGCCGTCGCGGCCACCTTCGAGGGCCCGCGGAAGATCGAGCTCGGCGGCGGAACGCCGCTTTCGCCGATCCAGACTCCGCAGCTGCCGGCCGCCGCGAACGTCGAGCTCCCGAATCTCTCGATCCCGCAGCTTCCCGTTTCCCTGGTCGGCAACGCCCTTCCTCAGGCCGCCCAGGACGGCTCGCTGCCGCTCGCCGCAGCTCAGTCCGCGACTCCGGTCACGAGCGTCCAGGCCCTGCGGAGCGCCGGCCAGTCGATCGCGCAGGCGAAGTCCGACGGCCAGACGCGCGCGGCGATCGAGACGCTCTTCACCGGCGCCGTCGCGGGCGCCGCCGCGTCGAGCGACGGCGCGGTCCTCGGCTCGGTCTCCGCCGGCGTCCCGGCGCTTTCCGCTTTCTCCGTTCCCGACTTTCAAGCGATCGCCCAAGACTCCCGATATTCGCCGGAGACGCGCGCCGCCGCGGTCAAGCGCATCGCCGACCGCAGCGAAGACCCCGCCAAGCTCGCGCTGCAGGAGATCGGCGCCTACGACAAGAACGCCACGGCGGCCGACTACGAGGTCAAGCGCCAGGCGCTGCGCGCGCTCAAGGCCAAGACCGGCGACGAGTCGATCAGCCTGCCGGCCGTCGGCGAGCCGCACAAGAAGGAGATCCTCGCCCGGCTCTCGAAGTCCAAGCCGCAGGCCGTCGTCTACGACTATCACGGCACGTGGGAAGAGCAGGGCGCCAAGGCCTCGCCCGAGACCGCGCGGGCGCTGGCGGCCGGCGCGGCCGCCGGCGTCGAGACGATGATCTTGACGGGCGGGCCCGCGGAGGAAAGCGCGCGCGGCGGCGACTCGATCATCGACCAGCTCTCCACGCTGACCCCGGCGCAGAAGGCCAAGCTCTCCGTCGGAAGCGACCGCGGCGCCGAGATCTGGGCTTTCGACGCCGCCGGGCAAAAGCGGCTCATCGACCGCAAGGCCGGCTGGACCGCGCAGGAGAAAGCCCTCCTCGATCAGGCCGGCATGGCGACGCGCCTCAAGTACGGCACGGGATTTTATCGCGGCGCGCGCAAGGTCGCCTCCGATTACGAGTACGTCGTCTACATGCCGCACGACATCTCCGACGATGATCTCGCGGCCGCGGCCGCCCTGATGCAGGCGACGCTCGCGAAGTTCGGCATGACGGAGACGGTGGCCGGGCGCCGCGGCCTCGGCGACGAGGAGCCGCATCTCGTCCTCAGCAAGTACGACAAGGCGGCCGGCGTCTCTTTCCTGCTCAACCGCCGCGAGTCCTTCGAGCGCCTGCGCGACGCCGATCGCTGGCTGCCGGCCGCGCTCGCCAAGCTCGCCGCTCCGGTCTTGAAGCGCCTGCCGTCGCGCCCCGTCGCGGCCGACAAGGTCGTCGCCGTCGGAGACTACTTCCTGGGAGAGCGCGACGCCGACGGCCCGATGCTCAAGGGCGCGCCCGGCGCGCTCGGCCTGGCGGTGGGGGGAACGGCCAACCCCGATTACGACAACGTCTTCGTGATGCCGGCGCGCGGCCACGCCGCGACGCTCGAGATCGCGAACGCGATCGCGGCCAAGATCGTCAAGACCCCCGAGCAGATCCACGACGAGACCAAGGACGACATGGACGTCAAGGCGACCGTCGGCTGGGTCGCGTCGAGCGTCGTCAGCATCGTCGTCTTCGTCCTCGTGTCCCTCGCGCATCCGCTGATCGCGCAGCAGTACCTCGGCGGCCCGGGCCTCGCGCTCGTGATGGCTCTGGGGCCCATGATCTCCATCTTGACCGGCCCGATCAACGGCCGCATCGCCAACAAGATGACGATGAAGAACGGGATGGCGCTCAACGCGGTCCTGCGCGCCGTCTTGCTGCTCGACATGCCGACCTTCATGGCGCTGCACATGATCAATTTCTGGACCCTCGCGCTCGGGGCCATGGCCAACGGCTGGCTTCTCTCGGCGATCATGGCCACCGAGGGCGCGTACATGAAGAGCTTCGGCGGCAAGAAGAACATCGGCACGATCTTCGCCTTCGCGCAGAGCCGCTACCTCGTGATCCAGGTCGCGATGAACTCGATCATCGTCGTCGGCACGCTGATCGACCACTGGAACAAGGTTTTCCCCGCCACGGCGTTCCTGATCGCGTCGATCTCGCACGTCCTCGTCGTGCTGCCGATCATCCTCTTCACGATCCCGAACAAGCACATCGACTACCGCGACACCGGGGAGCAGGAGATCAAGGAGAGCTTCTTCAAGACGGTGGCCCGCGCCTTCGCGTCGGTCCCCGGCGCGATCAAGGACTGGCTCTCGAAGCCGCGCGCGCAAGGCGGGGCGCTTTCGAAGATCAAGACCGGCCACGTCGCGATGGCGCTGGCGCTCGCCGCGTTCGTCGCCGCGCACTTGATCCCGGTCGCGACCGTCGCGACCCTCGCCGGCGCGGCCAGGGCGGCTTTCGAGGTGTTCAACTCGCCGCTGCCTTTGACGGCGTCGATCCTCTATTGGATCGGCCAGAATCCCGACACCAAGAGCTTCTTCTCGAAGCCGAAGCTGCGCTCGAGCGCCTTATCAATAATGCTTGCTGTTGCAATGATGTACCCGATCCAGTACGTCGCGCTGCCGATGATCGCGCTGCACATCGCCGGCGCGGCGGGCAAGGGCGCGATGCTCAGCTCGCTGCTGGGCGCGCTGTTCTTCGGCCAGCTCGTCGCCAACGCCAGCAAGACCAAGTTCCCCGAGATGCGGCTGCCGTTCATCGGCCGCTTCGGCGCCGAGAAGATCCTCCACGCCCTCGTGCTCGGCCTCGCCGCGGCGTGGGTCGGCTTGAGGATGTTCCCCGGCAGCTGGCTCGGGATCGCCGCTTCGGCGGCCGTCGTCTCGGGGCTGATGAAGTTCGGCGGGTCCGTGAGCGACAAGGCGTCCGCGCGCTGGCTCGGCTTCGGGATGTTGGGCGGGCTCGCCGCGATGGCGCTGGGCTACCACTTCCTGGCCCTGCAGATCCCGCTCGAGTTCGTCGGCCTGCTCGCGATGGGCATGTTCTACAGCCTCGGCTTCGCGGCGCTCAACAAATACCAGATGATGAACGCCGAGAACGTGCCGATGGGCACCGTGTCCGGCGTCAACGGCTCCTTCCTCAACGGCGGCATCTCGCTGGGCTACGGCGCGCTCAGCCTCGTCTCGCTCGTGGCCGCGTTCCCGCCGCTGTTCGTGCCGCTCGGCGTCTTCTTCGGCATCGGCGGCTTGGTGTTCCTCTCCGCGCCCGCGAGGATGCCCGGCCTGCCGGGCGGCGCCCCTGCCAAGAAATAGGGCCGACGGGCCTAAGAAACGCGGGCCGATTGCCTTCGATCCCATGCCCTCTCGGCTCATGAGAATCCGCGGAGCGCGCGCTATGATGTTGATAGGCCGCGTCATCGCTTCAAGGAGAGAACCCTGATGAGCCGTCACCTGTCCCGCCTCCTCGCCGTCGCCGCGATCCTCCATTTTTCTTCCGCGTTCGCCGCGGAAATAGAGCGCCCGATCGGGCTCGCGCCCGAAGGCCCGCAGGCGATCCAGCCCCTCCAGACGCCCGAGCTTCCGACGCTTCCCGCGTCCTTGACCGTTCCCGCGATCGATTCGTCGAAGATCGCCGCGCCCGAGGCCGCGCGGACGCCCGCGCAGGCCGCGACCGCGATGACGGCCGCCGTCACGGCGCAGGCCGCCGCCGGCCTCGACAAGGCCGCCTCGGCCGGCGACTCGAAGGAAGCCTCCGCCAACATCCAGCAGATCATCGAGGGACGCCCCGCAGCTTCCGCCGGCGCCTCCGTCGTCGAGGCTTCGGCCGGCAACTCCGGCCCGAGCGCCGCTCTCGCCGCTCCATCCGCGTCGGTCTCCGATAAGTCCGCCTCCGTCCCCTCTCCGCGCGCCGACGTCGGCGCGCAGCGCAAGGCTTACGACAAGACCCGCGCCGCGCTCGCCGCCATCGCGACGGCGCACGGCGTCGTCGCGAGCCTGCCGATGATGCCCGCGCGCCTCGAGTCGAGCATCCGCGAAGAGGCGTCGTACAAGAGCGTCATCTTCAGCGACATCGACGACACGCTCGACAAGTTCAACTCCGTCTTCTCTCCCGAGACCGTCAAGTCGATCCAAGGCCTCAAGCGCGCCGGCAAGACGCTCGTCGCCATCACCGACCGCCCGGACAAGGCCAAGGAAGGCTCCTCGACCAAGTCCGCGTTCGAGTCCTTCTCGTCCGTGCCCAACGCCGACAAGGCCGGGATGATCCTCGCCACCAACGGCGGGGGCAAGATCTACCAGTTCGACGAGAACGGCGAGGGCAAGCTCATCTACAGCGAGCCGGAGCTCGACGCCGAGACGCGCGCCAAGGTCAACGCGTCCGCCGACGTCGTCTTGAAGGCCATGGAAACCAAGGGCGTCGGTCTCAAGGCCAACAGCGCCGGCCCATTCGGACACTCGATCATCTTCACGATCGGCACCAAGATGACCGACGTCAAGGAGCTGGCGCATCTGATGGAGTCGGAGATGAAGTCCCGCGGCCTCGATTTTGAAGTCGAACCGCGTGAAGCCAAGAACCCGACCGTCGATCCGCCCTACATCACCTTCTCGAAGCTCAACAAGTCGCTCGCCGTCAAGCACGTCGCCGAGCTCAAGAAGATCTCCATGGAAGACTCCGTCATCATCGGCGACAGCATGTACAAGCCGAACCCGGACGCGAAGGCTTCCCCGGAGATCGTCGCGCGGGCCGAGGCTCTGAGCGGCCAGAAGATCCCTCTGACCGGCAACATGGTCGACCGCAACATGGAGCTGGCCATGCCCGGCGCGCTGACGATCGCCGTCGGCGGCTCGGCCGATCCGCGCATGAGCAACGTCTGGGTCATGAACGTCGCCAAGGACGCGGGCGGCCGCTACATGGGCCCCGTGGCCACGCGCGAGATCCTGGACGCGATGGCCTCCCGCGCCAAAGGCGAGCTGCCGCCCATGACTCCGCTCGCCAAGGCCGGCGTGTGGGTCGCGTTGATCGTGGTCGGGCTCTTCGCGTGGGGAGTGTTCTACATGGCCATGACGGCGCCGTTTCGCGCGCCGGCCGCGCAGACGGAATACCAAGGACCGCCCATCAGCATCGACCAGATCTTCGGGCGATAAGGAGAATCGATGAAGCTTCCATTGATCGTCGTCTTGACTTTCCTCGCGGCCGTCCCGGCGCGGGCGCAGCAGATCCTCGGCCAGCAGGTCGGCGAGGCCGAGCGCACCGCGCTCAAGGCGGGCCAGTCGTTCAACTCCAACGAGTCGCGCGCCGGGCGCGTGATCGGCAACATCTCCTGCGTGGGGGCCTCCGAGATCTCCGAGGTGATCGACTACGCGGCCGGCAACCTCAAGATCGCGTTCGCCGCCCAAAGCGAGCCCGCGAAGCTGTCCGGCAAGACGATCTTTCTCTCCGATAAGCTTCCGGACGCGCCGCGCGTCCAGATCGCCTACGTCGTCTACGAGGCCGCGGCGCCGTCGCTGGGGTCCTTCCCGGACAGCGTCGAGAAGGAGTACATGCGCGTGAGCCTGGCGACGCGCGGCTGGATGGAGCTCGGCGGCGAGGGCAACAAGCTGCCGGTCATCGACGGGATCTCCGGCTATAAAGACGAGGATCTCGGCGCGCTGTTGAGGGCTTGGTACTACGGCGGAGTCCCCGAGCTGATCGCGAAAAAGCAGCCCGGCCTCAAGAGCGTCAAGGACCTCGGCGACGCGAAGGCCGCCAAGCGGTTCGACGAGTTCAAGAAGGCCGAGACCGAGTGGGTCGTGGCCAACGGCTTCCGTTTCCAGCAGTAAGTAAGTAGAATCGCCGCATGCCCGTCGCTTCCGTCTCGGCCGTCGAGATAGGCGAGCCGGCCGATTCTCCCCGCGGCCGGACGCCGGTCCGCGTCCGCTTCGACGACGGACGGGAGTCTTCCTTCGAGGCGGCCGCGGCGGCGCAGCCGGCCGAGTGGATCAAGGCCAAGGGCTGGTCTTTCGGCCCGCCCACGCTCTACGTCGCCGGGCTCGAGCGGCCCGCCATCGAGGCCGCCGTCGCCGCGATGGCGCAAGACATGGGCGGCTATTGGCTGCGCTACTACAACACGCCCGCGCAGGCGGCCAAGCCCGAGAAGAAGGGGGCTAAGACCGCGCTCAAGGTCGCCTCGGCGCAGGTGACGGAGACCTACCCGCCGCGCAAGGTGTCTTCGGGCTGCGCCGTCGCGCAGGTCTACCTCAGCGACGGGCGCGAGTTCTCGGTGCTGACGGCGACGCCCGTCTGGTTCGAGAAGACTTTCGCCGAGCTGGGCCTGGCCTATTACTTCGGGCCGTCGATCCTTTTCACGCGGTCGCTCGAGCAAGCCCTGGTCCGCAAGGCCGTCAAGGCCATGGAGCCCGAGGGCGAGCGGCTGCTCTGCATCCACGACACGCCGCGCACGACGCTGCCGGAAGTCCTCGCCCAGTTCAAGTCCCGCCACGCCGTCTGAAGGACCGCTTCCGCGATAGGCCGATCAGCCCTGGTTAAGCCCGCTTTCCTCTGTTATCCTCGTCGCATGCGCTGGACCCCGCGCGCGTCGCTGCTTTTCGCCCTCGCTTTCGCGGCGGCGCCCGCGCGCGCGGCGGATCAATCCAAGTCGATCCCCGAGATTCCCGAGTCGGCGACCCCGAACGCCAACGAACTTCCTCATGGCGTTCGGGACGGCTCGCTGCCGCTCGCCGTCACGCCTTCGCTCCCAGCAGCGCTCCCGACGCTCGACGCGCTGATTCCGGCGCAGGCCGAGGCGCAAATCGCGAAGCCGTCCGCGCAGGCGCAAGTGCAGGCGGCTGCCGCGGGCGCGGACAAGATCCAGGCCGCGCTCTCGCCGGCGCGGGCGGGCGACGGGACGGCCGCCGCCGCTCAGGGCCAACAGACCTTCGATCTCGGCAAGCCCCGCGACGGCGGCGCGCTCGACGGTTCGTCCGTCGAGGGCGGCTTTTCATCGCAGACCTCGGGCCTGGCGCCGTACGCGCGGCGGGCGCCGCCGGAGCAGGCGGGCGGCTACACCCGGGAGCACGGGCTGTCCGCGATGCTCGACGAAGCCGTCGACCGCGGCGACCTGCCCGCCGCCGCGCGCGCCGACTGGCTCGACGCCGCCTACCGCGATCCGCTGACCGGCCTGCGCAACCGGCTCTATCTCGACGACCATCTGCCGGAGCTCGTCGCCTCGAGCAAGAGCTTGATCACGCTCAAGCTCGACTCCCTCAAGGAGATCAACGACTCTTACGACCACGAGGCCGGCAACAAGTTCTTGAAGGCCCTGGCCGCCGTCGCGTCGAGCGTCCTCGGCTCCGACGCGGCGCTGATCCGGCGCAGCCCGACCGGTTTCGCCGTCTTCGTCGACCAGCCGCCGCCCAAGGCCCGCTTGATCGCGGAAGCCCTGCGCGCCGCCGTCTCGGCCAAGCTGGGCGACCCGGGCGCGCTCCTTCCGGGCGCCGCGGGACGCGGGCTCGGCGGCTCGATCTCCCTCGGCGTGGCCGCGATCCCGCGGGCGGCCTCGGCGCGGGAAGCCTACGACGCCGCCTACGCGTCGTCCGAGGAGGCGCGCGCGCGCGCCAAGGAGATCGGCGGGGGGGACCGCGTCGCCGTCGCGGACGCCGCCGGAGGACGGCTGATGGACCGGCTTTCGTCCGAGGAAGCGGCGGACCGCTTGCGCGCGGGCTTGCCGCGCTTCTCGGCGCGCCTCGAGCGCGTCAGCGCGGAGAGCCTCGAGCGCCTGGGCGTCGAGGCCGCGTCCACCCCCTTGCCGCGCGCCGCCGAGCTCCTCGCGCAAGTCCAGAATCCCGAGCTGCGCGTCGCGCTCTTCGACGTCGTCTACCGCGACCGGTTGAGCGGGCTTCCCAACAGGCGCTGGCTGTTCGACCATTTCGACCGCGTCGTCGGGCCGCGGGGCTTCACGCGCTACATCGCGCTCGACCTCGACCGCTTCGGCGCGATCAACGACCGCTTCGGCGAGGAGAAGGCGGACGAAGTGCTCAGGGAGCTTGGGCGGATCCTCTCCGACGCCGCGCGCGGCGAGGACGCCTTCGCGCTGCACTTGAGCGGCGAGGAGTTCGTGCTGCTTTCGCGCCGCGCGGACCCGCGCGAGCTCGCGGAGCGCGCGCGCGCGGCCGTGCGCGACAACCTCGGGCCGCGCGCGGCGCGCCACGGCATCGTCGATCCCGCGACGGGCGCGCCGCTGACCATGACCGCGTCTTTCGGGATCGGGAATATCGAATCGAGAAACGGCCGCGGCGACCAGGTCCTGACGCTCGCCACGGCGATGGCCGAGTCCATGCTCCAGCGCGCGAAGGACCGCGGACGCGACCGCGTCGAGGGCGCCGAGGACCTGGAGACCCTTCTCAAGCGCGTGATCCGCGTCGACGACGCGGCCCGGCGCGCGGTCAAGCGCGCCCTCGAGCTCGCGAGCGTCCCGCCGATCCCCGCCGAGGAGCTGCTCTCCGACTCTTGGCGCTCGCGCGCGGAGGTGAAGGCGTCCGAGGGCTACAATCCGGCGACCCAGCCGGGCGTGCTTCTGAGCGATCCCGAGAAGGGCGGCAGCGAGGTCTATCGCGTGCGCGCGCCGGGGAAACCTTCGCGGGTCGTCAAGATCGCCGGCTCCGAAGTCATCGCCAACGAGCTCTTCGGACGCAACGTCCTGCGCGGCTTCGAGATCTTCAACGAAAGCCTTTATTCGGCCGACGCGGCGGCGTACACGCGCTGGCCGTGGCGTCCGGTCATGGTCATGGAGGACCTCGGCGAGCCCAGGCGCGAGGCGTCGCTCGACTCCGACACGCTCCCGATGCAGCAAAAGCGCGCGCTCGCGCTCTTCGCGCTGACCTTCGGCGTCCTCGACATGAATCCGAAGGCTTTCGTGCGCGTCGATTGGGGCCGCTCGGCGCTCGTCGACTTCGAGCTCGCGCGCGTCCACATGGAGCCCAACCGCTCGCAGAGCTTCCTGGCGATCAGCGAGACGCCTTGGCTCAGCCGGTTCTACCTCAACGACCTGGCGGATTTTCACGACGCGATCGAGCGCTGGAAGAGCGAGTTCGCGCGGCCGAGGACCCAGCGCGAGCTGGCGGCGCTTCTCAAGCGCTCGGGCGTGCCCGCGGCGCGCGCCGCCGAGGACCTCGAGACCTTCGCCGGAAACCTGAAAAACATCGAGGCGAACCTCGCCGCGGACATCGCGCTCGCCAACAAATGGTTCCGGGAGGATTGCCGGCGCGCGGGTCTAGACGCTTCTCAGACCGAGGCGCTGAGCGCGATCAACAAAGCGGCGCACGTCTCGCCGGAAGGCGGCCTCGAGCGCGACATCGCGCGCTTCCTCAACCGCCGCGTCTCGAACGCGGGACCGGCGAGGCAGACGCTCGCGCTGCTCCCGGAAGAGTTCCATCGGCTCGCGGTGCGCCGCCAACGCGGGCTTCTCCCCGACGACCGCGCCGCCGTGCTGCGCGCCGCGGAAGCCGGACGCCTCGGGTCGTACGCGCTCGTCGACGTCCGGCGCGCGCTCCGGGAGCTCGACGCCGCGCTCCCTCCGGCGCGGTCCTAAGCCCTAGGTCCCAGAACCTCCTGGGACTTCTGCCTCGGCCTCCGTGGGCCCTTCGCTTCGCTTGCCGGGCGGGGCCCCCTTTGTATCATCGACAAACACCATGAAGAAACTCATCGCTTCCGCCGTCACCGCCGCTCTCATCCTTCTCACGCCCGGCTTCGAATTTTACGCGTCCGCGGCCGACTTCATCAACACGCCGGAGATGGGAGCGCGCGCGACGCCCGTCACGCCCGTCGTCCCGCAGCTCGGCATGGTGCCGACTAATCTCGATTTGCTCAAGGGCCCGCAAGGCCTGCCGATCAACGGCGCGCCGATCGCTCTTCCGGAAGGGATTTCCGGCGCGAACCCGGCCATCCAAGCGGCGAGCGCGCAGAGCGCGTCCGCTAAGGCGGCGGAAGCTGCCAAGAGCGCCGCGACGGCGCAGCCGGTCGTCGCCGCGCAGGCGCAGCTGACCGCCGCCGGCGCGAAAGCGAGCGCCTCGAATCAATCTCTCAAGAACCAAGGCGGCGAGGCTTCGGCGAAGTCCACGTCCGACGCCGCGTTCGACAACGCCGTCGTCCGCGACGGCGCGACGGCCGATCCCGTCGCCGGCTCCGAGTCCGCCGCCGCCGCGGCCGGCAGCGGCCTCGACGTTTTCCGCCCCGAGCAGGGCGGCGGCTCCATCCAGCCGCCCGCGCCTCCGTCGCGCGGCGACCGCGGCCCGAGCGACAACGGCCCGCGCGGCTTCGGCTCCAAGCTTTTCGGCTTCGTCAAGAGCGTCGCCTTGATCGGCGGCGCGGCCGCCCTCGTCATCGGCCTGCAGGCCGGCGGCGCGGCGCTTCTGCCCGCGGTCTTCGGCCTCGTGCCCGAGGCGGCGGTCTGGTCGGTCGCTTCCGGCGTGCTGCCGCCGCTGCTTTTGACCGGCGTCTACGCCCGCTATCGCCTGGCCAAGCGGGACTCTCCCCGCCTTAATAAGGTCAAGGTCCTTCTCGACGTCTCGATCGGCGCGTTCGTCGGCGCGCTCGCGATCGCGGCGCCCTCGTTCTCCATCGCGCTCGCCGCGCAGGGGATGACGCGCTTCCTGCCGATCGCGGCCGCCGGCGCCCTCGGCACCTTCGCCGCGAAGGCCACCGAAGGCAGCGCGGTCAACACGCTGATGGGCGGCTTCACGCTCATGGCGGTCCCGGCGCTGCTCGGCGCCGCCGCGCACGGCGCGATCGGCCTCGGGCCGATCGCCGGCATGCTGGCGCTTCCCGCGATCGTTACGGTCTCCTTCTTCCTCGGCTCGATCATCAACTCCGCCGAGACCGGCCGGCCGTTCTCGGTGCCGGGCTCGATGCAGAAGATGCGGTTCCCTTCCTTCAACTGGGTCATGATCGGCGTCGTCTTCGCCCTCGTGACCGGCTACTCGGCCGTCTACACGAACTTCGCCTTCATGGCGTGGATGATGCTCGGCAACAAGGACAAGTCGCAGAAGTTCGCCGACATGCTGCTGCCGCAGACGTTCTTTAAAGGAACGAAGCTCCAGTTCCAGACGCCGGGCCTCAAGATCCCGCCGGCCGCGGCCAAGCTCTTGAACTTCGTGCTGGACTTCGACCACCTCTTCGTCGGCCTGGCCGCGTTCGCGGCGCTGACCGGCTTCCACACGCCGCTGACGTTCTTGGTGCTGGCGTTCGCGCCGGAGCGCGCCGCGGTCTGGACGGAGCGGCTGCTCGGCCGCTTCCTGCCGGCCTCCAAGCCCGCGCCGTCCTCCAACGGCGGGCTCGTCGACGAAAGCAGCTTCTCGGACAAGCTCGAGACGAAGATCCCGAACTACCACCACTGGATCAAGACGGGCGTGATCCTCGCCGTCATGGCCGGCTCCGTGGCCTTGGGCGCGTTCACGCTCTTCGGCGCGAAGGCGCTGATCACGAGCGCCATTCCGGCGGCGATCTTGACGTTCGTGCCGCTGTTCTTCGTGACCAAGCTCATCAAGCTGATGATGAAGGCCGAGACGGCGACGACGCAGAACATGCCGAAGCCGTATTTCGACGCCTACATGCGCGTCACCGACAAGCTCATCGAGCGCATCAACGCCAAGCGCAAGGCCGCGGGCCGGAAGGCCATCCCGATGCCCGAGCGCACGCGCGTGCCGATGGACGTGCCGAACGCCTTCGCCACCGGCCGCGACCCGAATCACGCGTTGATCGGCGTGACCGACGGCATCATGGACATGCTGCTCGAGCCCGAGAACGTGCGCGACCAGCTCGGCCGCCTGATGGTCATGTTCAAGGACCGCCCGGACGACCCGAAGTTCAAGGTGTTCCGCCGGGCGATCGCGGGCTCGCTCAAGAACGTCGGCGAGACCGCCACGCCGCTTCAGGTCTCGCAGGCCGTGCAGCGCGCCGACGCCGAGCAGCTGCGCGAGCTCGGCGAGCGCATGCTCGCCGGCGTCATCTCCCACGAGTTCTCGCACGTGATGGACCGCCACATGCTGACGGGCTCGATCGCCGGGTTCTTCGCCTCATTATTCGCCTATGCTTCATACGGCATCATGTGGGGCGTCGGCCACGCGCAGGTCGCGGCCAAGAAGCTCAAGGACAAGATCCTCGGCAAGAGCGAGGCGCGGCAGCTCGCCGAGCGCTCCGAGGACGTCACGGGCAAGAACGGCACGAACGGGGCCAAGACCGAGGTCGTCGAGCCGATCTCGACGGCGGTCGCGCTCAAGTCGCTGCCGGCGCTGCTCAAGGTCCTCGCGGCTCTTTGGGGCCCGGTGATCCTCCAGATCACGCAGATGGCCGGCTCGCGCAACAACGAGGCGCAGGCCGACTTCGACGGCGCGCTGTTGAGCCAGGACCCGGAGTCCCTGGCGCTCGCGCTCGGGATGCTGATGACCTGGCAGCCGAAGAACCAGTTCTTCATCTTCCGGGGCCGGCGCTTCGACGGCAAGCAGCTGCCGCTCTTGGCCGCCGTCGCGCCGATGTTCACGGTCAACCCGCTCGAGCAGCTGAGCGGCGTGGGCCTCAAGAACGAGCTCGCGGGCAAGGCGGACAACTTCCTGTTCAACCTGTTCGTGACGCACCCGGACACGGGCTGGCGCATCGAGACGCTGTTTCGCATCTCCGAGGGCATGCGCGCGCAGCAGCGCGCCAAGCTCAAGGACGGAGGTGGGGGAAACAACTCGCCGCCTCTGGCCTACGTCGCGCCCCTCCGAAAGAACGCCCCGGCCCAAAGCCGGGGCGGTTCTTTTCAGGGAGCATGGGGGAAGCTCTTAGGCTTCTTCCGCGTGCTCCCTGATAAGGACCGCAACGCGCAGTTCTGGAAGTTCGTCTGGGGCCAGGCTCTGATCAACGTCGGCATCAGCTTCTATTATTCTGTTCTCGGCAAGCTGGCCGATCCGAGCGACAACCATCCGGAACGCGTCAGCTACAACCGGGCCGCCAACGCCGGAGCTCAGCTCGGCTCGAGCCTGCTGACGGGACCGATGGTCGACCGCGCGTCCACGCAAAAGGTCCTCCAATACACCTATCTCGGGCGCGCGCTCTTCCTGCTCGCGATCCCGACCCTGTTTTTCCTGGGCCACGGCGTCATGCCGTTCCTCGCCTTCCAACTGCTGATGGTCGGCGCGAGCTTCCTGCAGAGCACGAGCGGCACGGCGGCGTCCGTCGCCTTCAACCGCATCCTCGGGCAGGATACGGCCTCCTATAACCGCGCGAACGCGATCTACAACGTGGTCACCGGCGTCGCGGGCATCGCCGCGCCGCTCGCGGCGGGCGTCTTCATCGCCGCGATGAACGCGCGCTACGGCCTGCTCTCCGGCAACGCGCTGTCCTATCTGGTCTACGGCGCGATGATGCTGGGCGTGGCGTGGCTCTTCCGCACGCTGAAGCTTCCGCGAGACGACCTTTTACAGGCGCGCCGGGACCTCGCCGTCTGGCTCAAGTCCGAGCATAAGGCGGGAAGGCTCTCCGCGGCGCGCGGCGTCTCGACGGGCGTCGAGAAAGGCCAGCCCGTGCTGCAGCTCGAGCTCAAGGGCCAGCTCGCCGTCGGAGAAGCCGCGCCGGCCGAGTTCGGCGGCTATCCGGTCCGCGTCGTCGCCGCGCGCAACGTGACGACGGAGCTGCTGTCGGGTTTCCGCTCGATCTTCACGAGCCGCTTCCTGACGTACTATCTCGCGTTCTCCACCTTGGCGTCGATGATGAGCGATCCGCTCGTCTTTTCCGTGCTCGGTAAATACGTGAAGACCGGGATCACGCACATCGGCGTTCCGTCTTTCGCCGCCCAGATCCCTTGGGTGGCGTCGTTGATCGTCGACTTCACCAAGACGCCGGAGGCGCTGTTCGGGTTTTACATGGCCGCGGCGTCGCTCGGAAGCGTGCTCGCGTCGTTTTTGATGATCTGGATGCGCGACAACGACTCGCGGAGCCTGGATCGCGCCGCCGGGCGCTTCCAGGCGGCGCTGGCCGAGAAGGGCGGGGTGGAGCCCGAGCAGGTGGAGCGCGCGGGCGCCGCCGTGCGCGAGGCCGTGCCCGACGTGCTCGACGCCTACCGCAAGTCGGGCGGCAAGCCGGCGAGCGCCGAAGCCTTCGGACGCGACGTCCTGGCGCGCGCGCTGCGCAACCTCAACGCGGATTCTTTCGGCGGCGCGAAGTCCCAGGCCGAGCTCGAGGAGTTGGCCCGGACGACGGGCTTGGCCGACGGCCTGGCGGCTTGGTCGGCGACGAAGGACGCCGAGAAGACGCTCAAGTCGGGCCTCACTCAGCTCGAGCGCCAGGGCCGCTGGACGTCGATCCTTCACGGCCTCGGCTGGCTGTTGTTCTTCGGCGTTTTCGGCACGGGAAACCTGTGGCTGTCGACGGCGGCGATGGTGGCCGCGGAGATCCTCCAAGGCCCGGCGATGTCGGTGTGGGGGAGCCTGGTGACGGAGGCCATGCGCCGCAACTACCGCCAACAGCAGGGCAAGATCTACAGCGCGCTCAGCTTCTATTCCCTGGTGTTCGCCATCATCGGGCCCTTCCTTTTCGGCGGCCTGTTGACCTACGCCGCCAAGCATCCGTCGATCGACGTCATGGCGATCGCTCTGGCGGCGGTGACGCTGATGGCCGTCCTCGACGTCTGGCAGGCGTGGAAGAACTTCCCGATGGAGACGCGCCGGCGGACCTCATAAGGAATGGGACCTCTGCTGACGGCGCGCTGGGCCCTTGGGCCCGCACCTTCGTCGACGGCGCCCTCTATAATCAAGTCATGAGGCTCGCCAAGAGGCTGACGTGCCTGGCCCTGGTCGCGGCGCTGACCCTTCTTTCGCCCGGGCCGCAAGCCTACGCCGCCCTTGTCGACGCCCTGCCCGGAAACGTCTCTCCTGAGTCCGGCCGGGGCCGTTCGCTGCCGCTCGCGGCCGCGCCGATCGGCATGGAACTGACCGTTCCGAGCCTCGAGATATCGAACGGCCTCAACGGCATCGAGCTGCAGAGCGTCAAGCTGCCCGAGTTGCCGGCGGCGTCGATTACGGCTTCCGCATCGGTTTCCGCGAGCGCCTCGGCCGCTTCCGCTCAGGCCGCTGCGGCGGCGCAAGCGCGGCAGCATACTATGGGCGCCCATAGTATGTATTCGGCGCCCGTCGCGATGCCTGTCGCGGCGCGCGCCGTGCTGGCGCAAGGCGTCGATCGTCTCCAGCACGCCGAGGCCGAGCAGGCGCCCGGCGTACTCAAGACGATCTACGAAGGGGCGCGCGCCGAGGATAACGGAGCGACGTCGGTTCGCGCCAAGTCCGGCGAGAGCCGGAGCACGCCCGAGCGGCAGGAGGAGCTCGAGCCTTCGCGCCGCGGCGGCGACGAAGGCGCCCAGCGCATCCCCTCCGAGATCGACGCCCCGCGCCATCAGAGCGAGGACAATCCCGATCGCGCCGCGCATTTTTTCGGCGCCATGGGCGTCGCCGCGTTCACGGGCGCCTCCGCGCTGCACTTCGCCGCCGTCGCGCTCGCGTTCGTCCCTTTGATCGGCTCCTTGATCCTCCACGAGATGGGCCACGCCAAGATGGCCTCGCTGCTCGGCGACGAAGCGCCGCGACGCGACGGGCGCTTGAGCTTCACGCGCCAAGGGCTCATGAGCCACATCGATCCTTTCGGCACGATCGTCCTGCCGCTCGCGTCGATGCTCTCGGGCGCCGTTCCGTTCGGCTGGGCCAAGAAGATCGAGGCCAATCCCGGCCACACGCGCGGCGAATGGGCGCTGATCGCGCTCGCCGGCCCCGCCGTCAACATCGCGCTCGTCGGCGCGATTCTCGTGGCCGCGCACGCGCTCGCCGCCGTCGGCGCGCCGGCCGCGGCCTTCGCGGCGCTCAAGATCGTCGTGACGGCCAACGTCGTGCTCGCCGCCTTTAATCTCATCCCGCTGTATCCGCTCGACGGCCACTGGATCCTGCGCGCCGCCCTTCCCTCGTCGCTCGCGCGCGGCTGGGACCGCTTCAACGCCGCCTCGGAGATCAAGGCGCGGGACGCGGCGTCATGGCTGCGCAAGGCGCGGCCGTATCTGCCGCTCGCCGCGCTGATGCTCCTTGCCAACGGGACCGGGCTCGTCGCGGGGCTGATCGGCTGGGCCGGCCACTTGGTTCCTCTCGCGATGGCCGTGCCGGGCGTGGCGCTCGCCGGCGCGGCGCTGCCCGCGATGGCCGCGGCGGGCCTGATGATCGGCCAGCTGCGCGCCGCGGGGCCGCCGTTGCTCAACCCGGGCCGCCCCGTCACCCTCGAGGCCTCGGGCGAGAAGCCGACGGAGCTGATCGTGATGCTCGGGGAGTCCTCGGCCGCGCGGCTGACCAAGGACATCCATCTTTCGAACGTCGACCTTTCCGTGCGAGGGGAATATGCGCGCACGCAGCAGACGATGCTGGCCGAGCTGGGCGCCGCGGGCATCGGGGCCGACGCGCTCGCTTCTTACGGCGCGACGCCGATCGCGACCTATCAAAGGATCAACGCGGCCACGCTCCGCGTCGACGCCTCGCGCGCCGCGGAGCTCCGGGCCGCGCTCGAGCTTGAGGGGCACAAGGTCTTCGACAACAAGCGCCGCCGCATCATCGCGCCCGTCCCCAACGAGCCGGAGGGAGCCGAGCCGTCGCTTCGCCGCGCGGTGACGATGGACGAGGTTCTCTCGATCACGAAGGCCGACGCCGTCCACAAGATCGCGGCCGAGATGTGGGGGGAGCCGGGCAAGCCCGGCTTGCTCCGCCGCCTCATGCGCCGGACCGCGCCGCAGACGCCGATCGCCGTCATCGATACGGGCGTCGCGACCGAGCACCCTCTCCTCTCTCAGGTCAAGAAGGTCGTCAACGTCACCACGGGCGAGAACAAGGACGGCGACGGCCACGGCTCGTGGGTGACGAGCATGGTCTTGAACTTCGCGAAGTGGAACCGCAACCTGACCCACTACAAGGCCTTCGTCGACGGCAGCGCCTCGACCGACGACATCTTGAA
>CAZRIP010000063.1:0-22101 GCA_964600165.1 uncultured Elusimicrobia bacterium | reverse complement strand
CCGTCGATATGGTCGACGCGCAGTCCCTGGCCCAGACCATGGGACTGCCTCTCGCCGGGCCGAGCTGAGGCGCGTTCTCAGCGCAGGACGAGCGACGCGGCCGCGCCGGGCGTCATCTGCGGCGTCTGATCGCGCTTCTGCAGCCGCGCCTCGTCCTCGACCTCGGTCTTGAGGTAGCGGTACAGGGATGACACGGTGACGCGGCCGCCGGCGTCGGCGGCCTCGCCGTTGAGGCCGCGCAGCAGGAAATAGGTGAACGCGCCGTGCCCCTCGCGGGAGACGACGCCTGAGATCTGATCCGGTCCCGAGGCGGCGAGCACGGTGACGCGGCCCTCGGTGGGCTCGGCCTCGACCCTCGTCATCAGCGGGCGCGTCCCCTTGGGGACGACGGAGCGCCCTCCCAGGCCGGAGAAGCAGGAGTCCAGCGCGACGACGACGTGGCGGGCCCCCAGGCCGCCGAGCTTGGCGTAGAGCTGCTTGAGCGGCCAGGCCGTGTCCGGCAGGTCCTCGGGCTCGCCGTCGACCGGGACGAGGTAGGCCTGCGACGTCGCCGCGTCGGGAGCGCCGTGGCCGGAATAATAGAAGAAGACGGTCGAGTCCTTTCCCGCATGCTTGGGCAGCCAGGAGTTCAGGGCCGCGGCGAGCTTGCCCTTCGTGGCCTCGGAGTCCGTCAGCAGCAGGATGTTTCGAGGAGGGAAGCCCAAGGCCTCGAGATGATCGCGCACGGCCCGGGCGTCGTGCGCGGCGTAGTCCGCCGCCGGAAGGTCCGGATACTTCTCCACGCCGACGACGACGGCCACCCGCGTCTCGTCGGGCTCGAGGTTGTACGTCGGATGATCGACTTCCGACGTGAAGTCGGGCCTGTCGACGGGCTTGAGCGCGCCTCGGAGCTCGGCTTGCACCATCTTGCGCAGGTCGGCCTGCGAAGGACCGCTCGGCACGGGCACTTCGACGACTTGCGGGGCCGGCGCGGGCGCCGGGGCGGGCGAGGCTTGGGCGGCCGGCGGGCCGTGGTAGAGTGTCGCGAATTTGGGCGGCGGCGCCGGTTTGCGGAAATTGAAAAAGATGGAGACGACGGCGGCGCCGACGATGCCGACGACCGGCCAATTGACGACCATCGGGTCCGGCGGCGGCTCGGCGACGGGCTCGGCCGCGACGGCCGGCGTCGCTATCCGCCTCGACAAATAGGAGCGCAGCTTGAACAGGATCTCGGTAGAGCTCCACGTCCCTCGGCAGGCGGGGCAGGCGAGGGGCTCGACGTCGGGCCCCTTGATCCAGATGCGCTCGAGCAGCGTCTCGCAGGCCGGGCAAGCGTGCTGGGTCGGCTGACCCGACCGGGCGGCATGGTCGAGCGCTTCTTTGAAGTCCGGGGAGGCGGGGCCGAGCTTCTCGAGGCCGCCGGCCGGCATCCAGGAGCCGCCGCATTGAGGGCAGAGGCCCGTCGGTTTTCCCGGTTCGAGCTCCGTGGCCGCGAGAGCGGTGTCGGGGCAGACGGGGCAGTCCACGAGTCCAGCTTAACAGGGGGGCGGTTTTCGGTCAAGTGCGGATGCGGCAAGCCTGCGTCGCGCCGCCGATCGCCGGGATCGCTCGCGCTTCTTCGCCTCGGGCAGCGCGGCGGGGAATATCTTCCAATCGGCTCGACCGTGGTTCGGAACGTGGGCGCGCAGGAAATCCTCGGCGTCGCGCCGGCTGAAAACGAACTCGATCGAGCGAAAGCGCAGCTCGTGGTCCTTCTTCCAGTGCCGGACGGCGCGGGGCGGCGCGCGGCGGACGGCGGCGATGACCTCGTGCATCTGCTTGTCCGTCTTGCCCAGATAGACCTCGCGCAGCGTGTGATTGGAGATCTCGAAGACCATGTGCCGGGATGCCGTCACGTCGAAGAGTTTAACGCCATAAAGGCTAAAAAGAAACTCAAGAACAGCGCATTTTTCCGTCACCACGCCGTCATAAAATCCGTAACATATTCAGGTCATCCTTTCGCCATGATCATCCACCTCCTGCCGCTCGTCGCCGGGTTGTCCTTCGCGGGCGCGCCAGCGCCGAAGGCCTCCGCGCCGGCGCCCGAGGAGGCGCTGCGTGTCGAGCTCGCCCAGCTGCGCGCGGCTCACGCCTGGGCGGTGCGCCAGGCGATGCTCGGCGCCGCCGACGAGCTGCGCGACGCCGTCGCCGCCAAGAAAGGCGCGGAGAAAGAGCGCCTGTCCGCTCGCCTTCCGGGCATGGCCCAGGACCCCTTCGACGTCTGCCGCGACCTGCGCGCCTGCGAGAGCGCGCCGCAGTCCTTCCACGTGGAGGACGACGCGTTGATCGACGACGCCTTCGTCGCGCTGGCGCGGCCGTGGTTCAACCTGCAGAAGGCGCGCGGCAAGGACGTGAAGGTGACGGTGGACCCCGGCGTGGGCGTCAAGCTCGAGCTCGAGGACTTCGCCGCGCGCCCAGCCGTCACGCTCGAGGCCTCGCCGACGCCGACCGGAGGTTTCGACGTCGCTCTCGACGACGCGCCCCAGGCGGCGAAGACTTACGCCGACCAGCGCGCCGCGCTCCTCGCGGCCGGCGCCCCGGCCTCGCGATAGGGGCCTCGTCGTCGTGACGCGTTTCGAGCGCCGGCACGAGCCGCTGCTGCCCAAGCGCCTGTTCCTCGCGCGCCTGGCGCGCTTCGCCGGATTTTCCGCGGGCATCCTCGTCGCCTCTCTGATCGCCGGGATCCTGGGCTACCGCTACATCGTCGGGCTTTCGTGGCTCGACGCGCTGCTCAACGCGTCGATGATCCTGACCGGGATGGGCCCGGTCGATCCGATGCGCTCGACCGGCGCCAAGCTCTTCGCCTCGTTCTACGCGCTGTTTAGCGGCGTCGTCTTTCTCACCTCGATGGGCGTCCTCGCCGCGCCGTTCGTCCATCGGCTCATGCATCGCTTCCACATCGCCAGTAACGATTGAGTTAAAAAGCCCGCGCCCACTGGATAAACGCGCGCGCGCCTTCTATACTTTTCCCATGAAGGTCGCCTTCGGCGCGCTGGCCCTGGCGCTTGCCGCTTCGATGGCGGCGCGAGCTCAGCCCGCGCCGCAGCTGCCTCCCGTGCCGCCGGGTTGGGACGCCTGCAAATGGAGCGACCCCGCGCATCAGACGCCGAAGTACGTCGTCGGCCGCATCGTGGCCTCTTACCGGCCCTCGCCCAGCGGCCTCGCGGCGGCGCTGCCGACCATCAACGCGCTTTATCCGGGCAGCGCGATCACCCAGCCCTTCGGCGACAAAGTGGATATCCCTTGCGTGGGTCTGATCGACTTGGTCGTCAATTCCGGCGGAGCGCAGAATCCGGATAGTGGAGACTCCTGGGCCTGGCAGGTCGTCACGGACAAATGCGGAGCCTGCAATCCCAATCAGTGCGAGGACGTCTCCAAATCGATCAAATGCGGCGCGGCCGCGAGCGCGACGACGACTCCTGGCGGCGGCTCTAGCGGCGGAGCCAACGGCGCGACCTCCGGCGGCGCGACCGGCGAGGCGTCTTCGCACACGGACCCGCTCGTCTCGCCGGCGACGACGGGGCTCGATCCGGAGAATCCCGCGTCGCTGCAAGCCGTCGTCGATCGCCTCAATGACGAGGGCCATCAGGCGAGCGTGATGATGACGAGCAGTGGCCCGAGCGACCACAAAGTCTGGCTCGACGGCGCGGCCTGGACGTTTGTCAGCTCGAACGGCTATCAGGCGGGGACCTACCGGTGGGATCCGTATATCCAGGTCGCGGCCCCTTCCGGCGTCGCTTGGAACGCCTGCGGCATCCCCGAGAACGAGCCGAGCGCCGGCTCCTGCAAGCGCTGAGGGTTCCTTGAGGCGCGTGGGGTATCCTTGATGCATGGCCCCTCGATTTCCGATTCTCCTGCTCGCCGCGCTCGCTTGTCTTACAGTTTCCGCCGGATGGGCGTCGGCTGAGAGCGCCGGCGAGTCGGTCTGGGACGTCGGCGGCGGCGTGGGGTTCCCGATCAACGGGCTCGATATCGCGGCGTTCGGCGGCGGCAGCGAGCGTCCGGGAAGCATCGGCGTCGCGCTTTCGCCTCGCTATCTCTACCAGGCCAGCGCGAACCTCGGGCTGGGCGCCGAGATCACCTACATGGATTTCCCGGGGCATTCCGTGTCTCTTCCCGGCGGACCGGCGGCGGCGAGCGGCGACTTGCTCGGCTTCGAGGCCGTCGCGCGCTATCTCTTGCACGAGCAGGGACCGACGCCTTATCTGGTCGCCGGCGTCGGCCTGGCCCGCTACGCCGTCACCGTGAGCCAGGGCCCGACGACCGTGCTCGACGCGAAGACGACCGGGCTGACGCTGTTTCCGGGCGTCGGCGTCAAGACCGACCTTGGCGAGCGCGCCGAGGCGATGGCGGAGCTGCGCTGGCAGGCGGGTTCGGCCGGGCGCGCCCAGTTCGGGACGAGCGTCTACAACGCGCTCGGGCTTTTTCTTCGCTTGGGCTGGCGGCGCTGATCAGCGCGCCGGGGGCGCGGCGAAATCGCCCCAGTTGAGCTGGATGGCGGTCAGGCCCGCCAGCACCGCCGTCTCGGCGCGCAGCACGCGCCCGCCGAGCAGCCACGGGATCGCCCGGCCCTCCAGCTTCTTGCGCTCGCCGTCCGAGAAGCCGCCTTCGGGCCCGACCAACAAGACGACCTTCTTCGGCGCGGCGCCGGACGGCGCGGCGCGCCCGCCGACGTTGTCGAGGCAGAGCGTCAGCTCGGACTCCTTGAGGACGGGCGATTCCAGAAACACGTCGAAGGTCATCGGCGGGGCGAGCTCCGGCAGCGAGCCTCGGCGGCACTGCTTGGCCGCGCGGACGACCTGGCCGGGCCAGGCGAAGGCCTTCTCGTGCTCCAGGTCCCCGCGCGGCACGGACTTCTCGGTCAACAACGGGATGAGGCGCGCGACGCCGAGCTCGGTCGCCTTTTGCGCGACGAAGAGCATGCGCTGGCGCGCGAGCACGGCGCAGGCGAGGGTGAGCTCGACGGGGCATTCGGGGGAGATTTCGCACTTCTCGTACGGCAGAGCCTCGCCGCCGTCGGGACCCAGGCGCTTGACGCTCGCGCGGAAGAACGCGCCGGAGGCGTCGCGGACGGTGAAGGCCTCCTTCTCGTTGACGTCGCGGCGGACGAGCCGGCGCGCGAAGGCCGCGTCGAACGTGAACGGCTTGCCGAGCTCGACGACCGCAAGCTCGAGCGGAGGATCGGACGGGGCGTCCGGGCGGCCGGACGTGTTCTGCTTTTGCGGCGCGTGCGGCTGCTTGCGGTACTGCGGCTTGAAGCGGAAGTCTCTCGGCATGGCGGCTCCTAGGCTCTGACCGCGCGCCAAAGACGCGCGGAGCGGGCCCTGGGATTTTGCCTTATTTCCTCGGGCGACGCCTTGCGCGGGGCGTCGAGCCGCCAGAGCGCGGCGTCCTCGAGCGCGGCCGCGACGAGCCTCTCCTCGCCCGAGTGGAACGTGAGAAAGACGGCGCGTCCGCCGCGCTTGACGATCGAAGGAAGGTCCGCGAGCAGGCGCTCGAGCGAGGCGCGCTCGCCGTTGACGGCGATGCGCAGCGCTTGGAAAGTCCGGGCCGCGGGGTGAAAAGACGAGGCGTCCTTTTTCGCGACGCGGCCCGCGCCCAGCCCCTTCGCCTCGGACACGAGCGCGGCGAGCTCGAAGGTCGTGCGCGGCGGGCGCGTCTTGAGGGAGGCCGCGATCTTGGCCGCGTCAGGCTCGTCGCCGTAAAGAGACAGCGCGCGCGAAAGCTCGCTTTCGGCGACGCGCGCGATCCAAGCGGCGGCCGTCTCGCCGCTCGTTCGGTCCATGCGCATGTCGAGCGGTCCGTCGCGCTTGAAAGACATCCCGCGCTCCGGCCGGTCGAGCTGCATCGACGACACGCCGAGGTCGGCGAGGACGCCGTCGACGGCGCGTCCCGCGAGGACGTCTTCGGCGCGGGCGTAGTCGGAATGGACCGTCTCGATGGGGAGTCCGAGAGAAGCCAGCCGCGCCGCCGTCCGCGCGAGCTCCTCGGCGTCGCGGTCGAGGGCGACGACGCGCGCGCCGCGGCGCGCGAGCGCCTCGGCGTGGCCGCCGAAGCCGAGCGTGCAGTCGAGCACGACGGCCCCTGCCGGCGGACTTAATGCTTCGAGCACCTCGGCAACCATGATGGCAACATGCATCCCCGCAGGGGTCGAGCCGCGCGCCTTGGCCTTGGCGACGGCGTCGGGGTCGGCGGCGAGCTCCTTGTACTTGTCCGAGAATTCCGTCGGGTGCGTTCCTTTATAACGCCCGCGCCGGCGGTGCGCGGCGACGGCCTCGGCGATCGGCACGTCGGCGGGAGCCAGGTCGTACTCCAAGAGCTTGCGCGCTTCGACCCAGGCGATCTTGTCGTGATCCTTGAGCGTGATCTCGCCGGAGAACCGCGGCACGAGATGGGCGATCAGCTCGATCTCCCCGAAGTCGTAAGCGTGGCGCGTCCTCGCGGCCTCGGCGCCGACCTGCGCCTCGATGCCGAGCTCTTCTTTGAGCTCGCGCGCGAGCGCGGCGGCCGGCGTCTCGCCATCCTCGACGCGTCCGCCGGGGAACTCCCACTTGCCCTCGTGCTTGCGCCCGGGGGCGCGGCGCGCGAGCAGGATCATCCCCGACTTGAGGATCACCCCCGCGCAGACGGGGATCAGCGGCCGTGGCACTTCTTGAATTTCTTGCCCGAGCCGCAGTGGCAGGGATCGTTGCGGCCGAGGTCGGGCCCGGATTTCACGAAGGTGTCCGGCTTGGGCGTGACGCCGTCGACGAAGAGCCACTCGCCCCGTTCCTTGCGGAACGTCGCGATCTCGTCGTGGCGGTACTCTTGCCCGCCTTGCTCGAAGACGGCGATGAAGCGCACGACGCCTTCGGCGTCTTTCTCGAGACCGCCTTTGGTGGCGAGGATCTTGAGCCCGAGCCACTTGGATTCCTTCGACCACTTCTCCGCGGCCGCGCGGTCGAAGCCTTCGCGCGTTTTGGGATCATGGGTCTTCTCGATGAAGTCGATCTTGCCTTTGACGAAGCTCGCGTAGCGCGCGCGCATGAGCGCCTCGGCCGTCGGGGCGGACGCGCGGCCGGAGATGTATTTGTCGCAGCAGTCGGCGAACGCGGCGTCGGAGCCGCAGGGGCATTTTTCGGTCATGGCTTGGGGAGACCCAGCTCCAGGCAGACGCGTGACAGGAAGTTGTCGATGTCGTAGGGCTTGTTGAGGAAGCCCTTGGCTCCGAGCTTTTTGGCGCGCGTGAAGTCCGCGGGCGTGACGCTCGAAGTGAGCATGATGACCGCCAACTCCGTCGTCTTGGGCTCGACGCGGAGCTTCTCGAGCACTTCAAAGCCGTTCATGATCGGCATGTTTATATCGAGCAGGACGAGATCGGGCAGTTTTTCAATCGCGAGCGCGAGCGCCTCGGCGCCGTTCCTGGCGAGGAAGCTCTGCGCGGGCAGCTTGCGCAGAAGCGTCATGCCGAGGAGCTGGTTTTCCTCCTCGTCCTCGACCAGGAGGATCTTCGGGTCGGGCACGCCTAGCGTTTGCGGGCGAGCTTGTTGAGGAACGCGGACACGGTGCGCGAGCGCTTCTTCTTCTTGCCCTCGGCCTTCTCGCGCTCCTTGCGCGCCTCGCGCACGAGCGCGCGGAACTCCACGGCCTCGTCTTGCTCTACGCGCATGAAGTGCTTGCCGAACTTGTAGCGCGCGACCATGCCCGTCTTGTCGCGGATGTCCAGCCGGTCTCCGGAGACGCAGAGCACCAGGCCGAGCTCCCCGTTCAGGGAGCTTTTTAGCACGTCGAAGACCTTCACATTATTGAGCTCGATCGTGTTATTCACGTCGATATTCTACGACTTCTGGTATCATATAGTGAAGCCTCTTCCTTCCTCCAAGTGACCTCACTTTATTCGGCCAACCATCGTTTCCTGCCCATCGACCGCCGCGGGATGAAAGCCCGCGGGTGGGACGAGGTGGACGTCGTGTTCGTCACGGGCGACGCCTACATCGACCATTACTCGTTCGCGATGGCGATCTTGGGGCGCGTGCTCGAGGACCGCGGCTTTCGCGTCGCGATCCTGAGCCAGCCCGACTGGCGCTCGGCCGAGCCGTGGCGCCAGTTCGGCCGCCCGCGCCTGTTCTTCGCGGTGTCCGCGGGGAATATGGACTCGATGATCAACCACTATACCGCGAACAAGAAGGTCCGCAACGACGACGCCTACTCGCCGGGGGGAAAGATCCACTTGCGGCCCGACCGCGCGACGCTCCCATACTGCCAGCGCGCGCGAGAGGCGTTCCCGGGCGTGCCGGTGATCGCGGGCGGCGTCGAGGCCAGTCTGCGACGGCTCGCGCACTACGATTATTGGAGCGACACCGTGCGCCCGTCGATCCTGCTCGACGCCAAGGCCGACCTCGTCGCCTACGGCATGGGCGAGGAGACGATCGTGACGATCGCCGAGCGCCTGGCCGCGGGCAAGACGGTCAAGGATTGCCGCGACCTGCGCGGCGTCGCTTACGCGATGGGCGCCAGAGAGACGCCGCCGTCCGAGGGCGTCGTGACCTTGCCGTCCTTCGAGGAAGTGAAGGCCGACAAGGACAAGTTCTTGAAGGCCACGCACCTCATCCACCGGGAGACCTCGCCCTTCAACGCGAAGACCTTGGTGCAGTATCACGACCGCCGCGCCGTCGTGCAGACTCCGCCGCAGCTGCCCGTCAGCCAAGAGAAGATGGATTACTATTACGGCCTGCCGTATACCCGCCGGCCGCATCCGATCTACAAAGAGCCGATCCCGGCCTTCGAGATGATCAAGGATTCGGTGACGATCATGCGCGGCTGCTTCGGCGGCTGCACGTTCTGCTCGATCACGGCCCATCAGGGGCGCACCATCCAGTCGCGCTCGCCGGAAAGCGTCCTGGGCGAGCTGCGCGCGATGGGAAATGATCCCGAGTTCAAAGGCACGGTCTCCGACATCGGCGGGCCGACGGCGAACATGTACCAGATGCGCTGCACCGAGCCCGAGATCGAGAAGATTTGCAAGCGCCTCTCGTGCGTGCATCCGACGATCTGCAAGTGCCTCGGCACCGACCACGGCCCGCTGATCGAGTTGATGAAAAAATCTCGCGACGTCAAAGGCGTGGACAAGGTCCTCGTCGCGAGCGGGATCCGCATGGACTTGGCGCGCCTCTCGCCCGAATACATGGACGAGCTGACGGCGCATCACGTCGGCGGGCGCATGAAGGTCGCGCCGGAGCACGTGTCGCCGCGCGTGCTCTCCGCGATGAAAAAGCCGACCCACGACACCTTCGAGGACTTCGCGGACAAATTCAAGCGCGCCAACGAGAAGGCCGGAAAGAAGCAGTTCCTCGTGCCTTATTTCATCGCCAGCCATCCCGGCTCCGACTTGAAGGCGATGATCGAGCTGGCCGTCTATCTCAAGCGCAACGGCTACAAGCCGGACCAGGTGCAGGATTTCATCCCCGCGCCCTTCGACGTCGCGACGGCGATGTATTACACGGGCCGCGACCCGGAGAGCGGCCGCGAGCTTCCGATCGCCAAGAAGCTGCGCGACCGCAAGCTGCAGCGCGCGCTGCTCCAATTCTTCAAGCCCGAGAACTACTTCGAGGTGCGCGAGGCGCTGCTCGAGGCCGGCCGCCGCGATCTCATCGGCGGCGGCTGTGACTGCCTGATCCCGGCCAATCCTCCGCCGCAGGCGATCGCCGCGCGGCGCGAGCGCGCCAATCGCGACGCCGCCGACCACGTCCACCACGTCCCGGCGGCGCCTAAGCCGGGCTACCGGCCCAAGCGCTCGACGGCCCGCCGCCGCGATTAGTGTCTAAGCTCATCCGCGGCTTCGGCGTGCTCGAGGCGACGGCCCTGAACATGTCGAACATGATCGGGATCGGCCCGTTCATCACGATCCCGCTCGTGCTCGCCGCGATGGGCGGGCCGCAGGCGATGCTCGGCTGGCTCGCCGGCGTCGTGATCGCGCTCTGCGACGGCTTGGTCTGGAGCGAGCTCGGCGCCGCGCTGCCCGGCACCGGCGGCTCGTACGTCTATCTGAAGGAAGCGTATGGCCCGGCGCGCTGGGGCCGGCTGATGGCCTTTCTTTTCATCTGGCAGTTCCTGCTCAGCGGCCCGCTCGAGATCGCGTCGGGCTACATCGGCTTCGCGCAGTACGCGGGCTACATCTGGAAGATGACGCCGCCGCAGACCAAGTTGCTCGCGGCGGCGGTCGGCGCGGCCAACGTGCTGCTTCTTTATCGGCGCATCACGTCGCTCGGCAAGATCACGGTGACCTTGTGGGCCGGCACCGTCGTCACTGCGCTCGCCGTGATCCTGAGCGGGATCCCGCGCTTCAACCCCAAGCTCGCCTTTGATTTCCCGCCGAACGCCTTCGCCCTGAGCCGCGGCTTCGTGCTCGGCTTGGGCTCGGCCACGCTCATCGCCGTCTACGACTACCTAGGCTACTACGACGTCTGCTACATCGGCGAGGAGGTCAAGGACCCGGGCCGGACTATCCCGCGCTCGATCCTCTTGAGCCTCGTCTGCGTCGCGGCGATCTATTTCCTCGTCTATCTGTCGGTCATCGGCGTCGTGCCGTGGCGGCGCGCGATGACCTCGAATTTTGTCGTGTCCGACTTCATGGAGGCGGTCTACGGCAGGAAGGCCGCGCTCGTCTTCACCGCGCTGATCTTGTGGACGGCGGTCGGCTCGGTCTTCGCTCTGCTGCTCGGCTACTCGCGCATCCCGTACGCGGCGGCGCGCGACGGCCTCTTCTTTAAGAGGTTCGCGGCGCTGCATCCGGAGGGGAGCTTCCCGCACGTGTCGCTGCTCGCCGTCGGCGGGGGCGCGATCGCGGCGTCCTTCTTGCCGCTCGACGCCGTGATCAGCGCTCTGATGACGACGCGCGTCGTCGTGCAGTTCGTCGGGCAGATCGGCGCCGTCGCGCTGCTGCGCGAGAAGCTGCCGGACGCGCGCCGCCCTTTCAAGATGTGGCTCTACCCTCTGCCGAGCCTCGTCGCGCTCGCCGGCTGGGCGTTCATCTTCTGCTCGTCGGGCTGGGGCTACGTCGCGGCCGGCCTGGGCACGCTCGCCGCGGGCGCGGCGGTCTACGCGCTGGCGTTTTAGGGCTTCTTCTCGAGCGGGGACAGCCAGATCGTCCCGTCTTCGCCCGCGGAGGCGAGCCAGCGGCCGTCGGGGGAGTACGCGATGTTGTTGATTTGCGAAGCCTGTTGAGGCGTGATGAGCGAGGACATCTTCCCCGTCGCCGGGTCCCAATAGCGCAGCACGCCGTCGATGCCGGCCGAGGCGAGCACCGAACCGTCGGGCGAGAACGCGACGGAATAGACCGGCTTCTCGCCCGCGGCGCCGCGCGAGCGCTCCTTGAGGCCCGGAAGATCCCAGAACGCGACGTAGTGATCGTAGCCGCCGGATGCGAGGGTCTTGCCGTCGGGCGAGAACGCCACGCTTTCGACCGTCGCCGCGTGCGCGCCGAGTTTTTTCTCGATGAGCGCGCCGCTCGCCGCGTCCCAAAGGCGGATCGACTGGTCGTCGCCGCCGGTGGCGAGCATCGTCCCGTCGCGGGAATACGCGAGCGCCTGCACGGCCCCGACGTGGCCCATCAGCGTCGCGCGGACGGCTCCCGAGGCCGGGTCGAGAAGAAAGATCCTCGCGTCCCAGCTCGCGACGGCGAGCGTCCGGCCGTCCGGCGAGAACGCGAGCGCCTCGACGCCGGGCTTGAAGCCGCGATAGACCGCCGTCACGGACGAGGACGCGACGTCCCAGACGCGCACCGAGCCGTCGTAGCTGCCGGTGGCGAGCGTCTTGCCGTCGGGCGTGAAGGCCGCGGCGTAGACGCCCTGCTTGTGGCCGATGAGCTCGGCCACCTGCTCGCCGGTGTCGGTCCGCCAGACGCGCGCGCAGCCGTCGTCCATGCCGCCGGCGACGAAGCGGCCGTCGCGCGTGAAAGCGACCAGGTTGACCGCCGAATCCGCCTGAATGAGCCGCTCTTGAGGAGCCGCCGCGGGCAGGTCGCCCATCGACGCGCAGCCGGCGAGGAGAAGGGCGATGAGCGGCATCAGCCGAAAGCGTGACATTCGGCGTAAGGGTAGCCCCGCCGTGCGTCGGTGTCAAGCGGGGCCGAGAATTCATAAGCTCTGGTCATGAAGACAGCGATCGCCGTTATCGCCGCCGGCGCTCTATTCGTTCCATCCGCGCGCGCCGCCGATTTCGACGAGCGCGCCGCCGCGCGCTTCGCGGGCCTGGCGCTCGCCTGCGTGCACAAAGAGTACCAGAACAAGATCGCCCACGTCTTGAACGGCGACGAAGACGTCAAGAAGCCGCGCGAGCTCACGCCGGCGTTCTACGGCTGCTACGACTGGCACTCCTCCGTGCACGGCCACTGGCTGCTCGCGCGCCTGGCCCGGAGGTTCCCGAAGTCCGACTTCGCGCCGAAGGCCCGCGCCGCGCTGGCGGAGAGCCTGACGAAGGAGAAGCTCGCGGGCGAGGTCGCTTACATCGAAGGGCCGGGCCGGGTCTCCTTCGAGCGCCCGTACGGCCTGGCCTGGCTGCTGCAGCTCGACGCCGAGCTGCGCGAGTGGGACGACGCCGACGCGCGACGCTGGGCCGAGGCGCTCGCGCCTCTCGCCGCGGCCGCGTCCAAGCGCCTGGAGGACTGGCTGCCCAAGCTCACGCGCCCGATCCGCATCGGCGAGCACGACCAGACGGCGTTCTCTTTCGGCCTCGCGCTCGACTGGGCGCGCGCGACCGGCGACCGGACGATGGAGAAGCTTCTGGTCGCGCGCGGGCGCTATTATTATGGAAAGGACCGCGCCTGCCCGATCGACTACGAGCCGTCGGGGCAGGACTTTTTGTCGCCCTGCTTGGCCGAGGCCGATTTCATGCGGCGCGTGCTGTCTCGCGACGAGTTCGCGGCGTGGCTGGAGCCGGCCGTCGTCAGCGATCCGTCGGATCCCAAGCTCGCGCACTTGGACGGCCTCAACTTGAGCCGCGCCTGGATGCTGGAAGGGATCGCGTCGGCGCTGCCGCCCGGCGACGCGCGGCTGGCGGCGCTCGCGCGCGCCGCGAAGGCGCACCGCGAGGCGGGCTTGGCCGCCGTCACCGGCGCGCATTACGAGGGCGGACATTGGCTCGGCAACTACGCGGTCTATCTCTCGAGCGAGAGGGGCTTGACAAAACGCTAGGGGCGTGATATAGTTAACCTGATGGTTAACTATAATCAGCGCGGGCTCGACCTCGCCTTCGGCGCCCTCTCGCATCCGATCCGCCGCGGCATCCTCGCGCGGCTGGCGACCGGAGAAGCGACCGTGGCGCAGCTCGCCGAGCCGTTCAAGGTCTCGGCCCCGGCCATCACGAAGCACCTGCGCGTCCTCGAGGACGCGGGGCTTCTTTCCCGCAAGAAGCAGGGCCGCGAGCACCGCTGCAAGCTCGAGGCCGAGAAGATGAAGGACGCGCAGGCGTGGATCGAGCGACAGCGCGCGCTCTGGAACGAGCGCCTCGATCGGCTCGATGAGTATCTCAAGGAGATGAAGCATGGCAAAGACAGCGGCGTCCGCTAACGAGATCCGGCTCACCCGCGTCTACGACGCGCCGGTCGAGGCGGTATGGGATGCCTGGACTCAGGAAGACAAAGCGGCGAAGTGGTGGGGGCCGCGCGGCTTCTCGATCACGACTCACAGCAAGGACTTCCGCCCGGGCGGGCATTGGAAGTACACGATGCACGGGCCCGGCGGCCAGGATTTTCCCAACCTGCAGACCTACATCGAGATCGAGCGGCACAAGAAGATGGTCTACGACCAAGGCGCGACCGAGAAGAGCCCGCCGATGTTTCGGGTGACGGTCCTGCTTTCCGATCTCGGCGGCAAGACCAAGCTCGACATGACGATGACGCTGCCGACGGCCGAGGCCGCGGCGGACACGCGCCAGATCATCAAGAAGTTCAGCGGCGACTCGACGTGGGACCGCCTCGCCGAGCAGCTCGAGAAGGACGCGACGGGCCGCGAGGTCTTCGTCATCACGCGGGCCTTCGACTGCCCCGTCGAGAAGATGTTCGAGCTCTGGACCGACCCGAAGCACCTCGCGCTCTGGCTCGCGCCCAAGGGCGCGACGATGAGGTTCATCCGCGCCGACGTGCGCCCCGGCGGCTCGAGCTTTTACACCATGTCGCACCCGGGCGGGAACATGTACGGCCGGGTCGAGTACGTGGAGCTCGTCAAGCCGAGCCGGCTCGTCTACAAGCAGCAGTTCTGCGATAAGACCGAGAGGCTCGCGCGGCATCCGATGTCGCCGACGTGGCCGGAGACGATGCTCACCACCGTGCGATTCGAGGCCGAGGGCCCGGATCGCGCGCGCGCGCGCGTCGAGTGGGCGCCCGACAAGCCGGCGCCGGCCGAGCTCGACACCTTCGTCAAGGCGCGCGCCGGCATGACGGGCGGCTGGACCGGCTCGCTCGACAAGCTCGAGGACTATATCAAGGAGGCCCGATGACCGGGACCGAGAAGAAGCCGGAGTTCGAGCTCAAGCTCGAGAGAGTGATCGACGCGCCTGTGGCGCGGGTTTGGGACGCGTGGTCGAAGCCGGAGCAGGTATCCAAATGGTTCGCGCCCAAGCCGCTCTCGCTCGAGATCGCTAAGCTGGACTTCCGCTCCGGAGGGACCTTCCAGATGTCGATGGTCTGGCCGGACGGCAAGCAGCGCCACGACTTCGGCGGGACCTACGTCGAGGTCGTTCAGGGGAAAAAGATCGTCTGGACCGGAGAGTTTCCGGGCGACCCGAAGGACAACATCCGCACCGAGGTCGTCTTCACCGACCTCGGCGAGAAGACCAAGCTCAATGTGATCCAGAACTTCGCCGTCCTCACCGACGTCAACCGCGGCCCGACGCAAGGCGCCAATCAAGGCTGGGGCATGACCCTCGATCAGCTCGAGGCGTTCGTGGGCCCGGAAATAAAGACCGAGGATCGGCGGGAGTTCACGGTCAAGCGGCGCTTCGACGCGCCGCCCGAAAAAGTGTTCGAGGCCTGGGTCGACCCGGAGAAAGCCCGTCGCTGGCTGTTCGCGACGCCGGCCGGAAAGATCGTCCGCTGCGACATCGACGCCCGGCCGGGCGGATCGTTCTCGATCGTCGACCGCCGCGACGGCAAGGACGTCGAGCACGTCGGCGAATATAAGACCGTGGAGCCGCCGAGGCTCCTCGAGTTCACTTTCGCCGTGCCGGAGCTCTCGGCGGAGTCGACGCTCGTCACCGTCGAGATCGTGCGGGCGGACCCGGGCTGCGAGCTCACCTTGCACCATCGCGGCGTCCTGCCCGAATGGGCCGAAAAGTCCCGGGAAGGCTGGGGCCGGCTGCTCGACGCCCTCGCCGGCGACGGGCGGAGTCCAGGCGCGATCTAGGACTCCGCCCGTCGGCCGATTACTTCGTCGCCGGGGCGGTCGCGGCGGCCGCCGGGGCCGAAACCTCGGCCTTCGCGCAGTGCTTGCCGCAGAGGTAGCCGCCGGCGAACACGCCGCCCGCGACGAGCAGCGCGACGAGCGCCTTGCAGCCGCAGCACTTGCTCTTCGCGCAGCAGCCTTCCTTTCCGTCCTTGTTCTCCTGGTTTTCCATTTCAGTCCTCCGATATCCTTCTAGAATCCGATAGTTCTAAAATCGAAGTATCGTTCGCAAAAAAAGAGAGAAAGCAGGCAGCTCATTTCGTGTCGACCTCCTTGAGTCGTTCGGATGCCTTGCCGAGCAGCGAGACGAGCTGATCCTGCTCGGCGGGAGTCAAAGCGGCGAGCATGTCGCGCGCCACGCCGACGCGCGCCTCGACGGCGGCCCGATGCAGCTTGCGGCCCTCGTCGGTCAGCCCGACTTGGACGACGCGCCGGTCGTCGGTCGAGCGGTCGCGGCGCACGAGCTTCTTGGCGCACAGGCGGTCGATCAAGCCCGTGCAGCTCGAAAGAGAGAGCCGGATCGCGGAGGCGATGGCGCTCATGATCGGGCAATCGCGCTCGCCCACGCAGCGCAGCGCGCGGATCTCCTGCGCGCTCAGGCTTTCGGTGAGGGCGGGGTGCTCGCGGTCGGCCGTGTCCGCGGCCTCTAGGACGGTCCGCAGGTTGTCGGCGAGACGGCGCGCGCGTTCTTCGTTGGCCATGTTCTTCGTTTATCGAATACTACGATATCCGAATTATATCAGGCGGGCCGTGCCATGTCAAGGCTTGAGAAAAATCTGGGCGGCCGGTGGTACCATGGAAGCGTGATCAAGCCGAGAGAGAAAGGTCCGGTGGAGTCCGAGGCGCAGGTCAGCGAGCAGGCGCCGATGGGCGCGCACCCGCCCGAGGCGCCGCGCATCGATCCCGTGGTCAAGGCCGCGTTCCAGGCCGTCGAGCCGTCCGGCTACCGCGACGACGCGGAGTCGTCGGTGGAGGCCGCGGACTTCGAGGTCGAGGACACGATCGGCGGCGAGTAGATTCAGGAGGAGCGGCGGCCGGTGAAACCGTCCATCGCGCGGTCCATGCCGAGCAGCGCGCCGAGCGCGTCGAGCGCGCGCGTTCCGGCGAGCCCTTTGACCAAGGGCACGAGCTTGACGAGCCACGGCGCGCGCACGTAGAGGCGGTCGCGCTCGACGGCGTCGACGACGAGGCGGGCCACGCGCTCCGGCGTCAGCCACGGCGCGAGCGCCGGCGGCTCGACGCCCTCGAACATTCCCGTGTTCACGAAGCTCGGGCAGGCGATCGTCATCCCGACGCCCCGGCAGCCCGCCTTCTTGAGCTCGAGGCGCAGCGACTCCGCCAGGCCGATGACGGCGTGCTTGCTCGCCGCGTAGGCGGCCAAGCCCGGGACGCCCAGCAGCCCCGAGGCCGAGGACATGAAGACGAGGTGCCCTTGGCCGCGCCGGATCATCGACGGCAGGAATTCCCTGGTGCACCACATGACGGCGTTGAGGTTGACGTCGACGGTGGCCGCGAGCTTCTCTTCCGAAACAGCGAGGAAGTCGCCGCCGAACACCACGCCGGCGTTGTTGTCGAGGAGGTCTACCTCGCCCGCCGCGGCGCGCAGCTTTGCGGCCGCGCGCGCGATGGCGGCGCGGTCGCGCAGGTCGAGCGCGTCGACGAAAACCTCTCCCAAAGGCGACAGCGAGGCCTTCGCTTTCTCGAGCGCGGCGGCGTCCTGGTCCCACAGCGCGACGCGCGCGCCCCGGCGCAGCAGCTCCGCCGCCGCGGCCCGGCCGATGCCGCCGGCGCCGCCGGTCACGAGCGCGAGCCGGCCCTTGATTTCCATTTACCGATCATAGAAAATCCCGAAATGGCCCCGTAACATCGCGGGACCATCCTGGATTCGACGCCACGGAGGAGCCCATGCCGAAGCTTCTCGCCGCGCTGTTTTGCGTTTTCGCCGCCGCCGCCGCCGAGCCGTCTCCTTTCGACCAGCGGATCACGGTGGAGGTCCGCCACGCGCCGCTGCCGACCTTCCTGGACACCCTCTCCGCCCAAGGCAAGGTGAACTTCATCCTGACCGAGGGCTTCGAGGACGAGAAGGTCACGGCGTTCCTCCACGACGTCAAGCTTTCGGAAGCCCTCGACGTGATTCGCGAGCTCAAAGACGTCGACTACCTCCAGGTGGGCCATAGCTCCACCTACATCGTCGCGCGCCGGGGAAGCCCCGCGCTCGTCAAGCCGGAGTTCATGGACGGCGGCCCGGAGTTCGACCGCAAGGTCAGCGTCGCGCTGCGCCAGGCGCCGCTCGACCGGTTTCTGGACACCTTGTCGCGTCAGGCCAAGATCAACTTCGCCGTCGACGAGAGCGTCGGCGAGCGCAAGGTCACGGCTTTTCTCAAGGACGTCACGGTGCGAGACGCCCTTCAGGCCGTCATGGCGGTCAAAGGGCTGTCGTGCCGAAAGCTCGGGGGCAAGCAGGTCTACGAGATCGGGTCGTCCTCGAAGTCCCGCTACAAAGTCGGCGAGACCTTCCGAAAGTCGGCGCCGTAGGACCTTTGCCCGCTCCCCGCGGGACCGGTCGGCCCAAAGGCCGGAAGCTCGAGAGAGGTAAAATCCTCTCGATGAGCCTCGCCGCCGCGTTGGTCGCGCTCGCTCTCGGCGCGCGCGCCGCCGTGTTCGAAGCCCCGGAGCCGCTGCCGGAGGCGCAGGCGGCTCCGTCGGCGATCCCGCAACTGCCCACGTTGCCCGTATTGCCGGCCCTCAGCGCCAACGCCCTTCCTGATATGCATGCGCAGGCTGGCGCTCTGGACGGCTCGCCATCGCACGCAGAGCTTCCGCTCGCCGCTTCGGCGATGAGCCAAGCTCAGTCTTCTCTTCCGATTCAGAGCGCCGGGGCGGCCCCGCGCTCCGCCGAGGCGCAAAGCGACGTCGACGCGCGCGCCTTCGACGGGATGATCTCTCAAGGCGCGGCGTCGGCGGTCTTCGCCGCGGACGCGCCGGCGCCCGCCGCTTCCGGCTGGAGCGCGGCCAGCGTCCCGAGCCCGGTCGACGGCAACGAGATCGGCGTCAAGCGCAAGGACGGCGACGCCGCCAAACCCGCGCGCGTGTACTCCGGCGGCCTCGCGCTGCAGGAAAGCTTCGAGACGTATTTCGCGACGCAAAAGGGGCCGCCCGGCCCGCAATACTTCCTGTGGACGCGCGGCCATCCGCCGACGGCCTGGGCGCCCGTCCGCTCGCCGCTCGACGCCGACGCGCGCGACCTCGCGCGCGTGATCGTCGCGGCCGGGGCGTCGACCAAGACCGGCAAGGTCGAGCTCGCCCTGCATTCCTACGGCACGGTCGTCTTCCAGCGGATGGTCCAGCTGCGCGGCGATCCCGAGGTCGACCGCGCGCTGACGCTCGTCGCGGGAGCGCGCGTGTTCATGCTCAACGCGACGACGCATTACGAGGGAGTCGAACGCCGCGCGGGCCCCGAGTACGAGCGGATGGCCGCGGCGACCAAGCAGTTCGTGGGCTGGCTCGACATGATGGACGACTCGGCGGAAAAGTGGCGCGCCGCGGCCCGGCTCAATCCGCTGCTGATCCCGCAGGTCGAGGCGATCCTTGCCGGTTGGGCGCTCCAGCGCCGGGCGGCCATCGCGCTGGCGTCGGCGCAGGCGGGCGCGATGGCGAAAAAAGACCTCGAGGAGCAATGGACGGGCCAGGAGGACGTCCGCCGCGCGCTGCTCGCCGCCGTGGAGCGCGACGCGCGCGACCCGGGCTGGCAGGAGGCGCTCTTGCGCCGCTCGAACGACATGTTCCTTTTCGATTTCTCGAAAGACGACGTGAAATACCTGCGCGCTTCGGGCGTGCGCCTGGAGCTCCTGCACTCGGCCGGCGACAAGCTGCTCAACTGGGAGATCGCGCGCGCCGTTTACGATCGGCTCGGGATCGTCTCGCCTGATAAGCAGCCCGAGCCCGGCGCGACTCTCCGAGACGTGACGGGCCGCTTTCGCGCGCGGATCGTCGACGGCGACCACTACTTCCCGCTCAAGAACCCGCGCGGCCTGGCGCAGATCCTCGACCGATGAGCGTCATCCGCGTCTTCGGCATGCGCGCGGAGCTGCCGCGCGCGCCGGAGCGGGCGGAGCGCGAGACGCCCGATCTATCCACCTTCACGCAGCGCGCGGCTAAAGCCGTCTCGGCGGACGCCCTGCACATCGCGCCGCCGCCGGCGCTGTGGACGCCGCTTTCGGAGCCGATCCCCGGGCGGCTGGTGGAGGGCACGTTCGGCGACGACGCCCGCGCGCGCTTCGTCCTGCGGCTGCCCAAGGATTGGAACGGGCGCCTCGTCGTCGCGGCGGCGTCGGGCATCACCGACGAGCGCACCTACGACCTCTATTTTTCCGACTATCTCCTGAGCCGCGGCTACGCGTTCGCGGCGACCGACAAGGGCGTGCGGCGCGCCGTCTTGGACGGCGACACCGTCTTGCTGCCGCAGACCGAGGACAGCAGCGTGCGCCGCTGGGCTTCGCGGCTGGAGGACCTCGCGCGGCTCTCCAGGCGCGAGGCGCTGAAATATTACGGGCGCCGGGCCGAGAAAGTCTACGCCGTCGGCTTGTCCAACGGCGGCTTCGTCGCGCGCAAGGCGGCGGAGTCCGAGGCGCGCGAGATCGACGGCGCGGTGGAGATCTCCGGCGTGCTCTGGCGCGCGCGGTCCGGCAACGTCCTGCGGGAGCTGCCGCGCGCGCTGCGCGGAGATCTCTCGGGCGCCGGCTTTCCGATGCTCGACGCGTCGTGGGAGCCCGTGATCGCGTCCTACCGCGCCGCGTACTGGGAGGCCGTGACCGCGCTATTTATCGGTGATATAGATCCTGAATACCGCGGCGCGCCGAAAGACTACGATCTCGACGCGCGCCCCGCGGCGCTGGAGACGATCCGCTCCTTCGAGAACACGGGGGAGCTCAAGGTCCCGCTGATCTCGGTGGCGGGCGCCGCGGACCTGCTGATCTCCTGCCGCGGCCACGCGCTGGCCTACCGGGACCTCGTCGTCGCGCGCGGAATGGGAGCTTTTCATGAGCTCCGCGTCGTGGACGGCGCCTCGCACATCGACACCAACGCCGCGCGGTTCGCGTTCGTGAAGCCCTTGATGCCCGCCGCGCACGAGGCCTTCGAGGCCCTGGTCGCGCGCGTCGAGGGCGCGGCTACTGCGCGGTCCAGCCCCCGTCGACCGTAAGGGCCGCGCCGCGGATCTGCGCCGCGGCGGGCGAGCAGAGGAACACGGCGAGCGCGCCGATCTGCTCGGGCGTGGCGAACTCGCCGGACGGCTGCTTTTCCTTTAGAAGCGCCTCGCGCGCGGCGTCGGCGGAGAGGTTCTCTTTTGAGGCCAGGGCGTCGATCTGCTTCTGTACGAGGGGCGTGAGCACCCAGCCCGGGCAGATCGCGTTGCAGGTGATCTGCGTGCCCGCCGTCTCCAGGCCCACGACTTTGGTCAGCCCGATCAAGCCGTGCTTGGCCGCGACGTAGGCCGCCTTGCCCGTCGAGGCCACGAGCCCGTGCGTGGAGGCGACGTTGATGATCCGGCCCCAGCCGCGCTCGCGCATGCCGGGCAGCGCCGCCTTGATCGTGTGGAAGCTCGAGGACAAGTTGACCGAGAGCACGGCGTACCACTTGTCCACCGGGAACTCCTCGACCGGGGCGACGTGCTGGATGCCCGCGTTGTTGACGAGGATGTCGACCGAGCCCAGCTCGCGCTCCGCGCGCGCGATCATCCCGGCGATCGCGCCCGGATCGGTCATGTCGGCGCCGTCGTGGCCGGCGAACTCCTTCGAGAGCCGCGCGAACTCGGCCGCGTCGCCGAAGCCGTTGAGCCTGACTTTCGCGCCCTCCGCGGCCAGCGCGCGCGCGATGCCGAGTCCGATGCCGCTCGTCGAGCCCGTCACGACGGCCGATTTGCCTTTGAGCGCGCCCATGAACGTATCTTACCGAATACATACTATGGGCGCCCATAGTATGTATTCGGGCGGCGCGCCTTGCGTTTTTAGAGAACGAGGGCTATCCTGCTGCGCGATGACGAGCCTCCAGCGCCGCGTCCACTTCATCCTCGACGAGCCCGAGGAGCACCGCGACCCTCTCGGCCGCGCGATCAAGCTCTTCGTCGTGGCGATGATCGTCCTGAGCGCCGTGTCGGTGATTCTCGAGACCGTCGCCGAGCTCCACGAGCGCTACGAGAGCGCGTTCTACGCGTTTGAGTTCTTCACCGTCGCCGTGTTCTCGATAGAGTACGCGCTGCGCCTCTGGAGCTGCGTGACCGATCCGCGCTTCAAGGGCCCGCTTTGGGGCCGCGTGAAGTTCGTCTTGTCGCCGATGTCTCTCGTCGACCTCGCCGCGATCCTGCCGTTTTACCTCGCCTGGTCGATCGACCTGCGCTTCCTGCGCGCCCTGCGCCTTTTGCGCCTGGCGCGGATCCTCAAGCTCGGCCGCTACTCGGAGTCCCTCGACCTCGTGGCCGACGTCATCCGCGACAAGAAACAGGACATGATCGCGACGAGCTCCGGCGCCGTGGTGCTGCTCGTGATCTCCTCGAGCTTGATGTATTTCGCCGAGAACGCCGCGCAGCCGAAGGTGTTTTCCAGCATCCCCGCGGCGCTGTGGTGGGGGGTGACGACGCTGACGACCGTCGGCTACGGCGACATCTACCCCG
>CAZRIP010000062.1:0-22725 GCA_964600165.1 uncultured Elusimicrobia bacterium | reverse complement strand
CATTAATGGGACGGGAACCTGGCGTTCAAGGCTCCGGGCAAGGCGACGCAAATCCTGTTGGGCATAGAGTCCGACGGGTGGGACTGCGGGGATATGGAAATTCCCCTGGTCTATAATTAGGAGTCAAAATTGGGGAGGCTTGACTCCCCTAAAAAAAGACCGGGCAGGCCCGGTCTGCTTGGGAGGACATTGCCATACGAGGAAACAGAAAACGAGCAGCTTCATGAGCCGCAGAAGGAATTGACGGACGAGCAGATGGAAGGTCTCAGGATTCTCGCCCGGATGATCGGGAGACGGGTGGTCGAACATGGGAGGCTTGCGAAAGAAGCCGCGCCGAGCAACACTATGGGGAACACTTTCGCGGGTCCTGCGTAAGACAATGGGAGGCCGAGAATGAACGAGCAAAACGGAAGCGAAGGACAGACGACGGCCGCGCTGTACGCCCGCGTGTCGTCGGAGAGGCAGGCCGACAAGGACCTCTCAATCCCGGCGCAGCTCAAGGCGTTGCGGGACTACGCGGCTCGCAGGGGATGGACGGTCCGCACGGAGTACGTGGACGAGGCCAGAAGCGCCAGGACGGCGGACCGGCCGAAGTTTCAGGAGATGATCTCGGCGGCCAGGCAGAAGAACCGGCCCTTCAACGCCATCTTGGTCTGGAAGCTCTCGCGGTTCGCGCGAAACCGCGAGGACTCGATCATCTACAAGAAGCTGCTGCGCAAGCACGGCGTCGAAGTCGTCTCGATCAACGAGCAGATCGACGACAGCCCGTCTGGCAAGCTGCTGGAAGGCATCATCGAGGTCATCGACGAGTTCTATTCGGCCAACCTCTCGCATGACACGATTCGCGGCATGAAGGAGAACGCCCGGCGCGGCTTCCTCAATGGCAGCATACCGCCTTACGGCTTCACGAAGATGAAGGTCCGCGTCGGCAACGCGGACAAGTGGAAACTGACGCCCGACAAGAGAGAGGTCCCGGTAGTCCGGCGCATCTTCGCCATGGGCCTGGCTGGCAAGGGCGCGAAGGAGATCGCGCGGGCGCTCAACGACGAAGGAGTCCGGACGCGGCGCGGTAAGAAATGGGAGATCAACGCCATCCATTACATCCTGCGCAACGAGACGACGACGGGCGTCCTGATCTTCAATCGCGTCACCAAGAACTCGGTGACGGCGGTAGAGCGTCCGGACGACCAGATGATCCGGGTCGAAAACTGCCATCCCGCGATCATCGCCAAGGAGCTGTTCGACAAGGTGCAGAAAACCATCAAGGCCCGGAGCCCCAAGCGCGTCCATCCCCGGACGGTCAACAGCAGCTACCTCCTGAGCGGTTTCCTTTTCTGCGGCAAGTGCGGAGCCAACATGTCGGGCTGCGCGGGGAAAAGTTCGCGCTACTTCTATTACGGCTGCCACAACAAGATTCGCCGGGGCGAACACGGCTGCGACGCGGCTTTAGTCAGCCGCGAGAAAATCGAGCGCGCCGTGGTGGACCAGCTCAAGAGCCGCGTGCTTACCGAGGAAAACCTGACTTCGCTGATCCGCTTGGTCAACGAGGAGGTCATGCGCGGCAAGAGCCAGGTCGAAGACCGTCTGGAGGAGAAGGACGAGCAGATCGACCTTCTCAACGGCAGGCTCGACAAGCTCTACGCGGCTTTGGAGACGGGCAAGCTCGACATGAACGATCTGGCTCCGCGCATCAAGGACCTGCGGGCGCAGATCGACGAGCTGAAGCGCGCGCGAGTGGACCTGGAACTGGAAAGGGCGTCGGAGGCGATTAGGGTCAGCCGCGCCGACGTGCGCGCCTATGCCGAGGACCTGCACGGCTTGCTCGACTCGGGCTCGATGTTCGAGCGTAAGTCCTTCCTGCGGTCGTTCATCAAGCGCATCAAGCTCGACAAGCCCGGCGGCGGAACCATCGAGTACACTTTGCCGCTGGTCCCCATGAAACAAGAAGGCCTCTCCCCGGAAGGGAGAGGCCAGCTGGGAGTTCTATCTATGGATAAAACTGGCGGGCTCGACGGGATTTGAACCCGCGATCTCTGCCTTGACAGGGCAGCGCGTTAGACCGCTACGCTACGAGCCCAACGGCGAAAATTATAGCAGATTCCGCAACCAGGCGGTCAGGCGCGCGTAAAACCCGACGACGCGGTAGTACGCGAGCGTCGCCTCGGGCCCGCCGTCGTCCTCTTGATAGGCGCGCGCGCCGAACATCGGCTCGTGGGGACCGACGTTGAGCGCCAGGCGCGCCATCCGCGCCGCCGGCGCGTCGTTGCCGTACTCGCCGTGCGAGTCGCCGGCCCACAGCACGCGCCGGGGATCGGCGTCGAGGACTTCGGCCAACGCCCGGAAGCCCAGGCTCTTGTCGACGCCGACGTCGATCGAGGTCTTGCCCGCGACGCGCGCTTCGACGGGGATGCCCAAGTCGCGCAGGCGGCGGTTGATGAAAGCGGCGTATTCCTCGCGTTGGGCGCGGCCGCCCTGCGCGTCGTACTTCGCCTTGTCTTCCTTGGAGACGTCCTTTCCCGTCGGCACGAGGATGAGCTGCGTCAGGATTCCCGTCCCCTCGATGCGGTCCTCGACGATCGGGTCGCCCTGCAGGCCCTTGCCGAGGGACTCGCGCATTCGCGCGTCGAGATCGAACGCATGGACCGTCTGCTCGAGCACGGCGCGGATCTGGCCCGGCCCGTCCGTGAAGCCCCGCGAGGCCAAGAAGCCGTCCAGCGCGCCGACGCGCGTGAGGGCGAAGTCGCGCTTCTTGGCGTCGTAGCCGTAGATCCGCGCGCCGGCGCGCGCCGCGATCGCCAACCGCGACAGCGATTGGGGGTCGTCGCGCAGCTCGTGCATCAGCGGATCGACGACGTTCTTGCGCGCCATTTCGTAAGAGGACCCGGTCAAGATGCCGTAGCTCCCGCCGGATCTGAGGATCGCCGCGATCGCTCGGATCATCTCGGGCGAGGCCGGCGCTTGAGAAGGCGCGACGGTCTCGTCCATGTCCGCGAAGACGACGGGCGCCGCGCCGTGGAAGAGCGCGACGATCGAGCCCGAGAACGCGGCCAGGCGCAGCGCGCGCGCGACGGGATTGTGCTTTCGGTGCTCGCGGATCTCGGGCGCGCGGGGTGGCGGCCGTTTATCGGGGAGAGGCGCGCTCCGCTCCGGGCGCGCCAGGCGCGGAGGGGAAGCCGAGCGCTCCGAGGCGCGGACCGCGCCGGCTTCCTCGACGAGAGCGGCGCGGCCGAGCCTTTCGGCGAGCCGCGTGAGCCGGCCCTCGTTGTCGAGGAGCTGGCGCTCGCGCGCGGCGTCGGCGACGGGCTTGGCGGCGGCCTCGGCGGCCAGCGCGCCGCGCGCGCTCAGATACGGCCGCAAAGCGGCTTGGGCTTGGGTCAGCCTGAGATGGGCGAGCGCGAGCTCCCCGTCGGCCAAGGCGGAGGCGGAAGCGGGAGCCAGGCGCCCGACGTAGGCCCGGCCCGCGGAATCGATGACGTCTTGCGCGCGCGCGGCCGAGGAGAGATCGGCGGGCGAGACGCCGGCGCCCATCAGCGCGGCGGCGAGCGTCCCGCGCTCCGCCGGGCCGCCGGGAAGCGAGAGCGCGTCGAAGGAGCCCATCCACTGCGGGCCGGCCAGCGGCGCGGCCGGCGAGACGGAGATCTCGGGCCGCGGGGCTTCCAGCTCCGCCGCGCGCGCCGAGAGCGCCAATCCGAGCATAACGGCCAAGACTAGAGGTAAGCGCCGCATCCTTAATAGTCTAGCCGCCGCGCGCGCAAACGCCCGTGTCGAAGGGCCCAGCCCGGGGCGGGCTTTCGGTCCTAGCCGTTGCGGACGCCGAGGGGGAGATCGAAGAAGCGGCGGATGCTCGAGACCAAGTCCTTGCGGTCGGCCGCCAAGCGGCGCGCGGAAGCCTCGCCGTCGAGGCCCTCGCGGGCGGCCACGAGCTCGGAGCGCCGGCGCGCGAGAATCTCGGCGAAGCTCTCGGCGAGCTCCGGCCGGCGCGCGACGACGTCCTGAAAGGAGGACGTGCCGAGGCGGAAGGAGCGGACCTCGTCGAGCGCGACGACGGTCGTCGAGCGGGGTTTCCCCGTGAGCAGGGACATCTCGCCGAAAAAATCTCCGGCGCCCAGGCGCGCGATCTCTTTTTCGAGGCCGTCGGCGCCCGCGAGGCGCACGGCGACCGAGCCGTGCGTGATCAGATAAAGCCAGTGCGCCTCGGTGCCCTGGCGCGTGATGACCTCGCCGCGCGCGAACGGCGCGAAGTGCAGCGAGTCGGCCAGCTGCGCGCGCTCGTCCTCGGAAAGGCAGCCGAAAAGGTCGACGCGCTTGAGCGCGGCGCAGCGCGCTTCCGCCTCCTCGCGCAGCTGCGCGGCGCTGCGCTCGTTCGAGTTCTCGATCACGAACTGCGCCGAGGCAGGAACGGCCAAGGAGATGCCCGCGCGCTTGAGCGCGGAGAAGATGAACGAGCGCACGAGGCTGTCGGTCGGGAGATCGGCCGCGATGTCGGTCAGCCAGTAGCGGACGCAATAGCGCGCGTAGCTGTCGCCGAAATCGACGAGGATCACGCTCGGCGCGGGCTCCTCGGCGACGTGAGGGATCTTGCGGCCGACCAGGGCGCCGGCGACGGCGTCGATGACTTGATTGGGCTGGCGGCGGAAGTCGACGTTGAAATAGAGCTGGCGGCGCTGGTGCTTGCGGCCGCGCGCGTTGCGGCCGAGCACGAGGACCTGCGTCTTCATCAGCGCGCTGTTCGGGATGATGGCGGTGTCGCCGTTCGAGGTCTCCACCGCGGTGTAGCGCCAGCGGATCTCGACGACCTTTCCGGAGAGCTCGCCGAGCTTGATGAAGTCGCCGACGGAGATCGAGTTGTCCACTTGAAGGAAGAGCCCGCCCATCACGTTGCCGAGGGTGTCTTGCAGCGAAAAGCCGATGACGGCGGTGAGGACGGCGGAGGTCGCGATCAGCCCCGAGAGGTTCATTCCCGCGTGGGAGGCCGTCGCCAGCGCGGTCAGCGCCGCGAGCGCGGCCACCGCGACGTCCTGGACGATCCGCGGCAGCGTCACGCGCAGGCGCGGCAGGATCGCGTCGAAGAGCAGCGCGCAGCCCGCGAGCACGCAGGCCTGCGCCGCGCACAACAGCGCGGCCGCGTGGGCCGAACGGTAGGCGCCGGCGCCTTCCGCGCGCAGCAGCGCGCCGATCGGCAGCAGCGCGCCGTAGAGGCCGATGAAAAATTTCGTGGTCCGCGCCTCCAGCGGCCGTCGCGCGAGCGCCCGGGCCGGGATGAGACAGGCCGCCAGCCAGGCGGCGACGAAGGGAAGCTGGGAGTCCGACGCCTCGGCGAGCAGGGATTGCCAGATCGACATCGCGATATTCTACACGTTCGTCAAGGGATCGTCACAACGTGAATTTACACGATCGTCCAACCGTCGTCTTGGTCGGCGTATACAATAAACGGGCATTCGGCCGTCATCCCATCGCAACGGAGGATCGTCATGACCGACCACGCGACCAGCGGCACCGAGCACCTCATCATCTGCCTCGAGGTCCTTCACGATCTGTCCGCCCAACTCCTGGGCGATCCCGTCACCGTCATCGACTCGATCCGGCGCAGCGGCGTGCTCGTGCCGGCGTCCGGCATCGTCAAGCTGCCGGGCTTGAGCTACGAGGAGCGCGAGCGCGCGGCCGAGGAGCGGCTCGATCTTCTGCTGGCGCGCAAGGCCAAGCAGGACGCGCTGGCGCAGGCGATCTTCGTCGTGCAGGGGCTCGTGCGCTAGCTCGAGAAGGCCGAGGAGACCCTCGACGCCGTCCCGCTCATTTAAGGAAAGAGTGGGCCCTACAGGATTCGAACCTGTGACCTGCCGCGTGTAAGGCGGACGCTCTACCGCTGAGCTAAGGGCCCGCTCAAGTATAGCACCTGCGGCGGGGGCGAGTCGGCCCTGGCGGATGGGGGTGGCGGAGGCTATACTGCGAGGATGAGGCGCTGGGCCTGGCTCGCCGCGGCCTTGCTGCCCGGCTTCGTCTCGGCCGAGGAGCGGGTCCTGACTCTCGACGCGCCCGTCGTCGAAGGGCCGCGCGCGCCGCTTTCGGGCGCGCAGGCGCCGCTCGAGGTTCCTCGGCTCGACCCCGCGCTGCCGCTCGCCCCGCTCTCCGCGACGGCGCTCGACGTCGAGCTCGCCGCGCCCGCCGCGTCCGCCGCGCTCGCGACGGCCAAGCCGCTATCGGCGATCGCTTCGGCAACGCCCGCGACGGCGGCGAGCCGCCCCGAAGCCGCCCGACAAAACGCCGCGCCCGAGTCCCTCGAAGAGGCCGCGCTCGGCGCGGCGATCCGCTTCGACAAGGCGCCGGCTTCCCCGGACGACGACGCGGCCGCGGTGTGGAAGCTGCGCTTCGGGGCGCCGGAGACGGCCGCGTACCGACGCGCGCGCGACGCCTCGCGCGCCGCGGGCTGGAGCGAGGGACGCGAGGCGCTGCAGGCGGCCGCGCTGGCGATGTACGCGAGCGCGGGCGTCAAGGCGGAGCCGATCGTCGCCCCGAGCGGCGGAAAGGACACGCCCGCCGTGCGCATCGCGCCCGTCAAAGGCGCCGGCCCTCTCAACGGCCTCGCGCGCGAGCTCAAGAAAAACCTCGGCGTCGACCTCGACTACGTTCCTGAGCGCACCCGCGACGCCGTCGCCGCGTTCAACGGCCGCGAAAAGCGGATCCTCGCGCCGCACCTCGATTCGCCCGAGTTCTTCTTGTCGCTCTTGCACGAGGCGCGGCACGCTTACTATTCGGCGTTGCTCGCCAAGGGCGAAGTGAGGCTGTTCCACGCGAACGTCGTCGCGCGGCCCGGGCGCAAGATCTCGCCCTACGCCGAGGCCTACGCGTCCTACATGTCGCTCGAGGAGCTCTCGACTTATCCCAAGACGCTCAAGCACCTGCTGTCGGCGCTGCGCGACGCCGAGCCCGACGAGCGCTGGCGGATCGCCGCTCTCGCGCAGAGCCGCATCCGGCATTATCTCGAGTTCCTCGGCACGACGCTGACCGTCGGGCCTCAGCTGGCGGCGGCGAAGCCTCGTCTCATGAGCGCCGAGGAGGCCGAGAAAGCGGGGCTCGATCCTTTCCCCGGCGGCGCGTATTTCGCGCTCGACCTGCCTCAAGCGGTCGTCTACCTTCCGCTCGAGCGCGGCGAGTCGCGGACCTGGCTTCAAAAGAAGCTCGGCGCGGCCGACCCGCTCGCCGTCGCGAGCGCGCGGCTCAAGGCGCGCTCGCTCCAGGAGCTGGCCGAGAAGGCCGTGCCGGTCGCGGGCGCTTACCGAGACGCCGTCGCGAGCGGCGACCAAGCCGAGGCCGGCCGGCAGGCGGACCGGCTCATCAAGCTCACGCTCGACGCGGACCGCGATTGGCGCCTGTCTTACGCCGCGCTGCTCGCGCGCGAGCGCTGATCAGCCCGCGTAGAATGAAGCGAGGAACGGGATGGCGGCCGCGGTCAGCACGTGCCACGCCGCGTGAGCCTGGAAGAGATGGTCGTCGGGATCGCAGACGATCCTTTTATAGTCCAGGACCCACAGGACGAGTCCCGCGAGCGTGAGCGCGAGGCCCGCGAGCAAGGGACGGTAGTCTCGTCTTCGCTCGCGCGCGAAGACGAGCGCTTCCGCGCCGAGCGCCGCCGCCGCGAGCGCGACGATGACGCATTGCACTCCGGCGCCCGCCGCACGCAGCGCGGCGAAGCCCGCGAGCCCGGCCGCGACGACGAGCGCGAAGCCTTTCGCGAACGAAGCGGCGCCCAAGCGCTCGAGCGAAAGCGCGAGCAGCAGCCCGAGATAGCCGAACATGCCGAGGTAGTCGAGGACTTGCCCGGTCGCGGTGAAAGAGGCGTGGAACGCGAAGGACGTCGCGCCCACGAACAGCGCGGCGAGGGCGAAGCGCCGGTCGCGTCTCCATAACCAAGCCGCGGCCGCGAGATACGCGAGGTTCGACCACGCGTTCGCCGGCGTCGTGATCCAGCCGCGGACGTTCGCCTCGCAATGCTGGATGTCCGGCGGCGCCCAGCCGGACCAAGGGCAGCCGGGCGGCAGAGGCACGATCTCGCGCGGGCCGGGCACGGCCGATTCTATAAATGATATAAGACGTCGTGCGATCACTCTGGCTCGCCCTCGCCGCTCTGACGGTGCTGGCGGGCTGCGCGCCCAAATCGAAGGTCCTGCCCGAGGAAGCGGTCGAGTTCCGCGCCTTCCGCCGCATCGGCGCCTCGCCTTTCGGCGACAAGACGGGCCGTGGGCCGCAGGTCGCCGTCGCGATCGAGGCCGCCCTCGAGGGCGCCGGCTACGAGCCCGTCGACCACAAGGAGCTCCTCAAGGTCCTCGAGGAGCACAAGCCCGACAGGGAGTTGGGCCTGGGGATCGAGGCTCTCGAGCTGCTTCGCACCAAGGTCGGCGCCGACGCCGTCGTCTTCGGCCGCATGGCCCCGGATTGGAGCTTCGCCACGGTCACGCTGGTCGAGGGCGAGACGGGGAACTCCGTGCTGCACGCGATCATGCGCCCGCGCAAAGGCAAGGCGTTCGCGAGCCCCGACGACGTCGGCGCAGAGTTCGTCCGGATCCTGTCCAAGCTCAAGTAGGCCGTGGACAGCCCCGCCGCGATCGCCCTCCTTTATACCCTGCTCTGCCTGATCTGGGGGTCGACGTGGCTCGCCATCAAGGTCGGGCTGGTCGGCGTGCCGCCGTTTCTCGGCGCCGGCCTGCGCTTCGCGCTGGCGGCCGCCGTGCTTTTTGCGATCGTCGCCTGGCGGCGGCTGCCGCTCAAGATGGATCGCGACGGGCGCAAGGCCGTGCTGTCGTGCGGCTTCTTGAGCTTCACCGCGTGCTACGCCGGCGTCTATTGGGCCGAGCAGTACGTCTCGAGCGGCGTTTCGGCCGTGCTTTATTGCACGATGCCGCTGGCGACGGCGCTCTTGAGCCGCTTCTGGACGCGCGCCGAGTCGCTCACCGCGATGAAAGTCGCGGGCATCGCGCTCGGGATGGCGGGGACGGTGGCCCTGTTTTGGACCGGCGAGGCCGTGGCCGGCAGGCAGTTCTGGGGGATGGCGGTCTGCCTCGCGTCGGCGATCGGCGCGTCGGTCAACCTCGTGACGGTCAAGAAGCACGGGCGCGGCATGAACGTCTTCGTGATGAACGCCTGCGGCATGGCGATCGGCGCCGCTTGCCTGCTCTTGATGAGCGTCGCCGTCGAATCTTACGCCGCGCTGCGTTGGACGCCGTCGAACGCGCTCGCCATCGTCTATCTGTCGCTCGCGGGCACGGTCGTGACCTTCGTGACCTACTATCATCTCCTGCGGCTCATGGACGCGACCAGGTTGAGCTTGATCTCGCTGATCTTCCCGATCATCGCGCTCTTGCTCGGCGCCGCGTTCGGCGGGGAGCGGATCACGGGCGGCTCGGTGGCGTCGATCGCGGCCGTGCTCGCGGGCGTCGCCGTCGCGTCGGCGCCGCGGAGGAGGCGCTCTCCCGTCCCCATAAGAGTATAATAAGCGCCCTATGAACTCTCTCTTCGCTCTCTTGATGGCCGTTCGTCCCGCTTTCGCCGCCGCCCCCGCGCCCGCTGCCTCGAAAACCAAGCCGAGCTTCGACGCCTCCGCGCTCGACCGCGCCGTCGATCCTTGCGACGACTTCTATCAATTCGCGTGCGGGTCTTGGATGAAGAACAACCCGATCCCCGGCGACCAAGCGCAGTGGGGCCGCTTCAACGAGCTCGCCGAGCAAAACCGCGCGCAGCTCCACGAGATCCTCGACGAGGCGAAGGCCCCGCTCGCCAAGCGCGACGCGACCGCGCAGAAGATCGGCGATTACTACGCCGCCTGCATGGACGAGGCCGCCGCCGAGAAGCGGCGCGCCGCGCCGCTCGAGCCTCTTTTCAAGGAGATCGACGCGGTGACCGACAAGGCGCAGCTTCCGAAGCTCCTCGGCCGTCTCAACCGCGAGGGCGTGAGCGGCTTCCTCGGTTTCGGCTCCGGTCAAGATTATCAAGACGCCACGCGGATGATCGCGCAGGCCGATCAAGGCGGCTGGTCGCTGCCGGACCGAGATTACTACCTCAAAGACAGCTTCTCCGACGAGCGCCGTGACTTTCGCGCGCACGTCGCCTCCATGTTCAAGCTCGCGGGCGAGAGCGCCGAGCAAGCGGCGGCCGACGCCGGGACCGTGATGACGCTGGAGACCGCGCTCGCCAAGGCCGCGATGGGGCGCGTCGAGCGCCGCGAGCCCGCCAACGTCCACCATAAGATGACGCTCGCCGATTTCCAGAAGTCGACGCCGGGTTTTTCGTGGAAGGATTATACGGAGGCGATGGCGGCTCCCGGATTCGCCGAGCTCGACGTCAACGACCCCGGCTTCTTCAAGGGTCTGGGCGAGGCCGTCGCGAGCCAGCCCTTGCCGGCGTGGAAGACCTATCTGCGCTGGAAGACCATCCATTCCTTCGCCGGGCTGCTGTCGTCGGACTTCGTCAACGAGGACTTCGACTTCTTCGGCAAGCGCCTGAGCGGCCAAAAAGAGCTTAAGGCCCGCTGGAAGCGCTGCGTCGCGCAGGTCGACTCCGCGCTCGGCGAGGCGCTGGGCAAGGCGTACGTCGACCGGCACTTTCCGCCGAGCGCGAAGAAGGCCACGCGCGAGGGCGTCCGCGAGATCGAGGCCGCGATGAAAGCCGATCTCAAGGTCCTGCCGTGGATGAGCCCGGAGACGCGCAAGAAGGCGCTCGAGAAGCTCGCCCGCATCGCCAACAAGATCGGCTACCCGGACCGCTGGCGCGACTATTCCAAGCTCGAGATCAAACCCGACGACCTCGTCGGCAACGCGCTGCGCGCGTCGGCTTTCGAGGTCAAGCGCGAGCTCGACAAGATCGGCCGGCCCGCCGATCGCCAGGAGTGGGAGATGACGCCGCCGACCGTCAACGCGTACTACGATCCGCAGATGAACAACATCAACTTCCCCGCGGGAATCTTGAAGCCTCCTTTCTTCACGAACGGAGGAGACGACGCCGTCAACTACGGCGGCATCGGCGCGGTGGAGGGCCACGAGCTCACGCACGGCTTCGACGACGAGGGGCGGCATTACGACGCCGTGGGCAACCTCAAGGATTGGTGGACGAAGGAGGACGCCGAGGCCTTCGAGAAGCGCGCGCAGAGCCTCGTCAAGGAATACGACGCTTTCGTCGCGCTGCCCGACGCCGGCGACGACAAGGCCAAAGACATCCACGTCAACGGCAAGCTCACGCTCGGCGAGAACACGGCCGACAACGGCGGGCTCAAGCTCGCTTACGCGGCGATGGACAAGGATTTGGACGCCGCCGATCGCCGAGACATCGGCGGCTTCACGCCGCGCCAGCGCTTCTTCCTCGGCTGGGCGCAAGTCTGGTGCACGAACCGCACGCCGCAGATCGCCAAGGTCCGCGCCGTCAGCGATCCGCACTCGCCGCCGCAGTTTCGCGTCGATGGCACCGTGAGCAACATGCCGGAGTTCGCCCAGGCCTTCTCCTGTAAACCCGGCGCCGCGATGAATCCCGCCGCGCGCAACGGCGTGTGGTGATAAACGATTCAACAGCGGTGCCAGGCACTGAAGTGAATCGTTTGTTGAAAAGTTCAGCGCGAAAGAGAGAGAATCTCAAGTGCCTCAACCAACGGATCGACACGATTATCTCGAACGCTTGATCATGGGTCTCGAACAAACCATCGAGAACATGAAGTTCGAAATTCCCTACTATAAGCCAGACGACGTCCAGCTCAAATACGCGAAAAAATTCTTGGCCTCCTGCGAGCGGAATCTGGCGGAGGCCAAGGCCGAACTCGAAAAGCTCGGCGCGCGCAAGACGGACTGACTCTTCAATAAACGATTCGCTTCAGTGCCTGGCACCGCTTTGAATTCATATCAGAAGCTCGCGCAGGACTATGCGGGGTATCATCGGGACTGGCGCAACCGGGCCTGCCATAGGGTGGGAATCCCGCTCATCATGTTCTGCGTGGTGCGCTGGACGCAGACAGGATCGTGGTTCCCCTGGGCGGCGGCCGTGCTTCCTTTATATGCCGCTTGGGACGTGTCCCTCTCGCTTTTGATGGCGGCCGTCATTTTCGCCATGGCCGCGGCGGCGGCGTACGCTCCCGTCCCGCTGGTCTGGGCCTTCTTCGTCCTCGGCTGGCTCCTTCAATTCGCCGGGCATCGCTTCGAAGGGAAGAGCCCCGCCTTTCTCAAAAATCTCGCTCATCTGCTCGTCGGGCCGATGTGGATCTTAGCCGAGATCCGAGACGCGTTTCTTCGTTGACACGTCCGCATTCCGTGCTATAATACGGCCAGGTGACGTTTCGCCTGCCTCGCGCGCGCAAGTCGCACCGACGGCCAATCAGTACCAGAAAGAGGATCAGCAAAAAAATGCCTACCGGAAAAGTGAAGTGGTTCAACGATCAGAAGGGCTACGGCTTCATCACGCCCGACGACGGTTCTAAGGACTTGTTCGTCCATCACTCGGCGATCTTGGGTGAGGGCTTCAAGAGCCTTGCCGAGAACCAGGCCGTTGAATTCGACATCCAGGAATCGGACAAGGGTCCGCGCGCGGCGAACGTCAAGAAGCTCTAAGCCGAAGCAATAAAAGAGTCGCCCCTGTGCGTTGCATGCGCAGGGGCGATCTCTTTTTAGGGGATGTACTTGACGGCGGCGACGTCGTACTGCGTGCCGATGTCGGCGCGCTTGGCCGCGCGCCGAAGCGCGTGCCTGAGCGTGCGCTGCGTGAGCAGGTGCTTGGGCTTGACGGCGATCGTGATCGTCCCGCGCTCGAGGTCGGCGCGCGCCGAAGCGACGTCGTCGAGCTTGACGAGCTCCGCGAGGATCGCGCGCGTGCAGACCGAGCAGAGCATGCCTGAAAGCCTGATCTCGTAGCGCCCGGAGGTCAAGTCGGGGAAGTCGCGCTCCGCGGGGGCGGCCGCCGCCTCGGCGGGCGCCGCCTGGGCCTTGGCGGGGGAGGCGGCGATCGCCGGCGCGGCGATCGCGACGGCGGCGAGCACGGCGAAAAGCGGCGGTCCCATCGCGATTTTCCCAAGTTAGCATATTACCGGCTGATTTGGTAAACTCGCCCCGTGGTAGCGCTCCTGCTGTGCGGCGCGGCGGTCGGCGCCGCGGCCGCGGGATTCATCTTTCGCCGCCTGTGGCTTCTGCCGCTGCGCGAGCTCGAGCTGGGCGTGCGGCGCTGGTCCGAGGGAAACCTCGCCGCCGAGCTCGATCGCGGCCGTTTGGGCGCGCGCGGCGGACTTGCCGAGCTCTTCGAGCAGGCGCGCGACCAGGTCTTCAAGCTCATCGGCGAGCGCAAGCGCGAGGCGATCAAGGACCGGATCCGGGTCGACACGCTGATCCAGTACATCCCGGACGGCCTGGTCGTCACGAACCTGCGGGGCGACGTGCTCTACATCAACCCTCCGGCCGTCGAGGTCCTGGGGCTCAAGCCCGAGGACCTTCCGGGCCGCCGGTTGATGGATATCGTCTCGTCGACCGAAGTACGGATGAAGATCCAAGAGATCCTCAAGAACCACACGCACTCCAACGTCCTCGAACTCGCCAATCCTCGCGGCGGGGGGGTATCGACGTTCAAGACTCAAGTCGCGCTTTTCTCCTCCCCCGGGGGCGAGGATCTTGGCGTCCTCCTCGTCCTTCGAGACGTCACGGCCGAGAGGAAGCTCGACGCGCTCAAGGAAGAGTTCTTCCAGGCCGTCGCCCACGACTTGCGGGCTCCGCTGTTCGCGATGCAGGGCTATCTGAGGCTGCTGGAAAAGTCCCTTCATCCGGACAAGCATCAGAAAGGCTACCTCGACGCGATCGGCCAATCCTGCGAGAAGCTCACGCTGTTCATCCAGGATACGCTCGACTCGGCCCGCATCGAGTCCGGCCAGATGAAGCTGACCGTCACGCCGATCGATCCGCGGGTCCTGCTTCAGCGCGCGCTCGATCTCTTCCGCCCGCTCGCCGACGAGCGCGGCGTGAGGCTCTCGCTCGAGGCGCCCATGGACGCCCCGGCCGCGGTCGACGTCGACGAGCGGCTCATGGAGCGCGTGTTCTACAACCTGATCTCGAACGCGCTCAAGTTCACGCCGCGCGGCGGCTCGATCACCGTCGAGCTCGCCCAAGCCGGTCCCAACCAGGCGGAGTTCTCCGTGATCGACACCGGTCCCGGCATCCCCGCCGAGGAGCGCGGGCGGATCTTCGAGAAGTTCAGCCAAGCGGAGTCCGGCGGCGCGCCGCTGTCGGGCTACGGCCTCGGCCTCGCGATCTCCCGCAAGATCGTCAAGCTGCACAACGGCATCATCTGGGTCGACTCCGAGCCCGGCGCAGGCAGCCAATTCACCGTGCGCATCCCCATCCGCCAGGAGGTCCCGCAAAATGTTCCAGCCAAAGACGGCTGACGGTCCCGCAGTCCTCGCCGACGTGCTCGCTCCCGACGCGACGCTCATCGTCGACTCGCTTCTTGTCTTAGGGATGAGCCTCGCGATCGCGCTCTGCGCGCAGATCGTGATCCCTCTTCCGTGGACGCCCGTGCCGCTCACGGGGCAGACGCTCGGCGTCCTTTACGCCGGAGCGCTGCTCGGCCCTCGTCGCGGAGCCGCCTCGGCCGCGCTTTATCTGCTGCTTGGCGCGGCCGGGCTGCCGTTTCTGGCCGGAGGGGCGGCCGGCCCCGCGCATTTCCTTGGCGCCACGGGCGGCTACCTGGCGGGTTTCGTTCCGGCGGCGTGGCTGACCGGAGCGCTCGCGCGCCGCGGCTGGGACCGCGGCCCGCTGACCGCCTTCGCGGCGATGCTGCTCGGCAGCGCCGTGATCTTCGCGCTCGGCCTCGCGGTCCTGCGCTTTTTCGTCCCGCCGGGCCAAGTCCTCATTCAGGGCCTCTATCCCTTCCTTCTCGGCGACGCCGCGAAGGCGGCGATCTCGGCCGGCCTCTTGCCTCTCGGTTGGAAGCTTATAGGGAAGCGGTGACTGAAACGGGGTTGACAGCCCCGCGGTCTCGGGCTACACTTTGCCCGTGATCGGGCCGGTCCGCGCATGAAAAGATCTTGGGCGATCGACGCTCTGGCCGGCTTTTTTCTCACGCTGATCGTCGCGACGGGCTACCTCGCGCCGAGCCTGATCTCCGGGTTCGAGGGCTTGGAGCTCAAGGCCTTCGATCGCCGGTCGCAGCTGCGCCAGAACCTCGACCCGTCGAAGCAGATCGCGATCGTGGCGATCGACGACGCCTCGCTCGGCGCGCTCGGCCGCTGGCCGTGGCCGCGCTCCCGGATGGCGGCCCTGGTCGACAAGCTTGCCGCCGCGCATCCGCGCGTCATCGGCCTGGACGTCGTCTTCGCCGAGCCGGATCAGAACCAGGGGCTCCTCGAGCTTCAGAACCTCAAGCAGCAGTACGATCAGCTTGTTGGAAGCCATAAGCTCATCGATCGCGGAGGGGCGTTCGGACTGCTCTTTAGCTCCGAGGCCGCGCGGCTCGACTCCGACGGGCAGCTCGCCGCGGCACTGCAGCGCGCCGGCAACGTCGTGCTCCCGATGTTCTTCGCGCAAGCCCCGGTGCTCGGCGCCAAGGTCGAGCCGCTTCCCGTCTCGATCTCGTCTTCGGCCGTGTCGGCCGCGAGCTCGGCCGGCGACGACCTCGCCCCCCGAGAGGGGGTCAAGGCCGTCTTCCCGCTGGAGGACTTCGCGCGCGCGGCGATGGGCGTGGGCCACGTCAACGTCGACCCCGATTTCGACGGGACGGTCCGGCGCGAGCCTGCGATCGTCAAGTACGCCGGGGCCTACGTTCCTTCATTCGCGCTGCAGCTCGTGCTCGCGTACTCGGGGCTCAAGCCCGCGGACGCCTCGTTCGTCCCGGGGCACCGCGTCCAACTGCGCAACAAGGCCGTCCCGCTCGACGACGACAGCCAGATGCTGATCACCTTCAACGGCCCGGACCACACCTTCAGCTATTACTCCGCGCAAGACGTGATGAACGATCGCGTCTCGCCCGACGCGCTCAAGGACAAGCTGGTCTTGATCGGTCTGACCGCGACGGGCGTCGCCACGCTCTACGTAACGCCGGTCGCGCACAACTTCCCGTCGGTCGAGATGGTCGCGAACGTGATCGAGAACATCCTCGACCAGCGGTTCCTCGTCCGCCCGCCGTGGGCCGAGCGCTTGGAATGGCTGATGATCGGCCTGATGGGCCTGTTCGTGATGTTCGTCCTGCCGCGGCTCAAGGCCTTGTGGGCGTTTCTCGTCTCCGCCCTGCTCTTGATAGGCCTGGTCGGCGCGGGGACCTACCTCTTCATGAACGGGCAGTGGATCAAGATCGCTTACCCGAGCGCGCTGCTCGCGCTCGGCTACATCGTCATGACCACCAAGCGCTTCTTCGTCACCGAGAGGGGCAAGGAGCTCGTCGAGGCCTCGGCGATCGAGACCAACAAGATGCTCGGCCTCTCGTTCCAAGGCCAGGGCATGCTCGACATGGCGTTCGAGAAGTTCCGGCTGTGCCCGCTCGACGACAACATGAAGGACACGCTCTACAATTTGTCGCTCGATTTCGAGCGCAAGCGTCAATTCTCTAAGGCCGCGGCGGTGCTCGACCACATCAAGACGCGCGATCCCAAATACAAAGACGTCGCGGCGAAGTCGCAGAAGCTCAAGTCCGCCTCCGAGGGCGCCGTCTTCGGCGGCGTCGGAGGTCCCAAGAAGGACGGCACGGTTCTGCTCTCCGGAGGCGACACCAAGCCCACGTTGGGCCGCTACGAGATCGAAAAAGAGCTCGGCCGCGGCGCCATGGGCATCGTGTATCTCGGACGCGATCCCAAGATCAACCGCCAGGTCGCGATCAAGACGATGATGCTCGAGGAGGGCTCGGACTCCGCCGAGACCAAGGGCGTCAAGGAGCGCTTCTTCCGCGAGGCCGAATCGGCCGGCACGCTCAACCACCCGAACATCGTGCGCATCTTCGACGCCGGCGAGGAGCAGGACATCGCCTTCATCGCGATGGAGCTGCTCGACGGCCACGACTTTACTCGATACACTCAGAAGACGACTCTGCTTCCGATGGCCCAGGTGCTCGAGCACGTCGCCGTCGTCGCCGAGGCGCTGGATTACGCTCATCAGCGCGGCATCGTTCATCGCGACATCAAGCCCGCCAACATCATGATGCTCAAGGACGGCACGATCCGCGTCGCCGACTTCGGCATCGCCCGCATCACGGCGTCCTCGAAGACCGCCACGGGAACGGTGATGGGCACGCCGTCCTACATGAGCCCGGAGCAGGTCGCGGGCAAGAAGGTCGACGGCCGCTCGGACCTCTTCTCTCTGACGATCACGCTCTACGAGCTCCTGGCCGGCGAAAAGCCTTTCAAGGGCGGAGAAGGCATCGGGACTTTGCTCTTCCAGATCGCCAACGACCCTCATCCGGATCTTCGAACCATCAAGCCGGATCTTCCGGGTGAAGTTTCAAAAATAATCGACAAGGGCCTGGCCAAGAGCCCCGACGACCGCTACGCGAAGGGAACGCTGATGGCCGCGGACCTGCGCGCCTGTTTGGCGGCGATGAAATCGGGCGGCCTCAAGGAGTCGACGCTGCAGACCGAGCCCGCGCCGCCGCCGATCGAGCCCGCGCCGGCGGCCGGCGCCGACCCCGAGGCGACGCTCGCGTCGAGCGCCCAGGACGTGCTGGCCGAGCTCAAAGCCGCGGAGATTTCTCTGCCTCCACCGAAGGTCGAGGAGACGCTGCGCTCGATCGAAGTGCCCGCCGAAAACGGAAGTGACGCGTCGCCCGACGCCACGATCAAGCTCACGCTGCCGCCGGAGGGGAAATGACGGCCCGAGGGGCCTCGCAGGCGCTCGAGTTCGCCGGCAAGTCCGACGTCGGGCGCGTGCGCAAGAACAACGAGGACAATTTCGCGATCGTCGAGGACATCGGCCTGATCGTCGTCGCCGACGGCATGGGGGGGCATAACTCGGGCGAGGTGGCGGCCACGCTCGCCGTCGAGACGATCCGGGACTTCGCGCGCAAGAACCTCGTCCCCGAAGGCGGCGACGCGTCGCTGTCGCCGCGAGCGCGGCAGCTCGAATATTGCGTCAAGTCCGCCAACGAGCTCATCTACGGCAAGGGCCGCGCGTTCCCGAAGGACGCCGGCATGGGAACGACCGTCGTGGCCGCGTTTCTCGACGAGAAAAAGATGACCGTCGCTCACGTCGGCGACAGCCGGCTTTACCTTTTTCGCAAGGGCCGGCTCGAGCTCCTGACCGAGGACCACTCTTTGGTCGGCGACCAGATCCGGCGCGGGCTCATCACCGCCGAAGAGGCTTCGAAGTCCGCCCTGCAAAACATCCTCACGCGGGCCGTCGGGGCCGAGCCCGACGTCAAGGTCGACGTCTCCGAGCACCCGCTGTTCCCGGGAGACGTCGTGGTGCTGGCTACCGACGGGCTGACCAAGATGGTCACCGACGAGCAAGTCGCCCGAACGATCGCCCAAGACCCCGCGCCCGAGGCCGTGGTCTCGAGCCTGGTTTCCCAGGCTTGCGCGGCCGGGGGCGTCGACAACGTGACCGTCGCGGCCGCGCGCGTGGCCGACCAGGCCGGCGACGCCGTGGCCGGCCTCAAGAACCTGATGTCTCGCTTTTTCGGGAAATAGCAAAGGAGCGTGAGATGCCGAAGCTTCTGCTGAAGTTCAACGCCGCGGTGATCAAGGAGGTCTCGCTCGAGAAAGGGAGCGTCTCCGTCGGGCGCAAGCCCGACAACGACATCGTGATCGACAATCCCGCGATCTCCGGGCACCACTGCAAGGTCTCGCTCGAGGGCGGCACTTATTACGTCGAGGACCTCGATTCGACCAACGGCACCTACGTCAACCAGAAGCGCGTCAAGAAGTCCGGCCTTCACAACAACGACGTCGTCGGCATCGCCAAGCACTCCATCGTCTTTGTCGACGCCGCCGCGACCGAGGCCGCCGAGGCCGCCGTCGACGGCGACGCGACGATGATGATCTCGCCGGAAAAGCAGGCGGAGCTCGTCGCCGCCAGCGCCGCCGCCAAAGACACGCTCGGGGGGAAGACGGGCCTCCTGAAGGTCCTGAAGGGCGTGGCCGACAAGACCGAGTACGAGCTCAAGGGCGCCTCGACCTACATCGGCAAGTCGGACCGCGTGCAGGTCCAGATCAAGGGCTCGGGCCTCTTCGGCTCGGCGCCCGAGGTGGCGGCCTCGATCCACCGCAAGCCGGAGGGCTACGTCTTGATGGCCGTCGAGGCGGGCTTCCCGGTCGTCAACGGCAACAAAGTCACCGGCTCCGTCGTGCTCAAGGACGGCGACTTCATCGAGTGCGGCGGCACGACGATGCAGTTCGTCATCAAGGAAGCGAAGGCCTAGGCAAAGCCCCGACCCCAACCCTTCCGTCGGAAAGATTGACCGCCGTCAATTGATTTTGACGCCCCCTTAGCGGTAGAATGTCGTAGCAGTCCGGCTCCCCAATGTCCCTCAAGACGAAAGCCCTCAGCGAGAAACTCGCGCACGTCGCCCGGGAAAACGCCGTCGCCGTCGCCGAGGACGTTCCCGTCGGCATCGCCCTGAACCTGATGCGCGAGCGCGACGCCGACTGCCTGTCGGTTTGCCGGGCCGGCAAACTCGTCGGAGTCTTCACGGAGCGAGACTACCTGATGAAGGTCGCCGGCAAGGCCTCCTCCGACGAGCCGATCTCCAAATACATGACGCCGGACCCGATCATGGGGCGGCTGGACGAGACCGTCGGCGAGGCCGTCGAGGTCATGAACGAGCGCCATTTGCGGCACCTGCCGCTCGTCGACGAAAAAGGCGCGCCGGCCTCCGTCGTCACCGTCGACGACGTGATCCGCTGGCTCGCCGATCAATATCCCGCCGCCGTGGTCAACCGGCCGCCCGACCCTCGGACCGAGGGCGAAGAGTCGGATGGAGCGTAAATCTCAATGAGCGAAACCAAGACCGATTCCCTTCCCAAGACCAAGCAGCTCGAGGAGATCGAGGCCGTCACGATCCGCTTCGCCGGCGACTCCGGCGACGGCATCCAGCTGACCGGCATGCAGTTCACGACGGCGACGGCCCTGGCGGGAAACGACCTTTCGACCCTGCCGGACTATCCGGCTGAAATCCGCGCCCCCGTCGGCACGCTGCCCGGCGTGTCCGGGTTCCAGATCCATTTCAGCTCTCGTGAAGTGCTGACGCCCGGCGACGCGCCGGACGTCTTCGTCGCGATGAACCCCGCCGCGCTCAAGGCCAACATCAAGGACTTGAAGAAGGGCGGCATCCTCCTCGTCAACACCGACGCCTTCACGGCCGGCAACCTGACGAAGGTCCAGTACGCGAAGAACCCGCTCGAGGACGGTTCGCTGTCCGATTACCGCGTGATCCCGGTGGAGCTCTCGCGCCTGACGGGCAACGCGCTCTCCGGCCTCGCGCTGACGAAGGTCCAGGTCGAGCGCTGCAAGAACTTCTTCGCGCTCGGCATGATGTACTGGCTCTACGACCGGCCGATGGAGTCGACGCTCAAGTGGATCGGCTCCAAGTTCAAGAAGAACCCGCTGCTCGTCGACGCGAACCAGAAGGCGCTGCACGCGGGCAACGCCTACGCCGAGACCGCCGAGATCTTCGGCCATCACTATAAGGTCCGCAAGGCGCCGATCGCGCCCGGGACCTACCGCAACATCACCGGCAACGAGGCGACGGCGCTCGGCCTCGTGGCCGCGTCGCACCAGTCGGGCTTGGACCTCTTCTACGGCACCTACCCGATCACGCCGGCCTCCGACATCCTGCACGAGCTCTCGAAGCACAAGAACTTCGGCGTCAAGACGTTCCAGGCCGAGGACGAGATCGCGGGCGTGGGCTCGGCGATCGGCGCGTCTTTCGGCGGCAAGCTCGGCGTCACCGGCACGAGCGGCCCCGGCATCGCGCTCAAGGCCGAGGCGATCGGCCTCGCCGTCATGACGGAGCTGCCGCTCGTCGTCATCGACGTCCAGCGCGGCGGCCCTTCGACCGGCCTGCCGACGAAAACCGAGCAGGCGGACCTTCTTCAGGTGCTCTACGGCCGCAACGGCGAGTGCCCGGCTCCGGTCATCGCCGCGTCGACGCCCGGCGAGTGCTTCACGATGGCCTACGAGGCCTGCCGCATCGCGCTCAAGTACATGACGCCGGTCTTCCTGCTGACGGACGGTTATCTCGCCAACGGCTCGGAGCCCTGGCTCATCCCGGACGTGGCGAAGCTCAAGAAGTTCGAGCCGCGCGCGCTTCCGCCGAAAGACCAGTTCAAGCCCTACATGCGCGACGAGAAGACGTTGGCGCGCCCGTGGGCCACGCCCGGCGTCGCCGGCTACGAGCACCGCATCGGCGGCATCGAGAAGCAGGACATCACGGGCAACGTCAGCTACGATCCCGACAACCACGAGCGCATGGTGCGCCTGCGCGCGGCGAAAGTGCAGAAGATCGCGCAAGAGATCGCGCCGACGGAGATCCTCGGCCAGAAGAAGGGCCAGGTCCTCGTCGTCGGTTGGGGTTCCACCTACGGAGCCATCACGGCCGCCGTCAAGAACGCCCAGCTCGAGGGCAAGTCGGTCAGCTCGATCCATCTGCGCCATCTCAACCCGCTGCCGCCGGATTTGGGCGATATCCTGAGCAGCTTCAAGAACGTGCTCGTGCCCGAGATGAACATGGGGCAGCTGCTCAAGGTGCTGCGCGCGAAGTTTCTCGTGCCGGCCGTGGGTCTCAATAAGATCAAGGGCCAGCCGTTTAAGATCGCCGAGATCGAGGCCGGGATCGAATCTCTCCTCAACGGAGGCAAATAACATGGCCGAAGAAAAAGACGAGCTCACGATGCTCCCGGCCTCCGGGCCGATGCTCACCCGCAAGGACTTCGTCAGCGACCAGCTCGTGCGCTGGTGCCCCGGCTGCGGCGACTTCGCCATCCTGGCCGCCGTGCAGAAGGTGATGCCGCAGCTGGGCATCCCGCGCGAGAAGATCGTGTTCGTCTCGGGCATCGGGTGCTCGTCGCGCTTCCCGTACTACATGAACACGTACGGCTTTCACTCGATCCACGGCCGCGCGCCGACGTTCGCCACGGGCCTCAAGCTCACCAACCCCGAGCTGATGGTCTGGCTCGTCACCGGCGACGGCGACGGCCTGTCGATCGGCGGCAACCATCTGATCCACGCGCTGCGCCGCAACGTGGATCTCAAGATTCTGCTCTTCAACAACAAGATCTACGGCTTGACCAAAGGCCAGGCCTCGCCCACCTCCGAGGTCGGCAAAAAGACGAAGTCGACGCCGCAGGGCTCCGTCGATTACCCGATCAATCCGATCGCGCTCGCCCTCGCCTCCGAGGCCACGTTCGTGGCCCGGTCCATCGACACCGACGTCGTGGCCATGGGCAAGATCATCGAGGCCGCGGCCAAGCACAAGGGCTCGGTGCTCGTCGAGATCCTGCAGAACTGCATCGTCTTCAACGACGGCGCGTGGACCGACGTCTCGGAAAAAGACGTGCGCGACGAGCACAACGTCTACCTCGAGCACGGCAAGCCGCTGATCTACGGCAAGAACAAGGACAAGGGCATCGGCCTCCGCGGCCTGACGCCCGAGATCGTCAACATCCACGAAGCCGCCGCGGATCGTCTGCTGATCCACGATGAGCACGCCGCGGAGCCCAGCCTCGGCTTCCTGCTGAGCCGTCTGCGCCAGCCGGAATTCCCCGAGCCGGTCGGCGTTTTTCGCGACGTCCAACTT
>CAZRIP010000061.1:0-23128 GCA_964600165.1 uncultured Elusimicrobia bacterium | reverse complement strand
AAAGCGTTGGCGACCATCTGCGTGCCGTTGGCGTGGATCCCGTTCCGGAGGGGCTTGAAGAACCTTCCGTCCCCGCCGAGGCCGAGCTCGGACTTGAGCCACTCGATCATCTCGTACGGATAAAGGTAGCCGTTGACGTCGGCGGCGAGCTGCTCGTCGTCCCCTTCCGGATTGATCGTCAGCGTCACCGGCTGGCCCGGCGTCGCCGTCACGGTGACGGCCAGCGGAGCGTCCTTGGAATCCTCGTCGATCACGTCGCCGAAGACGCCGGAGAGCTTGACGGTGACCTTCATCGGCGCGCCGCCGTTGACGCCGGCCGGGATCGTGAAGCGGCCTTGCGCGTCCGTCGTGGCCACGACGCGGCCCGCCGCGTCATAGACGTAGGCGTTGATCAGGGGCTTGGCCTGCGCGGGCCCGTGATCCTGGCCGTCGGGAGTCAACCCCGGCGCGCGCGCGACGACGACGCCGGAGATCGGCTCCGCCTGCGCGTCGCCGCCGAACGCCTCGAGGCTCGCGCGCGGCGCGTCACCCTCCGCGACGGGCGGCGGACGCGGGCTCTCGGGCTCCGTCGTCTTTGCCGAGCGCCGCCCCGGGAAGCTGCGGTAGCGCAGGTCGTCGGCGCTGACGACGTACGGCTTGCCGGACTTGACGTCGACGATGACGATGACCGGATTGCCCTTCAGATCGTTGCCTTGATAGACGTTGGCGGCGCGCCACGACTGGTCGATGAAAGTGATCTGGCGCGCGAGCAAAGAGAGCTCCGGCTGGTCCTTCCCGTCTCCCTTGACCTGGCTCGCCGCGATGGCGCTCAGCTGCTCGTCGGTGAACTTCACGGCCATGATCGACGGATCGACGCCCGGCGCGAAGCCGCCCTCGACGGCCATCACGACGGGCTTGCCGCCCAGGACCTTGACGTGAAAACGGAGGTTCGCGCCCTCGACGGCGAGGTAATACGGCTTGCCGTCCAGATCGACGCCTTTCTTGACCTGGCGGAAGACGGCGATGATCGAGTCCGCCTGTTTTCCCCTGCCGGCCAAGCGCTCGACGTGCGACGTCGCCATGTCCTGGCTGGCGGCGCCGTACTCGGCGGGATCGGCGTCGACGAGCCGGCGCAGCGCGCGCTCGACGGCGTCCATGTCCGACGGGTCGGCGTCGAGCGTGATCGGGCGCGAGCCGTCGCGCAGCGCGTGATCGGGAGACAGATGGAAGCGCGCGAGGGAGACCGGTCCGCCGTTGCCTTCGAGCGGCCGCGGCTTGGCCGTGACCTTGACGCCGCGCGGAAGCGCGAGCTCCGGATGGCTTTCCGGCCGCATGATGCCGAGCGCGAACGCGGAAGGCCGCGCGCCGAAGCCGTCGAAGAGCGCGGCGCCCGCGGACGCGACGCGGCGCGCGACGTCCTGGACGACGGAGACGGCCGTCGCGCCGGACGCTTCAGCGATTCGCGGAGCGTGCTCGAAAGTCCGGGCGGACGACGCGGTCGCGGCCGCGAAGGAAGACGGCGCCGCGGCTTGCGCGGCGAGCGCCGACTCGGGAAGCCCGAGCTGAGGAGCCGCTGCGGAAAGATCGACGGGCGCCGCCGCGCCGGAGAGCGACGAGACCGGCAGCGAGACGCCCTGGCCCGCGGGAGAAACCTGCGGCCCCTGCGCCGTCGGCCCGAGCTCGGGAAGCGTGACGACGTCGAGCGCGAAGAGCGGAGCCGCGGCAAGCGCGACGGAAAGGAGCAGGGCGAGCGCGGCGAGCCGCTTCGATATCATGGGGAGAAGATACCACCCGCGGACGAGTCTCCCCAGGGACGTTCGGGAGCCGCGCCGCGCGCTTTCGGCCTAATCTCTTTTGGGTCTTAAGGGACCAGGACTACTTTGCCGCAGGCCTTGTCGGGCGAGGTCATCGCCGCGAAGCCCTGGTCGAAGTCCTTCATCGGGAAGGTGTGCGTGACGACGGGCCGCACGTCGACGGCTCCCGAGCGCAGCAGATGGTCCGTCTTGTACCAGGTCTCGAAGACCTGGCGGCCGACGATGCCGTGGATGCGGATGCCCTTGAAGATCACGTCGTTGGCCCAGTCGAGCTCGATCTTTTTCGACGGGATGCCGAAGGCCGTCACCCGGCCGCCGCTGCGCACGGCCTTCAAAGCCAACGCGATCGCCGGCGCGGCGCCCGACATCTCCACGACGACGTCGAAGCCGTCCGGGGCTTTGCCGGCCTTGAGTACCGCCGCGAGCGGGTCGTGGACGCCGGGATCGACGACGTCCGTCGCGCCCATCCGGCGCGCCAAGTCGGCGCGGAACTTGGAGCCCTCGACGGCGACGATCGGGTCCGCCCCCGACGCTTTCGCCACGGCGATCGAGAAGAGCCCCTGCGGGCCGCAACCCATGACAAGCACGGACTTGCAGGACACGTCTTCGACGAGCACGGAGTAGACGGCGTTGCCGAAAGGCTCCATCAAGGAGCCGAGGTCCTTGAGCTTATCGTCCTTGTGCTTCCACGCGCAGCGCGCGGGGACGGCCGCGTACTCGCCGAAGCCGCCGGGGCCGTCGACGCCGATGATCCTCATGCTGCGGCAGACGTGGCGCTGGCCGTTGCGGCACTGATAGCAGAGCCCGCAGAAGATGTGGGACTCGACGGAGACGAAGTCGCCCTTCTTGAAATCGCGCGCGTCCTTGCCGATCTCCTCGACGACGCCGCAGAACTCGTGGCCGAAGGTCGAGGGCACCTTGAAGCGCTCGGGCGCCCAGGAGTTCCAGTTGTAGATCGGCAGGTCCGAGCCGCAGATGGACGCCCGGTGGACCTTGAGCAAGACCTCGTCGTCGTGCAGCCGGACGTCCTCGATCGCCGAGAACGAGGCGCCGGGCGCGGGCCGGTCCTTATGGATCGCTTTCAATCGAAGAGCCCCCGCAGCACGAACATCAAGTTTTCCTTGCGCTCGCGGATGCGCCGGTAGTAATAAGGAAACCAGTGCGTGCCGTACGGCATGTAGATCCTGACCGAGTGGCCCGCGGCGACGAGCTCCCGCCAGCGCTTGGGGCGCAGGCCGTAGAGCATCTGGATCTCGTAGTCCTTTTTGGCCAGGCCCGCGGCCTGCGCGGCGGCGACGGCACCGGCGATGCGCGCGTCGTCGTGGGTGGCGAAAGCGGGGATGGGCGCGCCGCAGAGCATTTTCGCGAGCTTATCGTAGTTCGCGTTGACCTCGGCCTTGTCCGGGAACGCGAGGTCGGCCGGCTCCTTGTATGCTCCTTTGCACAACCGCACGCGGACCTTGCGCCGCACGAGCTCCTCGACGTCCTTTTCGCTTCGCCGCAGGTAAGCCTGGATCACGACGCCCATGTTCGGGAATGAAGGGAAGAGCGCGTAGAACAGATCGAGCGTCTGCCGCGTGTACGCCGTGCTCTCCATGTCGAGGCGCACGAAGTTGCCCAGCTTCTTCGCCTCGGCCGCGACTCTCATGAGGTTCTCGCGGGCGAAGTCGGCGTCGAGGTTCAGGCCGAACTGCGTGAGCTTGAGCGAGACGTTGCAGTCGGCCTCGGCCTGCGCGATCTTGCGCAGCATCTGGACGTACTCTTCCGTCGCGGCCAGGGCCTGCTCGCGGGTTTTGCACTCCTCGCCGAGGTTATCCAGAGTGACCTTGAGGCCCTCGGCGTTGAGCGCGCGCACGGCCTCGATCGCCTCGTCGACGTTGTCGCCGGCCACGAACCGCCGCGCCAGGAAGGTGAGAGCTCTCATCGCAGGCTGCCTTTCACGCAACTCTAACATTTAAGCCGACCGGGACGAAAGCAGGAGGCACAGCCAGCCGATCAAGAAGAGCAAGCCGCCGATCGGCGTGATCGCCCCGAGCTTCCGGACGCCGGTCAACGCCAGCGCGTACAGGCTGCCCGAAAAGAGGGCGACGCCCCACAGGAAGCACCAGCCGGCGGAGTCGACGAGCCGCCCCGGCGCGCGCTGGGCCATCCAGGCGACGGCGAAGAGCGCGAGGGCGTGATAAGCCTGGTAGCGGACGCCGGTCTCGAAGACCGCGAGGAGATCGGGCGTCAGCTTCTGCCGCAGGCCGTGGGCGCCGAAGGCTCCCGCCGCGACGGCGACGAGCATGAGAAAGCTTCCCGCGCGCGCCCAGAAGAGGTCGGCCATGGCGCGATTCTAGCTCTTTAGCGAGCGCCAGAACCGCGCGAAATCCGACGGCGGCTCGCAGGTGAACTCGACGCGCTTGCCGCTTTTCGGATGCTCGAACGCGACGCGAAACGCGTGGAGCAGGAGGCGCGGGGGCCAGGGCTTGCCGTCCACGCGCTTGTCGAACTCGACGTCGCCGAGGACAGGGTGGCCGGTCAGCGCGAGGTGCGCGCGGATCTGGTGCGTGCGCCCGGTCAAAGGCTTCGCCTCGACGAGCGCGGCTCCCTTCGCCTTGGCGACGACGCGAATGTGGTTTTGGGCCTGCTTTCCGAAAGGGGTGACCTTGACCTTGCGGTGGCCGGGGTCGCGGCCGATCGGCGCCTCGACGCGCGTGGCTTTGTCCGCCGGGACGCCGCGGACGACGGCGCGATAGAGCTTCTCGACGAGGCGGTCCTTGAACGCTTCTATGAGCGCGTCATAGGCGGCCTTCGTCTTGGCGACAAGCAGCACGCCGCTCGTCTGGCGGTCGAGCCGGTGCACGATGCCGCAGCGCGGCACGCCGCGCTTGAGGATCTCCGGGCGCGCGCGCTGCAGGACGCCGGCGAGGTTCGCGTCGGGCTCGGCCAGCGCCGCCTCGGGAGACGTGAGCCACGACTCTCCCAGCGGGTGCATCAAGAGCCCGGCCGGCTTATTGAGCACGATCAGGTCGGCGTCCTCGTGCACGACCCATGTCTCGAAAGACGCGAACTCGGGCCATGCCGCGCCGGCCGAGGAGACGACGATGCGCTCGCCGCCCTTGAGCTTCTTCGAGTTCTCCCATTTGGCGCCGTCGACGGTCACGTGCCCGCGCGCGACGAGGTCCTGGATGTGCGAGCGGCTGTACTTGCCGAGCCTCAGCGCGAGCAGCTTGTCGAGCCGGGTGTTCGCCTCGCCGACGAGCTCCATGTCGCCCTTCATGCCGTCCTCGCCCTGCGCGCGCGCGCGGCGATCGCGGCCGCGCAGCCGAGCACGCAGGCGATCGCCACCCACTGCGAGACCCAAAGCCCCCCCGCCTGCCAGCCGCGGTCGTCGCCGCGGAAGAACTCGATGACGAAGCGCGCGCAGGAGTAGAGGGTGACGTATGAAAGGAAGACGGTTCCAGGGGCCAGGCGCCCGCGCTGGACGCGGGGAAGGAGCAGCTTCCACATCGCGAGGAAGATCGCCAAGTTCGCGAGCGACTCGTAGACTTGCGTCGGATGAAGCGGCACTCCCCACAAGTCCTCGGGCGTCGTCGAGAACGGGCTGCCGCCGAGCTTGACCGCCCAGGGCAGCGACGTCGGCTTGCCGTAGCAGCAGCCGGACGCGAGGCAGCCGAGGCGCCCGATCGAGTGACCGAGCGGCAGCGCCACGCCGAAGTAGTCGGCGGTGCCGAGATAGGGAATATTGAGTTTACGAACCGCCCAGACGCCGGCGATCATCGAGCCCAGGAGGCCGCCGAAGAACACGAAGCCGTAGCGAAAGTCGCGGATGAGATGGATGCGTCCCGCGAGGACATCGGGAAGCGAGACGAGGATGAAAAGGATCTTGCCGCCCGCGATCGCGCCGAAGAAAAGCGAGTAGACGAGCGTCCAGAACTTGTCCTCGTCCATCGCGGGCATCCGCGCGATCTGCGACTTGAGCCACAGGATGCCGGAGAGATATCCCGCGGCGACGAGCACGCCGTAAGTCGCGAGCGTGAACGGGCCGATGTGGATCAGGACTGGGTACATGCTTCCCGGCCGCGGCCGTAGATGATGATGCCGAGAGCCGCGGCGACCAAGCCCAGGCTCGCGGCCTGCGCGGCGGTCAGGCCGAGCCAAAACGGCACGACGTCGCCGCGATAGAATTCCGTGACGAAGCGCAGGACCGCGTAAGAGATGAAGTAGCCCGCGCAGACCGAGCCGCGCGGCCAGCGGCCCTTCTCGACCTTCGGCAGCACGAAAACGTAGAGTCCCGCCGCGATTATCAGGTCGCCTAGGGCCTCGTATAACTGCGTCGGGTGGATCGGCCTGCCCAGGAGATTGGAGTCGACCATCGACCGCGGGTTGGTGAAGGTCACGGCCCAGGGCAGCCCGTCGGCCTCCCGGCCGAAGCAGCAGCCCGCCATGAAGCAGCCGAGGCGGCCGAAGACGTGCCAGAACGGCGCCGCCTGGCAGACGTAGTCGAGCACGCGCAAAAACGGCACGCCGGCGCGCCGGGAGAACCATCCGAGCGCTCCGAGCACGCCCACGAACGCGCCCATCACCGAAAACCCGCGGTTGAAAGAAAAGGCCGTCTGCCAGAACGCGTGGGAGAAAGGGACGGTGTACTCGAACAAGAAAAGCACGCGTCCGCCCAGAAACCCTCCGAGCAGGATCAGGTTGATCATCAGCCAGAGGTCCTCGTCGTTCTTGAGGCCGATCTTCGCCCGTTTGAGGTGCCAGAAATAAGAAGACAGGACGCCGCCGAGGGCGATCAGGACGCCGTAGGAATAGAGCTCGAAAGGCCCGAACGAGAACAGGACGGGGTGCACTTAGGGATTATACGTAAAACGAGAGGGGCGCCGCTTTTAATGGGGCGGCGGGAAGGAACGCGGGAGCGTCGGGACGGTCTTCCAATTCGAGGGCAGCAGCGGGGCACGGTGGAAATACTCGACGCCGTCGGCGACCGGGAATTGGCCGAAGGCGCGGCTGGACGGGAACTGCGGCAGCTGCACGAGGACGAGCGCGACGAGGCCGTCCTTGAGCTGCTCCTCGAACGGCGTGAGCTGGCGCTTCACCGAGCCGTCGGCCATGCCGATCATGTCGCCCGACAGCGAGTCGAAGGCCGCGCGCGGGAACAGATGCGTGCGCTCCTGCGACAGCGCGTCGTTGACATCGGCATACTTCTTCGGGCTCAAGGAGAAGACGCCTGCGAGCATCGAAAGAGAGAAGCGCGACAATCCCGGCGAAGGGCCGGCGAGAGGATAGTCCCAGCCGTCGGCGCGCAGGACGTCGACGATGAGTGATGTGCAGGCGTTGTGCGTGTGATCGTACTTGATCTGGTGCGCGTAGTACTGCTGATAGCGCGTCTTGAAATCGTCCTGGACCTTGCGGGCGAGCGCGTCGTCCTTCATGACGGCGACGATCATCTGCGTGGGCCTATAATAGCTCTGTCCGGAGTTCACGTCGGCCATGTACTTGTCCATCGGCACCATGCCGGCGATGATGCCCTTCTCGCTGTACTGATCCATGTCGTAGAAGTTGTCGAACATCCAGTCGGCCATCTCGCCGTTGGGGCCCATGCGGCCCGTGAACAAGCTGAAGTGACCGCCCTGAGATTCGTCGTCGTCACCCTGGCCGCCGTTGAGCATGAGCCCCATGACCGGCTTGCCCGACCACGACGCCGCGTCCTCGCCGTTCTTCCAGAGAAGCGTCGCCGAGTACGGGTCTTTCGGGCCGCCGTCGTCCTTGGTGACGAGGGCGTCGATGTCTTTCGCGGATTTGACGTCGGCCGTCTTGAGATGGGAGATGTCGACGCGCTGATCCTCGGGCCAGATCGTGCGCGCGACGAAGGTCTTCACGCCGTCTTTGACGGCCCACTCGCCGCGCACGCGCAGCGGCCGGTTCTGAAAATAATCGACCGTAGACTGATTATAAAAGGAACGGTTGCTCTGGATCTTCGGCGTGAGCTTGAACGGGACGACGGCGCCGTCCGTCAGCCGGATCGACTGGCCGTCGGCCGAGAGCGTCACGTGCTCGAGCATCTGCGTCGAGCCGATCCAGACGATCCCCGCCTGTCCGGTCTTAGGGACGGCGATCACTTCGTCCTCGAAATACCAGAGCCCCTCTTTCGGCGCGTTGCAGTCGGCGCAGCGATGGCCGGTCGTCAGCGTGAAGTCGCCCTGCGGGTAGAGGCCGACGAATCCGTCCGAGAACGGCTTCGAGAAATCGAGATCGGCCGCCGGAGCCTGAGGCGCTGGAGACGGCGCGGCCGGGAGAAGCGGCGAAGGCCGCGAGGCGTCGGCGCCCTGCACGGGAGCGGCGACCACGCCGCCGTTCTTGTCGCCGTCGAAGACGCGCTTGGCCGATTCGACCGAGCCGGAGGCCTGCGAGAGCGCGCGGACCGCCTGATCCTGCCCCAACGCGACGGACGCGAACGAAACGAGAGCCGCCGCGACGGTGAAAAATCGCATGCCGAAATCTTATGTGATTCGGCGAATGATTTGCAGGGCCGTTAGGCCCAACCCGAAGGCCGCTTTCGGCCCAGGGCGCGTACGCGGTTATTTCTTGTCAGGCGGAGGGAAGCGGTACTCGATCTCGCCCTTCTTAACGTAGCCGAGCTCGCGGCGAGCCATGCGCTCCAGGGACTGATCGCCCGAGCGCACCAGCTTGAGCCGCTCGGCTTCGTCGGACTCCTGCGTCTCGAGCGTCGCGAGCTCGCTCTTGAGCTTGCGCAGCTGCCACCAGTTGCGCACGAGGCTGCGAAAGCCCTGGTTGCCGAAGAAAAGCGCGACGAGCAGGAGGGTCGCGCCGAGGCGCGCCCAGTGCTCGCGGACGAAGGGCGGAAGCCGGCTCACGCCGCCTTGGCCGCGGCCTTAAAGCAGGCCCAGCCGTCGTAGCGCGCCTTGGCGCCGAGCTCCGCCTCGATGCGCAGGAGGCGATTGTATTTCGCCAAGCGCTCCGAGCGGCACGGCGCGCCGGTCTTGATCGCGCCCGCGTTGAGGGCGACGGCGAGATCCGCGATGAACGCGTCCTCGGTCTCGCCCGAGCGATGCGAGATCACGCAGGTGTAGCCCGCCTTCTGCGCGTCGCCGACGGCTTGGACGGTCTCGGTCAGCGTGCCGATCTGGTTGAGCTTGATGAGGATCGAGTTGCCGACCCCTTCCTTGATCCCGCGCGCCAAGCGCTCGGGGTTGGTGACGAAGATGTCGTCGCCGATGACGCGCGCCGAGCCGCCGAGCTTGTCGGTCAGGTCCTTCCAGCCGGCCCAATCGTCCTCGGCCAGCGGATCCTCGAGGGAAACGAGACGGTACTTATCGATCCACGAGCCGTAGATTCCCGTCATGTCCGCGGCCGAGCGCGGCGCCTTCTCGAAAACGTACTTGCCGTCCTTATAGAACTCGCTCGCCGCGGCGTCCAGCGCCAAGCGGACGGCTTCGGCGTGCCCCGCCTTCTTGACCGAGTCGACGAGGACGTCGAGGGCCTCGGCATGGGTCTTCAAGTGCGGGGCGAAGCCGCCCTCGTCGCCCACGGAGACGGTCATCTTCATGTCGACGAGCTTCTTCTTCAGGACCTGATAGATCTCGGCGCCGGCGCGCAGCGCGTCGCCGAAGGATTTCGAGCCGACCGGCACCAGCATGAACTCCTGGACGTCGAGGCCGCTGTCGGCGTGCTTGCCGCCGTTGATCACGTTGAGCATCGGCGCGGGCAAGAGCCAGTCCTTGTGCTTGAGGCCGTAGGCCTGGCGGATCCAGGCGTAGAGCGGCAGCTTGCGCGAAGCCGCCGCCGCGCGCGCGGCCGCCATCGAGACCGAGAGGAGCGCGTTGGCGCCGAGGCGGCCCTTGTTGGGGGTGCCGTCGAGCTTGATCATGGCGGCGTCGAGCTCCACGGGCTTTTCGGCGTCATGGCCGGCGAGCGCCTTCGCGAGCTCCCCGTTGACGTGGCCGACGGCCTTCTGGACGCCCTTGCCGAAATAGCGCGCCTTGTCGCCGTCGCGCAGCTCCACGGCCTCGTGCTCGCCGGTGGAGGCGCCGCTCGGCACCGCGGCGCGGCCGAGCGCGCCGTCCTCCAAGACGACCTCGGTCTCGACCGTCGGGAACCCGCGCGAGTCGAGGATCTCGAGCGCGGAAATCTTCTTGATCTGGGACATCACGTGCCTCCGTGCGTCGCGGTTAGAACTTGCCCTGCAGGAGCTTCTTGCTCGCGTCGACGATGGCGTCGAGCTTCTTGGGCGTCGAGGCCTCGGCGTAGACTCTGAACGCGGGCTCGGTGCCCGAGCTGCGCAGGCCCAGCCAGCTGCCGTCGCGCAGGATGAACTTGAAGCCGTCGGACTCGTCGATGCGCCAGACGGAAGAGCCGGCGAGCTCGAGCGGGGGCTTGACGCGCAGCCGCTCCTGAAGCTCGATCATCTCGCGCATGCGCTCCATCTTGAAGTTCATGCGGACGTTGTGGAACCCGCCGACCTTCTTGAAGAGGCGGTCTCGGATGGCGGAAAGCGGCTTGCCCTCGACGGCGACGAGCTCGAGCATCAGCAGGCAGGCGAGGAGGCCGTCCTTGTCGGGCACGTGGCCCTTGATCGACATCCCGCCGGATTCCTCGCCGCCGAGCAGGTACTGGCCCGTGCGCAGAAGCTCGCCGATATATTTGAAGCCGACCGGCGTCTCGCGCGACTCGAGGCCGTGGGACTTCGCCACGGCGTCGACGAAGTGCGACGTCATCACGCTGCGCGCGACCTTGCCCTTGAGGCCGCGGTTGACGACGAGATGCTCGACGGCGAGCGCGAGGACCTCGTTGGCCGAGACCCATTCGCCCCCCGCGTCGAGCACGCCGAAGCGGTCCGCGTCGCCGTCGGTGGCCAGGCCGAGCGGCAGTTTCTTCTTGGCCATGAGCCGCGAAAGCTCTTGCAGCGACTCGACGGTCGGCTCCGGGGCGCGGCCGCCGAACAGCACGTCCTTGTCCTCGTGCAGCGGGAACACCTCGACGCCGAGCTGCTCGAGGACCGGGCGCAGGTAGTTGCGGCCCGCGCCGTGCATGGTGTCGACGCCGACCTTGAGCCTGGCCTTCTTGATCGCCTTGACGTCGAGCAGCGAGATCAGCTGCTTGATGTAAGACGGCTTGAAATCGATCGTCTCGATCCAGGACTCGCGCAAGGAGCGGTCGACGGACATCGTCTTGATCGCGTGGGTGCCGAGCAGCTCGATGCGGCGCTCGAGATCATCGGTGACGGCCGGCGTGGCCGCGCCGCCCCAAAAGGGCATCCACTTGAAGCCGTTGTATTGCGCGGCGTTGTGGGAGGCCGTCACCATCACGCCGCCGACGGCCTTGCGCGACAGGATCGACCAGCCGACGGCGGGCGTCGGCAGATCGGAGTCCGAGATCAGGGTCTTCACGCCGTCCGTGGCGAAGACGCCGGCGATCTCGTGCGCGAACTCGTCGGAGAGAAAACGAGTGTCGTAGCCGACGATGACCATGGGGACGCGGCTGCGCTGGCCGTCGAGCAGCGATGCCTGGTAATCGGAGCTGTTCTGGCCGAACTCGGCGTTTTCCTTGAGGTAGCCGGACACCGTGTGCGCCACTTTGCGCACGTTCTGGAACGTGAACTCGTCCGAGATGACGCCGCGCCAACCGGCCGTGCCGAAACGGATCATGCTCCTCCATTCCTCATAAGAGGGCGCCATATTACCAAGTAGCCCTCGGCGAACGCAACGGCTTTGTGCGCGGCGCCGCTTGACGCGGGGCGAAACCGGGTCTATCCTTGCGGCGTGAGAGCCGTCGCGGCCCTGCTCGCGCTTTTTCTTCTGGCGGGACGGCTTCATGCCGCCGCGGCCAACGAGCATTACCGCCGCGCGCAGAGTCTCATCGACCGGAAGGACTGCGCCTCCGCCGTCGGCGAGCTTCTGGCCGCGACCCGCCTCAACCCGAGGTTCGGCCTCGCGTACTATTGGCTCGGAGTCTGCGAGCTTCAGCAAGGCCGGGCGCAAGACGCCCTGCGCGATCTGCGCGTGGCCAAGGCCAACACGACGGACACGCGCGCCTTGGCGATGATCGCGCGCCCGCTCGGCTTTCTCGAGGCGAACCAGGTCGCCAAGGATCGCGCCGCCGAGGCCCGAGTCGCGGAGCGGAAGGTGAAGCTCGCGGTCGGCATCCTGATCGCCTTCGGCGCCTTGGTCCTGATCTGGCTCGCCGCGCTCGTCTTTCGGTCGCGCTCGCGCGCGGCGGCGGCGGTCGATGGAAGCCCCTCTTCCGCGCCCGCCACGCCTGACGAGCTGCGCCGCCTGACGGCCGGCTGGGCCGTCGAGCCGGAGCTGATGATGACGCCCGCGCCTCGCGAGGTCCGGTTCGTCGGGTATAAGCCCTTCGTCATCTTGGGCGTCGTGATGGCCGTGGGGATCGGCCTCGGCGTCGGTCCGAGCGCGTATTTCGCGTACCAACGCCGCGCCGTCCTCCAAGGCGGCGTCGCGTCGACGGGGAATTTCGAGCGCTCGTATGAATCGCTGGTTCACGGGAGGCACGGCACCTACAAGCGCCAGCACGTCGTCTTCACCTACGCGCCCGGCGACGGCAGGACGTGGCGCGCGGACCGGCTCGTCGGCCGTCCGGCGGGGTTCACGCCTGGACAGCCGCTCTCGATCCACTTTCTGCGCGATCAACCCGGGCGCTCCGTTCTGGACGACGACCTCGGCTACGCGCAACGACAGCAGCAGAGTCTCTGGATCTCCGCCGCCGTCGTGGGCGCGGTCTTCGCGATCGCCATGCTCGCGGGCGTTCCGGAGCTGCGCCGTCAGCGCGACCTCGTCGTCCGCGGGCAGCCGGCGGCCGCGTGGGTGGAGTCGGTCAAGACGCCGTCGAAAGCGCCCGGGATCGCCCGGCTCCGCTTCGAGGCCGGCGGCATGGTTCAGAGCGTCGAGTGCCGGTTCAACGCGCAGAACGGGACGGTCGCGGCCGGAGAGGTCTTGACCGTCCTGTTCGACCCCGAGAAGCCCGAGGCCGCGGCCATCTACCGCCTCGCGCCGTATCGCGCCGGCGCCTCCTAGGCCCTGGGTCCCACCTTCATATAGGCCCTTAGACCTATGGCGACGATCGCGTCCGCGGCCCATACTGTGGCAAGACCCATGGCCCAGCGCCCCTCGCTCGTCGCTTTCGCCGTCTTGGCCGCCGCCGCGGTGATCCCCGCGCATGCGCTGATTCCTCTCGCCTCCGACGTCGTGCAGGGGATTCTCGACAGCCGCAAGAACGCGGCCGCCAACCAGGACTTCGCCTCGCCCGGAGTCGCTCCTGACCCCGACCCGCTCGAAAAATATCGCGGCTTGTCGATCAAGCCCACGCCGGCCGATCTCGTCGCCCACGCGGGCTGGGTCAAGCGCCAGGCGGCCCAAAGCGAGGCGGTCGACACGCTTTTCGAGAGGCTGTCCGACGTCAAGACGACGGGCGCGGCGGGCCTGGGCATGGCCGGCAAGGACGGCCCGGCGCGGCTGGGTCAAGGACAGTTTTACGCCTTCGCCGCGGGAGGCTCGGCCCAGCTCTACAACGGCGCGTCGTCGATCAAGACGTCGGCGTCCGGCTTGCGCGCGCTTTACCAGACGCTCTCCGAGGAAGATCGTCAGCTCGCCGCCCAAGCCGGGCCGGCTGACCGCGCCGGCCAGGAAAGCTCAACCTCCGGCTCGAGCGAGACCGGCGCTCCGGCGAGCCTGGCGGCGCGTCCGAGCCTTCCCTCGGCCGCGACGAACGCGGCGGACTCGGCGCAGGCGGCGTCGAGCGCCGCCCAATCGATCTTGCCCGCTTTCGCCCCCCTCGCGGGCTCGGCGTCGGCCGCGCCGGCCGACGGCTCGCAGCCCTCCGTCCTCCCCGGCTCGGCGATCGCGGGCGGCGCGTCGGCGCGCTCGTCGGGAGCCGGGAAATCCGGCGCCGCGGGCGCGACGCGGCGGCTCGGCGGCTTCTCCCAAGGCAACGCCGGCGGGCCCAACGCCGCCGCGCTCTCGCGCGACGGCGACTTACCGACCGTCAAGGTTAAGGGCATGGAAGACGTCTTCAACGGCGGCTCCCAAGCCCTCGACAAGAAGTAGGCCGTCGGTCCCATCCGCCGCTAGGCCCAACGACACTGACGCCGGACGCGCGAAACCCCTATTCTATTGAGGAATGAAGGCCTCGCTCACGGCGTTGATCCTCGTGCTCGGCATCGCGTCTTTCGCGCGCGCCGACAACGCCGCGTCCATGGTGAGCCAGGACCCGCTGACGCAGCAGATCCGGCTGCGTCAGCTGACCGAGCCCAACGGCGGCGTGACGGGCTTTCGCGTCGATCCTCAAGGCAAGGTCGTTCAGATCGAGGCCGTCGATCTCTCGGCTCAGCCGCTGGGAGGCGCCAAGCCCGCGCCCAGCGCCCGCCCTGGAACTCTCGACGGTCTCAAGCCGCACAAGGATCTTCTTCCGAAGGCCGGCGGCCGCGCCAAGAGCAAGACGATCGAGCAGCCCAAGGCCCAGCTCGATCGCATCGACGGCCACAAGAAGTGGTAGGCCGTCCCCTCCCGCTTAGAACTTGACGACCATCGAATACTTGTAGGTATTCCCCAGGTCGCCGAACGGCACGAACGCGAAGTCGAAATCGAAGTTCCCGTAGCCCAGGCCCAAGCCGAAGCTCGCGCCGTTAAAGCCCCCGGCGTAGGCGTTCTTGGTGTTATAGCCCGCGCGGACCGCCCCGGTGAGCTTGTCGACGAAGAATATCTTGTACTCGGTGCCCAGGCCGAAGGTCATGTCGTTGTCGCGCGGCGCGTCCAGCTCGAGCGAGCCGATCCAGTTGTCGGTGATCTTGTAGCCGAGGCCGGTGAAGACCGTGGTCGGCAGCGGGTCCGCCTGGGACAGGAACTTCGGCTTCGAGCCGACGTTGCGCACGCCGGCGCCCACGCCGACTCGGCCGAACCGGTAGAGCGCCCCGAAGTCCCCGGCGACCGCCGAGGCCTTGACGTTGTCGAGCGTTTGGTCGATGTATTTCATCGTGGCGCCCAGCGATAAGCCGAGGTCGGCGATCCGGTAGCCGTAGCTCAACGAATACGCGAAGTCGCTCGAGCCGAAAGTGGCCACCGGCGTGTCGCTCTCCGTCGTGCCGCGCTGCTCGATGCCGCTGACCTCGAGGTCGTAGACCGCGACGCCGAGCACGCCGTACTTGTTCTTGTCTTGCTGGGTGTCCGTCCACGCCAAGATCGGCACGGCCGCGGCGGCGAACTCGTAGTTGACCCCTTGGAAGTAGGAGTCGTGCATGCCGGCCACCTCGACGCGCCGCAGCGTGCCGAGGCCGGCCGGGTTGTAGTAGATCGCGTGGATGTCGTCGGCGACGCCGGCGAAGGCGTCGCCCATGCCGGAGGGCCGCGCCCCGGGCGTGATCTTGAGGAATTGGGCCCCGCTCGTGCCGACGTCGGAGCCGCCGAACGCGCGCGCCTCGCGGGCCGCGAGGGCCGCGACGAGGAGCGCCGCCGACAGGGTCACGAGCCGCTTCATTTATTTGATCAGCGCCATCTTGAAGAACTTGGTCTTGCCCCCGACCTTGACCATGCCGATGTAGACGCCGCTGGCGACGTCGCGACCGGAGTCGTTGCGGCCGTCCCACGGCTGATAGTAATACGCGCCGCCGGCGAGCGAGCCGAGGTCCATCGCGCGCACTTTCTCGCCGGCGACGTTGTAGATCTTGAGCGAGCCCTCGCCGGAGACGTCCGGCGGCAGGCCGATGCTGATCATCGTGCCGCGGATCGTGTTCTGCGCTCCGCCGGCGCCCGGATGGATCGACGTGACGGTCTTGTCGCTCAGGTCGAACGGGTTCGGGAAGTTGTAGGCCGTGATGTCGGTGCCGCCGAACGAGGCCCCCGTGATCACGTTGACGCCGGCGTTGAAGAGCACGAACGTCGAGAAATGGTTGACGTTGATCGTGATCGTGTGGTTGACCGTGTCGATGACGGGCGGGGCGCCCGTGACGTCCTGCTGCAATACATAGGCGTTGGCGGCGGCGTTGAACCAGTAGACGTTGAGCTTGGTCGGGTCGACGCCCGTGCTCGTCGAGTACGCGACGGTCAGCTGCACCGGCTGCGCGAGCGCCGTGCGCACGCCCAGCGGCAGCAGGATGTCGTAGAAGGCGCTAAACGGGCTCACGCTCGGCGGCAGGGACGCCATCGCCTGGAAAAGGGTCGAAGGATAGGCGGCGGGCTTGTAGCGCAGGGCGTTGATGTTGGCCTGCACCGTCGGCACGCTGGCGGCCGAGAGCTTCGCCGCGGAAAGGTTGTCGTTCGACTTCTGGAAGACGACCGACAGGCCCGAGGAGACGTCGACGCTGAAGGCGCCCTTGGGCAGGGTCACGTGCCCCTGATCGCCCTCCATCTCGAGGCCGCCGCCCTCGACGTTGTTGATGTTGAGATTGCTCGCCCCGTCGGTGCCCAGGTAGAAAGTCGGCGTCGAGAAGATCACGAACTCGGGGTTGATAGGATCGGTCGAGAACGGGTCCTTGGTCGCGCTGTAGGCGGAGAGCTTGAGCGTGAAGCTCGACTCGTTGACGCCCGGGGTGTAGAGCGCGTCGAGCTCCCGGCGATCGACGCTGATCGTCACGCTCGAGACGAAGCCCTGGGCGGTGTAGGTCGTCAGCATGACCGTGAGGTTGTCGTCGCCGATGAGGCGCTCGCGGCAGGGTTGGCTGACGTGCAGGGCGATCTTGATGGCGCCGTTGGGGCCCGCGGAGGCCTTCGCGCCGACGAACGGCTTTTGGGGCGTGAACGTCGCGTCGACGCCGCGCGCCTCGTCGCTGCTCGCGAAGACCACGTTGGAGACCTCCGGCGGCACGGCGAGCTCGTGATCGACGCTGACGAAGATGACGCGGTAATGCGTGCCGGGCTTGAAGCCGCTGAGCGTGTAGCCCGTGATGCCGCGCGTCTGGGGGTCTCTCGTCAGCAGCCCGAAGAAGTAATCGCTGAAATCCGTGGCCGCCCCGACGACGGTCTGGACGTCGTCCTCGCTCGGAGCGGTGCCGTCGACCTTGCGAATGGAGCCGGACAAAGTCGCGCCCTGCGTCAACTGCAGCGTGCCCAGGCTCAACGACGAGTTCGTGATCGTCACGCCCGTCGTGTACGTCTGGTAGTTCAAGGCCATCGCGTAGAGCACGTACTTGCCGGCCGTCAGGGCCGGCAGCGTGAAGTTGCCCTGGGCGTCCGTCTGCAGCACGATGTCGGCGATCGGGTTGGCCGTCGGCGCGACGCCGAACTTCTGGATCATGATCGTCGCGCCCGGCGAGGCGCCCTGCGATTGGCCGACGCCCGAGACCAGCTGGTCGCCCGGACGCCCGACGACCCGGCCGGCGACCGAGTAGCTGGCGAAGCTGAGGGCGAAGTTGAGCGTCGAGGTGCTCACGATGTCGACGAGCTTGGTGATCTGCTGCTCGTAGGGCGCGACGACGTCGCCCTGCTGGCCCGACGTGCGGTTCGCGGCGAAGATGTCGTAATAGCGCACGCCGGGATCGAGTCCGGAGAAGGAGTAGGCGCCGTTTTGATCGGTGAAGGCGAGCGTGAAGCCCGCGCGCGCGCTGACTTGGCCGGATTGCGCGATGCTCGGCCGCGCGAGCAGCCGGATGCCGGCCAGCGGCGTGCTGGTCGCCACGTCCGTCACGCGGCCCGACAGCGCCACGCCGGCGGTCAGCCCGACGACGCCGAGGTCGATCGTCTGGCCCGGCCCGACCGTCACGCCCGATCTCACCGTCGAAACGAGGCTCAGGCCGCCGGTCGAGCCCGCGGAGACGCCCTGCGGAACGATGAACTCGACGTTGTAGATCCCCGGAAGAAGGCCGATGATCGTCATCTGGTCGGTGTTCGGGTCGATCGTCAGCGAGCCGGGGTTGGTCCCGAAGCAGTTGAGCGGGCTCGAGCAGTTGGCGCTCTGCGCCCGGAAATAGCCTCCTTGGATCCACGGCGTGGCGATGGCGTCGACCAGCAGCCCGTCCGGAAGCAGGTTGCCGTTCGAGTGCGTGACGGAGATGAACTGCTTGCTGCCGTCCGAGAGCGTCTGCTGGATCGCGAGGTTGGCCCGGATCGTGCCGGCGGGCAGGAGCTGGATGTTCTGGTTGACGAGCGACGCCCCGACGACCCGCACCGTGAGCGGCGCCGCGACGTAGGAATAAGGGAGGCCGAAGTCGAGGACGTTGATCGAGTACTCGCCGCCGCCGACGTTGCCGAACGAGAACGGAACGGCGTTGTTGCCGTTGAACGTCGCGGGGACCTGCGCGACCGGGTTGCCGTGATTGTCGACAAGAGAGAGCTGGAAGGTGCGGCTCGTCGTCAACCCGGGAGGCAAGGAAAGCAGGCCCGAGACGTTGAAGCCCTGGCTGATCGGGATCAGGAGATTGGTCGTGTTGGTCGTGACGGCGAGGTCCTGCTCGAAGAAGCCGATCTCGGCGCCGCGCGCGGGGTTCAAATCGAGGTTGGCGTAGTTGCGCAGCCGGTAGACGCCCGGCGAGACGCCGGGGAAGCTGAAGGTGCCGTCGGCCTGGATCTGCGCGACGTAGCCGAGCAGGCCCGCGATGCCGCCGGAAGCCGTCTGCGGGTTGCAACTGGAGGCTCCGCTCGCGAACGGGGCGCCGTTGTCTCGCAGCGGCGGCACGGTGCCCTGGCCTTGCGGGTCGAGCGGGATCAGCTCGAGATGCAGGGTGCTGACGGGGATCGTGCTCGTCGCGTCGATCACGCAGAAATAGTTGGTGGGGGCGGCCTGCAAGATGCCGCCGAGCGTGCTCACCGAGACCGAATAGGTCGAGAACGCCAGGTTGGCCACTCCCGAGAACGTGACCTTGCCGCTGACCGTGACCGTGGGCTGCGAGAGGTCGAAGTTGAGCGTCGTGGCCGCGCCCTGCACGGGCGCGAGGACCTGCTGGGCGCTGGCGCCCGTCGGGTTGTAGGTGACCCGGATCGTCTCGAAGCCGCCGTTCTGCGGCGGGATGGTGACGGTCATGCTCGAGCAGTAGATGGCGACCGTCGAGTTGGAGACCTCGCTTTCGACGACGTCGGGGTAGCCGAGATCGTGGCCGCCGCCGCCGCCGTAGATGGGGCCCCAGATGCCGACGTTGTGGGCGTCGGTCGCGGGATGACACCCGCCGCTCGGGTTCGCGGGCAGCTTGATGTTGAGCGACGTCGAGACGCTGCCCGCGTTGAGCGTCAACGAAGAGGTCGAGACGGCGGGCGTCGAGACGATCACGACCTGGCCGCCCTGCGGGCTCAGGCTCCAGCCGCCGAGCGCCGCCTGCACGACGTACGAGCCGCTGGCCAGCCCGGCGAGCGTGAAGGTGCTGGAGGTCTGCGCGGGCGACTTGACGAGGCGGATCGGGACGATCGCGGTCTGGAAGGTCCGCTGGTTGTACGCCTGGACCGCCACCTCGAAGACGCCGGCGGGGCAGACGCCGTCCTGCGCGGAGATGCATTGGCTCTGCTGCGTCGTGTCCCCGTTGATCGTGACCGTGCCCGCGATCACGCCCCCGCTCGAGAGCGGCAGCGCGAACCCGGACGTCAGGAACGTCGCGTCGCCCACGTCGGCGTTGCTCGAGATCACGACGACCGAGGACGTCGACAAGAAGAGCTCGCTCTTGGCCGTGATCGTCCACGTGCCCGGGTCCAGGCCGTAGAGCGAGTACGGCGCGCTGGAGTAGTTGAAGCCGTTGGACCACGGCTGGACGAACGCGCTCGCGAAGACCGACGGCGAGCTCACGCCGACCAATTGGCCTGAGACCGACACCGCCGCGCCGAAGGGCGTGGTCGAGGGGATCGTGACGAAGCCGTAGACGTTCGACTTCTTCTGGAAGACGAACGGAAGGCCGACGGTCGAGAATTGGTTGACGAGGACGCTCGCGATCTGGGTCGAGATCCTCAGATCGGGCATGTCGACGACGACGGTGTAGGTGTCGGGCGTCACGAGCATCGTCGTCCACGTGCTCGCCGACTGGCCGTAGGCCTGCGCCCCGTTGTCCGAGGTCCCGGAGCCGGCGTAGAAGTGCAGGTTGCCCACGGCCGCGGGCGAGCCGCTCGAGTTGAAGACCTTGACGCCGCCCGAGAACTCGTAGGGCGCCGGCTGCGGCAGCGTGACGCTCACTTGCAGGAACGCCGTCGTCGGAAAGCTCAAAGTACCCGGAATGAGATCGCCGGCCGCCAGCGCCTGGACGCCGATCGAGCCCGTCGTCAACGTCACGGACTGGCCGGCCACCAGGATCGACGTCGAGGCCTGCACGGCGTAATATTGCTGGTCGAGAAGGCCGAAGACTTGGAAGTAGCCGGTCGACGTCGCGACGCCTTGATTGCCGAAGCCCGCGCCGGGCCCCGCGACCGACACGAGGGCGCCCGCGCCTCGCGGCCCGAGATTGCCGGCGATGTAGGGCGACTGCGGGATCACGACCTTCAAGCTCGTGTCCTGGACGGCGCCGAAAGCGCCGCGCAGCAGCACGTAATACGTGCTCGCCGGCGCGAACTGCGGCGGATTGGCCAAGGTATTGAGGCCCGTCCATGAGACGTTTACCGGCTGGTTGGCCGTCGTCTGCCCCCCGTTTTGATACACCGCCGGCGAGAAAGCGACGGGATCGCTCGAGATCAGCACGCTCCACGGCGCCCCGCCGACGCTCGGCGTGAAGCGAATGTAGGCCGGGACGGCGGCCCCGCTATAAGTGATCGCCGTTGTGTTTTGGGACGCGTTGACGGTGCCGCTGTCGATCGAGATCGCCGAGAAGGTCAAGCTCGACACGAGCAGCGTGACGGAGCGGTTGGCCTCGGAGTAGTTCGCCGCGAAGACGCCGAGCGCGTTGCCCGTCGCGTGGATCGTCTCGTAGTTGACGCCCGAAGTCGAGGTCTCGTAGTAGAACGCGTTCGAGAACGAATGGAACGGCCAGAACGTGACCGACGAGACGATCACGCCGCCGGCCGTGCTCGTCGCATAGATGACGGCGTTGGTGTCGACGCCGACGCCGAACTGATTGTTGCCTTGGATCGTGATCGTCGCCGTCGTGACCACGTTGGTCGACACCGGGTTGCCGCAGAGGTCGATCATCGCCAGCTGCATCGTCGCCGACGTCTGCAGCGGCCCCACGGTGAGCGGCGACGGATCGGCGAAGGCGAAGTACGCCGTCGTGCCTTGGTTGAGCGTCATCGCCGGCTGGGCGCCGATGCCCGCGAGCTGTCCGGTGCCGTCGGCCTGCGACTGCACGTTGAGGAGCTGCTGCCCGCGCCCCGTCGGGCCGATCGGCGGCAGCGCGGACAGCACGAACGAGATCGTGTCTCCGGCGTTGAACGCCGGCCCGGACGCGGCGACCGTGCAGAGGCTCGCCCCGGCGGCTTGGGCTTGGCCCGATTGGCACTGCGCGGAGCCGCCCGCCAGCGCGGGTCCGTTGCTCGAGCCGATGAAGGCCTGCCCGGGAGCCGGCGGATTGGCGCCGCCGACCGTCGTCGGGCCCGTCCAGCCCGGAGGCAGCGTGACGGAAACCTTGCCGCCCGGCTGAAGCCCCGCCGGCCCGACGGTGTAGTTCACGGTCAGAAGGACGGGCTCGCAGCCCGACGACACGGCCGGGATCAAGAGCGCCGTGCCCTCGCCGGCGGTGCCGACGCTCAAGCGCCCGGGCAGGAACGTGAACGAGGAAAAGGCGACCGTGACGTTGTTGCTGCCGTCCACGGCCCGCATCTGAACGTAGTAAGAGGTCTTGTTGGACAAGGCGTTGTCCGACAGCGGGACGCTCCAGTTGACGTAGGCGCCCTGGCCTTGAATGGTCGCCGTCGCGAAGACCGGCGGCCCGGAAGTGAACGTCCCGATCCCGCTCGACGGGAAGGTGTAATAGAGCGAGTTCGACGCGCTTTGGAGCGAGGCCAAGACCTTGCTGACGGCCTGGCTGTCGAAGGCGTAGCCGGACAGGCCGCCGCCGAGCGTCGTCACCGTCGATTGGTTGATGTTGAGCGCGACCGTCGGGCTCGACAGCGAGATCATGGTGACGAGAAGATTGGAGCTGTTGACGTTCGGGATCAAGCCGTTAGTGACGTCGTGGACCGTCAGGTTGAAGGTGCCGGTCGAATAGAACGTGAAGGTGCTCGTGAAGATCGTCGTGCCCAGACTCAGCGCCTGGCCGGCCGACTGCCACGTCGCCGTCGACGAGTTCGTGCCGATGATCGCGACGACGTCGGAGACGCCCGGCTCGACGTTGTTGAAGGCGTCGACGGCGCGCACGAGGATCGACGCGATGGGGCGGCTGGTGACCTGGACGTCGGGGATATTACGGATGCCGCCGTTGGCCGTCGAGCCCGCGGTCGGCTGCTCGCTCGGGATCAAGACCTGCAAGTGGTTGAACGGGCCGGGGTTGAGCGGCGCGGCGTCCGCGTACGAGGCGATCGCGCCCGGCGCCGAGGCGTTGAAGACGACCGGCAACCCGGCCGGCTCGGCCGAGGACGCCGTGACGTTCGAGAACGTCGTGACGCCGGAGGCGAGCGGCTGCGTCATCGACGGCGTGCCGTTGGCGGGGCTCAGGAACGGATCGGAGCCCGTTAGCGTGGGGGTGAGCGTCGCCGTCTGCACCGTCGTCGAGCTGTAGGAGACGGCGCGCACCGTCACCGCGAACGGGGCGCCCGCGACTTGAGCGCTCGGGACGCCCGCGAAGCCCGCGCCCTCCGTCCACGCCTGGCCCGGGAGCTGGACGTAGAGCTGCGGCAGGAAGCCCCAGTTCGTGTTGTTGCCGCCGTCCGTCACCGTGCCGTCGTTGGCCTCGACCGTGTTGCCGCCGGAGGCGTTCGAGTCGATGACGGTCGCCTGCGTGACGCTCGACAGATTGACGGCGAGGCTCCACGGCGTGCCGTTGAGGGTCGATTTCAGCGTGATGGGGTTGCCCGGAGACCCGCCGACGGCGAAGCTGTTGAAGGTGAAGCTCGGGCCGGGAGTGTTTTGGAAAAAGACCTTGCTGGCGGGCCGCGCGTCGCTGAACGCGGCCGCCGTCAGCGCCCCCGCGTTCGTCATGAACACCACGGCGTCGTTGAGCGTGAGGGTTCCGATCTGCGCGCCGCTCGGGAAGCGAACGGTCTGCGTCGGCGCGGGCGGGGCGTCGTTGGCGCCGTCGATCGCGATCTGATCGGCGCCGTTGGTCCAGCCCGTCGCGCCGGCGAGATAGACTCCTCCGCCGAAGACGTGGCTGTAGTTCCCCTCGTTGATGGTCACGCCGGCGACCTGGAAGGTCCCGCGCAAGACGAGATAGCCCGTGATGTTGAGCGGACCGATCGCGTTGTCGATCAGCGCGTAGTTCGCGGACGACGGGACGTTGTTGGTCGTGATCGAGCCGACCGTCACCGGCGCCCCGGCCCCGGACC
>CAZRIP010000060.1:0-23483 GCA_964600165.1 uncultured Elusimicrobia bacterium | reverse complement strand
GTTCGGCACGTAGAGGACCTGCCCGGCGTTGACGGCGATGACGATGTTGTAATCCCTCTTGATGACGAGCTCGCCCTGGGCGTCGTTTAAAGAAGAGTTGAAGCTCGGGAACTCCTTCAGCGTCTTGAGCAGCGCGCGGATGATGAAGGGCAGGTAAGTCAGCTTGACGCCCTTCTTCTCGGCCTCGCTCTTGAGCTGAGAGCGCAGCGCGACGAGCGCCGTCATGTCGCATTCGTCCATGTGCGTGACGTGCACGCAGGTCTGCACGCTTTGATGCAGTCTCTCGGCGATCTTGCGCCGGATGCCGACGAAGGGCACGCGCTCTTCCCCGGTCGAGGCGTTCGACGCGGGCGAGATCGAGACGGGGCCTCGGGGAACGTCGCCGGCCCGGCGCGCCGGCGGCTGGGCCGGCGTCCGCGCGGGGGCGAGCTTGCGCACGTCCCATTCGGCTATTCTTCCCCCCGGTCCGGTGCCTTGGACGCGGGACAGGTCGACGCCGAGCTCGGCGGCGAGCTTGATGACGGCGGGAGTCGCGTTCGCCTTGCCGGACGGCGCGGAGGCGCCGCCGCCTTTGAAATTCTTGACGTCGGCCTCCAGCACGCGGCCTTGCGGACCGCTGCCGTGGACCTGCTCGAGCGCGACGCCCAGCGACTTCGCGAGCTGGCGCACCATCGGCGTGGCGAGCACGTCCTGCTTCGACGGCGCCTTCTGCGTCGTGGCCGGCTCGAGCGCGGGCTTGGAGGAGCGCGCGGGCGAGGCCCGGTGCGTCTCGACTGTCTCGTCGGCGTCCTGCGCGGGCTCGGCCTTCGCCGCGGCGCCGCCTCCCGAGAGGTTGAACGCGACGAGGGGCGCGTGGACCTTCACCTTGTCTCCCGCCTGCGCGTAGAGCTTAGCGATCGTGCCGGACTTCGGGCTCGGGATCTCGACTTCGGCCTTGTCGGTCAGGACGGAGCAGAGCGGCTGGTTCTCCTTGATGGAGTCGCCGACCTTCACGTGCCATTTCACGACCTCACCCTCGGTCAGTCCTTCGCCGATGTCGGGCAGCTTGAACTCGTAGGTGCCCGAGGAAGCGGCTGGGGCGGGACCCTTCTTCGGCGGCGCTTCCTTCTTGGGTTCCGCGTGCTTCTTGGTTTCGACGGCCGGCTTTTCCTCGGGTTCTTTATGTCCGTTGCCCGAAGCGCCAGCGCCGAGCTCGAACTCGACGAGCGGCGCGTGGACCTTGACCTTCTCGCCGGGCTTGGCGAAGAGCTTGGCGATCTTGCCGGACTTGGGGCTCGGGATCTCGACTTCGGCCTTGTCGGTCAGCACGGAGCAAAGCGGCTGGTTTTCCTTGACGACGTCGCCGACCTTGACGTGCCATTTGACGACCTCGCCTTCGGTCAGGCCTTCGCCGATATCGGGGAGCTTGAATTCGTAGTTCACGACGGTATCAAACCAAAAAAACCGCCGCCGAGGCCACGGCCTTTCTGTCTAATTTCCGGCCCAGCCACTGAAAGGAGCCGATGATGCCGCGCGCCACGACGCGCGCGAAGACGAACAGGGCCCGCACTACAGCCAAGGCAGTCAGCGCGCGCGCGATCCCCGCTTGCATCACCGCCAGGACGACGTCGTAGAGGTGCGTGAAGACCGGGTGCGCCAGCCAGCCCGGGCGCAGCAGGAAGACGATGTAGGACGCGACTCCGCCGACGTAGCCGAGCAGCCCGTACTCGTCGACCTTCCCCTCGCGGTCCGAGTTGACGCTGCGCAAGGTGACGTAGACGAAGAGAAAGCCCGCCGCCTTGCTCCAAAGGAAGCGCGCGCCGCCGGCGCCGCCGAGCGCCACCGCCGACGCGATCACCGACGCGTAGAGCACGGCCAGCGCGAGGTTGTAGCCGACGGCGAAGAGGTCCGCCAGCGCGCGGTCGAGGGCGCCGTGCAGCGCGAGCGCGACGCGGCCGAGGACCTTCGACAGGATCCAGAACGCCGCGCTCGTCCCCGATAAGAGCGTCAGGCAGTCGACGGCGGCCTTGACCTCCGGGACCGCGTACGCCGCCCGGGCGAAAGCGATCGCCTGCGCCAGGCGCGGGTCCACCCCCTGCATTAGAACGCGAGCGTCTCGCGCGCGGCCGCGGCGACCCTGCCCGCGTCCGGGATGTAGTACTTTTCCAGGCGGAAGAGCGGCATGCGCACGTCCCAGGACCCGACGCGCTTGACCGGGGCCTGCAGCATCAGCAGCGCGCGCTCGCCGACGAGCGCGGCGATCTCGGCGGCCCAGGAGCCCGTGTTCGGCGCCTCGTGGGCGATCACGACGCGGCCCGTCTTCGACGCGCTCGCGAGGATCGCGTCCAAGTCGAGCGGGGCGAGCGTCCGCAGGTCGAGGACCTCGGCGGACTTGCCGCCGGACGCGAGTTCATCGGCCGCGGCGAGGCAGGTCTCCACCATCGCGCCCCAGCTGATGATCGTGACGTCCGAGCCCTCGCGCGCCAGCCGCGCCTTGCCGAGCGGCACGGTGTAATGGCCCGCCGGCACCTCGCCGCGCGCGGCGCGGTAGATCCGCTTGGGCTCGAAGAAGATCACGGGGTCCTCGTCCTCGATCGCGGCCAGGAGCAGGCCCTTGGCGTCGTGAGGCGTCGACGGGATCACGACCTTGATCCCCGGCGTGTGGCAGAAATAAGCCTCGGGCGACTCGGAGTGGTGCTCGGGCGCGTGGATCAGGCCTCCGTGCGGCGCGCGCACGACCAGCGGCACCGTCATCTTGCCGCGGGAGCGGCTGCGCAGCCGGCCCAGATGGCAGACCACTTGGTCGAAGATCGCGGGCATGAAGCCGTCGAACTGGATCTCGGCCACGGGGCGCAGCCCGCCGACGGCCAAGCCGATCGCGCTTCCCATGATGCCGATCTCGGCGAGCGGCGTGTCGACGACGCGCTCGTCGCCGTATTTTTTCCAAAGACCCTCGGTGGCGCGAAAGACGCCGCCGTTCTTGCCGATGTCCTCGCCCAGGAGCATCACGCGCTCGTCGCGGGCCATCGCGAGGTCGAGCGCTTCGTTGACGGCCTGGACGAGGTTTAGTTCTCTTTCAATATCCTTAGGAGTCGAACTATTCCCTTCGGTCAGAGCTCTCTTCACGGGAATCGGCCCTCGACGGGCGGCAGCTTGGTCAAGATCTCGGGGCCGCCGCGTTCCTCGAGTAGGCGCTCGAGCTCGGCCCTCTGCTCCTTGAGATTCCAAGGAGCGTGGGCGACGTTGTTCGAGAACATGTCGAGAGGGTTCGGCTCCGGGAAGGCCTCGTAGGCCGCGACCTCTCCGTCGATCCATTTCTCGGTCTCGTCGGCGAGCGCGGACTCCTTCTTCGCGTCCCAGATTTTTTTCGACTCGAGCAGCTTGCGCAGCCGCGCGATCGGGTCCTTCTTGGCCCATTCGGCGACTTCCTCGGCTGGACGGTATTTCGTGGAATCATCCGCGGTCGTGTGGTGGCTCATGCGATAAGTCTCGCACTCGATGAGCGTGGCGCCTTCGCCCTCGCGCGCGCGCTCGACGGCCGAGCTCACGGCCTTGTACACGGCCAGGCAGTCGTTGCCGTCGACTTGGATCCCCTCGATGCCGTAGCCCCAGGCTTTCTGCGCGAGCGTCTGCGAGGCCGCCTGGCGCGAGCGCGGCACGGAGATCGCCCACTGGTTGTTCTCGATGATGTAGATCGCGGGAAGCTTGAACTGGCCGGCGAAGGTGAGCGCCTCGTGAAGGTCGCCCTTGGACGACGTGCCGTCGCCGCAGTACGTGAGCGCGACGGCGCCGGTCTTCTTGAGCTTCTCCGCCCAGGCGAGCCCCGCGACTTGCGTGAGGTGCGTGCCGACCGGGATCGAGAAGATCATGTCGTTGTTGCCGTCGGGAAAATGCGTGCCGCGGTCGTCGCCGGCCCAATAAAGCAGCGCGTAGCGCATTTGCATCCCGCGCGCGAAGTAGACGCCGCCTCCGCGATAGGTGGGCACGACCCAATCGCTCGGCTTGAGGCAGAGAGGCGGCACGCACTGCGTCGCTTCCTGGCCCGTGATCATCGGATAGGTTCCCAAGCGCCCCGTGCGCTGCAGCTTGATCGCGCGCTCGTCGAAGGCCCGGATCTGCGACATGAGGCGGTACATCTTGAGCAGCAGGGCTTCGGAGACCTTGGGCGCGAGCTTCGCGTCCACTTTGCCGTCGGGCGAGAGGACCTCGAGGCGGTCGAGCTCGAGCTCGGCGACTTTCTTAAGCGGCATGCGTCTCTTGGAGGCGGCCCTTTAAGAAAAGCTCCGCGGCCCTGTAAGAGGAGCGGACGAACGGCCCGGACGCCACGTAAGAAAATCCGCGCGCGCGGGCGAGCTCGCCGAGCCGCGTGAACTCGTCGGGCGGCACGAAGCGCGTCACGGGCAGGTTGCGGCCCGCGCCGGCCGGCCGCAGGTATTGCCCGAGGGTCAGGATCTCGACGCCGGCCTCGCGCAGGTCGTCGAAGGTCCGCAGCAGCTCGTCCTCGGTCTCGCCCAGGCCGAGCATGAGCGAGGACTTCGTCGGGGCTTTCGGCATGTATTTCTTCGCGTGCGCGAGCACGCGCAGCGATTGGCGGTAGCCCGCCTTCGCGTCGCGCGCCGTTTCCGTCAGGCGCTCGACGCACTCGACGTTGTGCGCGACGACGTCGGGGCCGGAGTCGAGCACTCGCTCGAGCAGCCGCATCTCGCCGCGAAAGTCCTGCAGCAGCATCTCGAGCTTGAGCGAGGGGTTCACGCGCCGGACCTCGGCGATGCAGGCGGCCAGATGCGCCGCGCCCTGATCGGCCAGGTCGTCGCGGCAGACGGTCGTCAAAACGATGTAGTCGAGCTTCATCTCGGAGAGCGTCAGCGCGAGCTTGGCCGGCTCCTCGGGATCGGGCAGCGGCGGGCGCGCCAGCGACTGCACGGAGCAGAAGCGGCAGCCGCGCGTGCAGGAGTCGCCCATGACCATGAAGGTCGCCGTGCCGCCGCCCCAGCACTCGGCGATGTTCGGGCAGCGCGCCTCCTCGCAGACGGTGGCGAGCCCGCGGCTGCGCGAGACGGATTTCAGGCGCTCGTAGTTCTCCCCTTGCGGGAGCTTGACCTTGAGCCACTCCGGAAGCCGGGCGGCCGTCGGCGCCATTTTACTCGTGGCCCGCCAGGAAGCGCTCGGCCTCGAGCGCGGCCTTGCAGCCGTTGCCGGCCGCGGTGATCGCCTGGCGATAGCGGCTGTCCATGACGTCGCCCGCGGCGAAGACGCCGGGGACCGACGTGCGCGTCCGGTCGTCGGCGACGATGTAGCCCGTCTCGTCGAGCTTGAGCTGCCCGCCGAGAAATCCCGTCGTCGGCTGGTGGCCGATGGCGATGAACAGGCCGTCGGCCTTCATCTCCGAGGTCTGGCCCGTCTTGAGATTCTTCAACCGCACGCCCGCGACATGGCCGTTGCCCAGCACCTCGTCGACGACGGCGTTGGTGATCCACTGGATCTTGGGGTTTTTTTGCGCGCGCTCGAGCATGATCTTGGAGGCGCGGAAGTCGTCGCGCCGGTGCACGATCGTGACCTTCGCGGCGAACTTCGTCAGGAACGTGCCTTCCTCCATCGCCGTGTCGCCGCCGCCGACGACGACGACTTCCTTGCCCTTGAAGAAGAAGCCGTCGCAGGTGGCGCAGGCGCTGACGCCGTGGCCCATGAGCTTTTTCTCGGACGGGATGCCGAGGAACTTAGCGTTGGCGCCCGTGGCGACGATGACCGTCTCCGCGACGGCCTGCGTGCCTTCCGTGGTCTCGACGTGGAACGGCCGCTTGCTGAAATCGACTTTCTGCACGAGCTCCGGGATGATCAAGACGTTCAAGCGCTCGCACTGCTTGCGCATGCGCTCCATGAGCTCGGGGCCTTGGATCGGCTCAGTGAATCCGGGGAAGTTCTCGACCTCGGAGGTGATCATCAGCTGCCCGCCCATGACGATGCCGCCGAAGATCAAGGGATCCAGGTTGGCGCGGGCGGCGTAGATCGCGGCCGTGTAGGCCGCCGAGCCCGAGCCGATGATGACGACTTTTCGCGCGTAGGCCATATCACCGGATTATAACAACTATGTCCGGAGATAGTCAGCTTCTCGACTTACCCCGGGGTAAGTTGAGATAATGGCGCCAATGGATAAAGTCTGGCTTTACGGGATCGAGTGCAAGGTCCGCGTCGGCGTGCCCGACGCCGAGCGCAGGAAGCCGCAGAAGATCCTCGTCGACGTCGGGATGGAACTCGACGCCGCGCCGGCGGCGGCGTCCGACGACTTCCGCAAGACGGTCGATTATTGGGCCGTCGAGAAGACGGTGCGCGAGGCCGCGGAGTCAGGCGAGCGGCGCTTGGTGGAGACTTTAGCCGAGCAGGTCGCGGCCCTCGTGCTCGCGCGCGAGAAGAAGCTCGTCGCGGTCAACGTGCTCGTGCACAAGAAGCCCGCGGTGATGCCGCGCACGCGCGAGGTCGTCGTCGAGCTGCGGCGCCAGCGCGAGACGAAGTCCGGTCTCTAGGGCGCGACTTCCGCGAAGGAGTTGACGGTCTCCCAGACGCGGACGGAGGCGACCGGCAGCTTCTGCCTTCGCGCGTAGTCGAAGATCAGGCGCGCGATGTTCTCGGCGGTGGGGTTGTCGTCCATCACCACGACGGGCTCCCCCAGGTCCTTCAAGATCTTGACCAGCGGATCGCGCTTGTTGAGCAGCATCTTGTGGTCGAGCTCGGAGTCGATCCACTTCTGCACTTTCTGCTTGATCTCCTCGAAGTCCATGACCATGCCGAGCTTGTCGAGCTTGGCGCTGGCGATCGCGACCTCGACTTTTCCGTTATGGCCGTGCGGGTGACGGCACTTGCCCGCGTAGTCGAGCAGGCGATGGCCGTAGCAGAAGTGGATGACGCGCGTCACGCCGTAAGTGGTCATGCGATGAGTCTCCCCCCGTCGACGGGAAGAGCGGCGCCCGTCACGAAATCGGCGGATTCTATCAAGAACAGCACGGCCTTGGCGACGTCGTCGGGGCTGCCGAGGCGCTTGAGCAGCGTCGCCTGCTTGACGGCCTTGATCTGCTTGGGCGAGTAGCTCTCGGGCAGCAGCACCGGTCCGGGCAGCACGGCGTTGACCTGGATCTCGGGCGCGAGCTTCTTGGCGAGCACGGTGTTGAGGCAGAGGAGGCCGGCCTTGGAGACGCAGTAAGGGATGAAATCGGCGTAGGGCCGCAGCGCCGCCCAGTCGGCGATGTTGATGATCTTGCCCTCGCCGCCTTTCTGCATGTACGGGGCGACCGCCTGGCTCAGGAAGAACGGCGCGCGCAGGTTGACGTCCAGATGATCGTCCCACTCCTTGACCGTCGTCGAGCCGAACGCGGACTTTTCATAGAGCGAGGCGTTATTGATGAGGATCTGGATCGTCCCGAAGTGCTTGGCGGTCGCGTCCGCCAGCCGCGCCGTCGCGCGCGGATCGGACAAGTCCGCCTTGAGGAGGAGCGGCTCGCGGCCGTAGCCCTCGCGCAGCTCGTCGGCCAGGCGCTGCGCCTCGCCTTTCGAGCGGTTGTAATGGATCGCCAGGCGCGCCCCGCGCTGGGCGAGGGCGACGGCGATCGCGCGGCCGACGCGCCGCGCCGCGCCCGTGATCAACGCGACCTTGCCTTGCAGCCTCACGGCTGGGCCTGGCCCGGCTGCGGCGCGGCCTGCGGGAATTGTCCTTGGCCGGGCGCTTGCGACGTGATCTGCTTCAACATCTTCTGCATCTGGAGATATTGCTGCTGCTGCGCCGGCGTGCCGCCGCTCGGCTGCTGAGGCAGGCTCTTCTGCAGCTGTCCCAGCGCCGAGAGCATCTGCTGGAGCTGCGCTTGTTGGGCCCGCGGGTCGACCGGCTTGCCGGTCTGCAGCGAGGCCTGCGTTTGGGCCAGCACGGCGCTGATCTGCTTGAGCGCGTCGGCTTGCTGCGGCGGGATCTTGGACATGACCGAGGGATCGTTGAGCGCCGGCGCCAGCGAGCCCATCATCCCCGCCGCCGCCTTTTCCATCTGCTCGGCTTGCGCGGGCAGGCCGCCGGCCCCGGGGCCGGCGATCCCGCCGGCGCGCAGCATGTCGAGGCTCGAGACCTGCTGCGCTCCCGGGGGCGCGGTCGCGGCGGCCTGCGCGGGCAGCTGGGCTTGCTGCAGCTGCGCCGCCAGCGTCTGCAATTGCGCGGCGCTTTCCTGCGCGGCTTCGAGCGGGATCAGCGCGCGCTCGACGACGCGCCGCGCGGCCCAGATCGAGCTCAAGCCCGCCGCGGCGAGGACGGCGATGACGACGCGCGCGCCGGCCGCGGAGGCCTTGTGAAGGCGCTCGAGCCCGATCGCGCAGGCGACGGCGCCGAGGATCAGCGGCACCGGCCAGGCCGAAGGGATCCAGTTCGCGGCGGCCTGCAGGGGGCCGATCAAGGACAGCAGCGTCAGCAGCTGGAAGCTCCTCCCGTAATCGGAGGCCGCTCCCGAGGCGAGCGCCGCGAGCTCGAGGACTCCGGCCAGCGCGAAGCCGGCGAGCACGATGAAGAGCAGCGCGCCCGCCGCGACGAGGCCGAAGAGCTCCGGCGGATAGCGAAGCGCCTGGGGCCGCACGATCGCGACGTGGAGAAGGTTGAGCCCCAGCATCGCCACCCAGTAGATCGCGAGGTTGGCGATCATCAGGCCGTAGCCCGGGACCGGCTCTTGCGCCAGCTCGTCGAACAGCGCGCCCAGGCGAAACGGCGCGACGAGCGTCTCCTCGAGGAGCCGGCCCAATGTTTGCGGGCGCGGCGCGGGTTTGGGCGGCTCGGCGCCGGCGGCCTCGGGTGGAGCGTTCGGGGCGCGAAAGCGCGCCGCGGGGTCGTCCGGCGGCGGCGGGTTCGGGGCGAACGGGGTGTCCATTCGTGGGCTCCTTAGGACGAGATCAGGAACTCGACGCGCCGCGGCGGGCCCTGCTGCTCGCAATGCGGGCAGTAAAGCGACGGCTGGCCGGAGTAGTCCTCGTGCATGAACTTGAACCAGTCGGAAGAGTAAGAGGCGGGCTTGGCCGGCGCGCGCCCGCCCGTGAGCTCGGAGGCGAGCGGATCGAGGTTCGAGAGCACTTGGACCACGAAGAGGTGGCCGCAGTAGCCGCAGTCGAGCCGCGCGGTCCGGTGACGCGCGCCCTCGGCGACGCGCTCCCAGAAAAGCTTCCAGCCTTGGTCGCCGGTCCGCGGCTTGCGGGTGGCGAGCTGGTAGTGCGCGAGCAGCTTGGCGGAGGGCGGCGCGGCGTCGTCGATCACCGCGTTCGTCGTCATTTGGACGTCGGCCTCGACGAAGCTGGCCTTGCCGGTCATGAAGCGCAGCCGGATGGCGAGGGTCTTGAGCGACAGCCACAGACGGAGGACGCGGCTCATTGGCAGAAGTATAAATGAAAAAAGTAAACTTTGCCAGGAACCCCCTCATGCGCCTGAGCCACCATCTCGCGATCCTCTTCTCGCTGTTCGGGCTCGCGATCGCGGGCGGCTTTCAATACCAGCACATCCGGGAGCTGCGCCGGGAGTCCTACGCCCTCGAGCGCGACCAGGCCGAGGCCACGGCCGGCGCGGTGCGGGCCCTGGTCGAGGAGGAGGTCCGCTCCAGCAGCCTCCCTCGCCTCGGCCGGCATCTCGAGGAGATGGTGCGCGTGGCGGGCGTCGCGACGATCGTCGTGCGCGACGCGAAGGGCCGGCGCCTCGTCGGCCGCTCCGACGACGTCCGCTGGACGAGCCGCGCCGCGCACCCGGGAGTGGCGATCGATCAGGTCCAAGACGGCATCTACGACATCGAAAAGCCGGTCGATCTCGGCGGCCGCGGACGCGGCGTCGTGTCGATCGGCTTCCACACCGCGCCGCTCGAGGACCACCTGCGCGAGATCGGCGGCCAGGCCGCGCGCTCGGGCGTCATGGCCTTCCTCGCGATCTCGATCGTCGCCTGGCTCGTCGGCGTCTGGTTCGGGCTCAAGCTCGAGCGGCTCGTGCCGCGCATCGAGGCCCTGCCGCGCGATCCCCTCAATTTCCGGCCCATCCGCGTCGACGGCTTCTTCAACGACGAGCTCGCGCGCCTGGCCACGGCCTTCAACAACCTCGGCGCCCAGCTGAAGTCGGAGACGCGCCTGCGCCTGGAGCTCGAGCGCGAGAAGCAGGAGCTGGCCGCGATGCTCGTGCACGACCTGAAGACTCCCCTGACCGTGATCCGCACCGGGATCACGCTGCTGCAGGAGCAGCTGGCCGAGATCCCCGCCGCCGCGGGCAAAGGCCCGAGGCGCGGCGGGACGCAGCGGACCTTCGATCTGCTGGAGATGTCGACGAAGAGGCTTCATCGCATGGTGGAGGACGTGCTGCAGCTCGCGCGCATGGACGAGGTCGCTGGCCTGCGCGAGCGCGTGCCCGTCGATCTCTCCGCGATGGCCGAGGCTTGCGCGAAGGATTTCGAGATGATCTCGAGCGAGCGCGGGCAGAAGCTGCTCGTCAAGGTCCCGCGCCGCGCGGCGCACGACGTCTTCGGCGATCCCACGATCTTGCGCCGCGTCTTCGACAACCTCGTCTCGAACGCCGTGGAGCACACGCCGCCCGAGGGCACCATCGCCGTCGAGGTCCATCCCGAGCCGGGACAGGTGCGCGTGAGCGTATCGGACTCGGGGCCCGGCATCCCGCCCGAGGCGCGCGCCGACATCTTCCGCAAGTTCTTCCAGAAAGACGTCAAGCGGCACGTCGGCAACGTCGGGCTGGGCTTGGCTTTCTGCGAGAAAGCGATCCTGCGTCACGACGGCGAGATCGGGATCGACGACGCCAAGCCCCGAGGCGCCCGCTTCTATTTCATCCTGCCGCTCGCCGCGCCGCACCTGCCCCTCGAGCACAAGCCCCGCGTCGACGAGCCCGTCGAGCCTGCTTGATCATCCGCCACGTGGCGGATGATGATTAGCGCGAGGCGCGCTTGAGCAGTTTGCGCACCGAGCGCAGCGGAAGGCCGATCACGTTGTCGAAGTCTCCGACGACTTTCTCGACGAAGGGGTCTTCTTTGTCCTGCACGGCGTAGCTGCCGGCTTTGTCCATGTGCTTGCCGGCGAAACGGAGCAGCTCTTCATCGGTGAGCTTTCTGGACTTTACTTTCGATACGGCGACGTCGGAATACGTTCTCTTCCCCCCGCCGACGGCGACGCAGACGCCCGTGTAGACGCGCTGCCAGCTCCCGTTCAAGAGCCGCAGGATGCGCTCGCTGTCCTCGCGGTCCTTGGGCTTGCCGAGGATCTCGCCGCGGCAGACGACGAGCGTGTCCGAGCCGAGCACGACGGCCTCGGGGCGCTTGCGCGCGACCTCGAGCGCCTTGCGCTTGGCGAGCAGCGCGACGAGCCGGCGCGGGTTTTTTTCCCGGCTCGCCTCGGAGACGCGGCTGGGGACGATCGTGAAGGGAACGCGCAGCTTCTTGAGAAGCTTTCGGCGCTGCGGCGACGCCGAGGCGAGGATCAGAGGTCCTGGTAATCGCCCCATTTCTCGGTGCGCACGCGCTCCGGCGGGATGCCGCGCGCCGTCAGCGCCGCGCTCAGCTCCTTGACCATCGCGTTCGGGCCGCAAAGGAAGTACCACGACCCGTCGAAATCCTCCACCTCGCGCTCGAGCACGGCGAGGTCGACGCGGCCCGTCGGCCCGCTCCAGCCGCGCGCGCCGGGGCGCGTCACGGTCGTATAAACTTTGATCCCTGCCTCGCGGAAGCGCTCGAGGTCCTCCCGATAGATGATCTCCTCGGGCCGCTTGACCGAGTACACGATCGTGAGCTTGTTGGGCAGCTTCTTGTCCAAAACGTAGCGCGCCATCGCGCGAAACGGCGTCAGGCCCGTGCCGCCCGAGATCAGCACGGCGCTGCGCGCGTCGTCGCGGTAAACCCATTTGCCGTAGGGCCCTCGGACCATGAGAGCCGCGCCGACGGGCGCCGCGCACAGGCGCTCCGAGAACTCCCCTGCCTTGGCGACCGTCAGCTCCACGAAGGATTTTTCGAAGGGCGACGAGGAGATGGAGTACGCGCGCCAGGTCTTCGGATCGTCCTCGAAGCGCGTCATGACCCACATGCCCGGGATGAAGACGAAATCTTCGGGGACGGCGACGCGGATGGTGCGCGCGTGCGCCGCTTCGTCTTTGGAGGAAAGGACGGTCGTCGTGAAGGCGCGCGGCTCGATGGCGAGGCTCACTTCGTCTCCTTCGCGAGCCAGTCGAGATACGGCTTGTGCCCCTCCTCGACGGGCAGGGCGATGATCTCGGGGACCTCGTAGCGGTGATGCTTCTTGACCCAGGCCTCGAGCTTCTTGAAAAGCGGCGCGCGCGTCTTGCAGACGAGCAGAGTCTCGGGGTCTTTCTCGAGCTTCCCTTTATACCGATAAACGGACATGACGCCGGGCACGACGTTGACGCAGGCGGCGAGCCGCGCCTCGACGAGTCCGCGCGCCAGCGTCTCGGCCAGGTCCGGCGGCGCCGTCATCAGCACGACGCGGAAAGCGGGCATGCGGTCAGCGGAGCACGAGCAGGGATACCAGCGTCAGCACGAGCACGACGGACGTGATGCCCGTGTAGAGCCAGTCGCGCTCGTGGGCCGCGAAGAGCGCCATCGCGCTCGCCACGCGCAGGATCGGCGTCAGCACGAGCATGAAGATCCCGAGGTCGATGAGGGCGACGCCGTCGCCCCCCGCCGCGCGGACGAAGATGCCGGCGAAATCCGAGCCGAAGCGCACGCTTTCCATCTGGGCCACCGTGGGCGGCTGCTTGATGAACGCCAGCACCAGTCCGAGGAGCATGACGCCGACGCTCGAGACGACGCCGCCGCGCAGGACCCACGCGGAGACGTTGTGGATCGCGAAATCCTCCTCAACTCCGCTCACATTTTCCCCCGCAGGCCGCGCAGCAGCATCTGCACGCCGATCACGGCGAGCGCGACGGCGAAGACCTGGCGGACGCGGGCGTTGGACATCCGCTCCATGATCTTCGTCCCGAGGAACGCGCCGCTCAGGACCGAGACGGCGACCGGCACGACCAAGAAGGGCAAGACTTCCCCTCTGCGCAGATAAACTCCGGCCGCCGCCGCCGCCGTCACGCCGATCATGAAGTTGCTGGTGGCGGTGGAGACCTTGGTCGGGACCTTCATGCAGATCTCGTGCGCGAGCACTTTCACGACGCCCGCGCCGATGCCGAGCAGCCCGGAGATGACCCCGGCGACCGCCATGAGCGCCGAGGCGGCCGGGATGCCGGTCACCTGGTACGCCACCTCGCGGCGAAGGCGCTTGTCGTAGTACGCGCCGTTGAGCCGGAGCTTTTGGGCCAAGGCGTCGTTATGGACGCCTTGAGGAAGCTCCTCGCCGATGTTCGCCATGATCGGGATCAGAGACGTCAGCAGGGTCGCGCCGAAGAGCACCGAGAGCCAGCGGCCGTTGACGTAGCGCGTGAGCACCGCCGCGCCGACGATCGCGCCGGCGGCCGTCGAGAGCTCCAGGAACATGGCGATGCGGATGTTCGTGATCCGATCCTTGACGTAGACCGAGCCGGCGCCGCTCGAGACCGCGATGACGGAGATGATGCTCGCGCCGATCGCGTCGTGGATCCTCATGCCGAGAAAGAGGGTCAAGACCGGGACGATCACGATGCCGCCGCCGAGCCCGCTGATCGCGCCGATGACGCCGCCGGCGAAGGAGGCCCCCGCGACCTCGAGCAGCCATTTAACCGGCTCGAGCGTCATCTATCGATAGGTCTGCGAGCCGACGACCTGGATCTTGAGCATGTTCGAGGCCTTGTGCTTGGCCGTGCCGCCGGCCGTGATCAGCATCGTCTCGCCGGGATGGATCAGGCCCTGCTTGGCGAGGATGCGCTCGCCGAGCGAAAGCATCTGGTCCGTGGTCTTGCCGAGCGGGCAGATGACCGGCGTGACGCCCCAATACAGCGCCATCTGATTGAAGGTCGACTTGAGCGGCGTCAGCGCGAAGATCGGCGCGTTCGGGCGGTACTTCGACATGACGCGGGCCGACCAGCCCGTCAGAGTGTAGACGATGACGGCGTCGGCGCCCGTGACGTCGCAGGCGTCGTGCGCGGCGCGCGCCAGCGCGTGCGCGAAGCCGGTCTCTTTCGTGTCGTTCAAGCCCTTCGGGATCAGCAGGTACTTGAACGGCGAGTTCTCGGCCTTGCGGATGATGTCGGCCATCATCGAGACGGCCTGGATCGGGTACTTGCCGACGGCGGTCTCGCCGGAGAGCATGACGACGTCGGCGCCGTCGAAGATGGCGTTGGCGACGTCGGAGGCCTCGGCGCGCGTCGGATTCGAGTGCTCGATCATCGACTCGAGCATCTGCGTGGCGACGATGCAGAGCTTGCCGGCGTCGTTGGCCTTTCTGACGAGCTGTTTTTGGGCCGCCGGCACGTCGGCCGGCGAGAGCTCCACGGCGAGGTCGCCGCGGGCGATCATGATGCCGTCGGCGGCGTCCAAGATCGGATGGATGCGGATGAGCGCCAGCGGATGCTCGATCTTGGCGATCACCTTCATCGTCGAGCCGGCCTTCTTGATCATGTGGCGCGCGCGCTGGATGTCGTCGGGGCTGCGCACGAACGACAGCGCGACGTGGCTGATGCCGAGCTTCAGGCCCGCCTGCAGGTCGCGCAGGTCCTTGGTCGTCAGCGCGGGCAGGTCGATGTCGGCGCCCGGCAGGTTGATGCCCTTGTGCTCCTTGAGCAGTCCGCCGATGACGACCTCGGTCTCGACCGCCTTGGCCTCGACCTTCGTGACGACGAGCTGGATGGTGCCGTCGTCGAGAAGGATGTGAGAGCCCTTTGAGACCGTCTGCGGCAGCTTCTTGAAGTTGGTGGAGATCTCCTCGGAGGTGCCGGGCACGTCGGCCGTCGTGATGCGCAGGCGCGCGCCGTTCTTGAGCGCCACCGGCTCGCCGTTGCGCAGGCGCCCGACGCGCAGCCGCGGGCCCTGCAGGTCCATGACGATCGAGCACGGGATCTTGGCGCGGTCGGAGGTCTTGCGGATGAGCCCGACGCTGCCCGCGAGCTCGTCCATCGACGCGTGCGAGCAGTTGAGGCGGAAGGCGTTGGCGCCGGCTTGAAGCAAGGCCTTGATCATCTCGGGCCGGGCCGACGCGGGGCCGAGCGTGGCGAGGATCTTCGTCATCTTCGGCCGTGCGTTTTGCAGGGCGGTCGAGTTATGTTTCATGAGAGGTTAGGACCTTTTTGAGCGTCTTGCCGTCGGCGGGCTTGACGACGCCCCGCTCGGTGACGATGGCGGTGACGAGCGCATGAGGAGTGACGTCAAAAGCGAAATGATGGGCCTTGGCGCCCTTGGGCGCGATGGGCCGGCCGAAGATCGTGACGACCTCGTCGATGCCGCGCTCTTCGATCGGGATCGCGTCGCCGTTCGGACAGGAAAGGTCGACGGTCGTGCTCGGCGCCACCACGTAGAACGGCACGCCGTGGTGCTTGGCCAAGATCGCCAGGCCGTAAGTCCCGATCTTGTTGCAGACGTCGGCGTTGGCGGCGATGCGGTCGCTGCCGACGATGACGGCGCCGATCTTCTTGACCTTCATGAGGTGCGCGGCCATGTTGTCGGTGATCAGAGTGGACGGGACCTTGGCCTGCATCAACTCCCAAAGCGTCAGGCGGCTGCCCTGGAGATACGGCCGCGTCTCGCAGGGGTAGACGTGGTCGACTTTCCCGAGGTAATGGGCGTAGCGGATCATGCCGAGCGAGGTGCCCAGGCCGGCCGTCGCCAGCGCGCCGGCGTTGCAATGCGTGATGACGTTGGTGCCCTTCTTGAGCAGCGCGGCGCCGAGCTTGGCCATGGTCTGGTTGGCGCGAAGGTCGAAATCGTAATAAGCGCGGGCGGCGCGGTCCATCGACTTCGCCAGCTCGCCGTTACGGCAGCCCCGCGCGACCTCGAGCATGTGATCGACGGCGTGCGCGAGGTTGACGGCCGTCGGACGCGCCGCTTTGAGCGTCGCCGCGGCCTCGGGCAGCGCGTGCCGGTCGCCTTTTCGCGCCGCCAGCGCCATGCCGTACGCCGCCGCGCAGCCGATCAGCGGCGCGCCGCGCAGGGCCATGTCCTTGGTCGCCTTGGCGACGTCCTTGGCCGTGCGGCAGTCGAGGTATTTGATCTTGCGCGGCAGCAGGCGCTGGTCGAGGACGCGCAGGCGATCGCCGCGCCATGCAATATGAGCTATAGAGTCTTTTAAAGGAAAACGCTCGGTCATCGAATCGTGGAGATCATACAAAAAAGCGACACCCGCGCCCCTGGCGTGCAGGGGTCGCGGGCGTCTGTTCCTCTATTAAAGGATGCTTCGCGAAAGACGGCTTACGGAATGGACTCCATCACGCGCTTGAGCTGCTCTTCCGTGCGCCCGACGATCTCGACGGTCTTCTCTCGGCCGTTGGCGCCGCGCAGGATGTTGACCTTCTTCGGCGTGACCTCGAAGAACTCGGCGAGGTAGTTCTTCAACGTATTGTTGGCCTTCTCGTCGACCCTCGGCGAGGCGACCTTCACCCTGAGCACGCTCCCGATGCGGGATACGACTTCGTTGTCTAGGGCGTTGGGGATGACGCGGACCTTGACGATCATGAATGTCCTCCTTCCCTTGGTTGCTGAGTCACGAGAAAATCGCTGAGCCGACCCTGACGTGCGTCGCGCCTTCTTCCACGGCCACTTCGAAGTCCCGGCTCATGCCCATCGAAAGTTGAGCTCCGGGGACTGCGCTGAAAAATCGGTCGAACAACGCCTTGACGCTTCTGAAGAAGGGCCGCGTCTTCTCCACCGGCTCGAGGTTCGGGGCGATGGCCATCAGGCCGCGCGCCTCGAGCCTCGGTAAAGCCTCGAGCCCCTTGAGCAGAGCGGGCAGAGCGTCCGGTGAGACACCGGACTGGGTCTCGCGTTCCGTGATCTTGACTTGGACCAGGACGGGAAGGATTTTCCCTTCCGGAAGCGCCCGCTCGAGCGCCTCGGCGAGCTTCAAGCTGTCGAGGGAGTCGATCGCGTCGAAGACCTGGACGGCTTTCTTGGCTTTGTTCGTTTGCAGGTGTCCGATCAGCCGCCAGCGGACCTTGCCCGCCGCGGCCTGGAGCGCCTCTCGACGCGAGGCCGCATCCTGGACCCTGCTTTCCGCTATTTCGCCCACGAGCCCGGATTCGAGAAGCTCTCGAACCGAAGCGAGCTCGGCGTACTTCGTCACGGCGATCACGGAGACGTCGTTCGGGTTTCGACCGGATCGCTGAGCGGCCGCGCGCACGCGGTAGCGTATTTTGTTTATATTGTCAAGGATCACCGAACAAAGCCATTATAGCAAAGCCCGCGACATAAAACAACAACTAAGTAGGTCCTCCTAGGTCCTTGGACCTAGGGGTCCTCCCCGGCCCATTCTCGACGAGAAAATCGCTATAATCCGAGCGATGAAGCTGCGCGTGATCGCGACGGGCGGGACGTTCGACAAGGAGTACAACGAGCTGGACGGCTCTTTGTACTTCCGAAAAACCCATCTTCCGGAGATGCTCGCGCTCGGCCGCTGCGCGCTGGATGTCACGGTCCGCACGCTGATGATGAAAGACAGTCTCAAGATGACCGCGGGCGACCGGCGGCGCATCCTCGCCGCCTGCCTGGGCGCGTCCGAGGACCGGCTGGTCGTGACCCACGGCACCGACACGATGGCGGAGACGGCGCGCGTGCTGGGCCCCCGCGTTCGCGGGAAGACCGTGGTCTTGACCGGCGCGATGGTCCCCTACAAGTTCGGCAGCTCGGACGGCCTGTTCAACCTCGGCAGCGCGCTGTCCTTCGCCCAAGTCCTTCCCCCCGGCGTCTACGTGGCGATGAACGGCCGCGCCTTTCCGTGGGACGCGGTCGAGAAGGACCGCGCGCGCGGGCGCTTCGTCCGGCGCCGCTATCGGACTCTAGTCCGCTAGCACCGAGCGAGCGGAACCTTGCGCTCGGCGTTAGTCGGCGGCGAGCTCGAGGCAGACCGGCGCGCCGGACGGCAGCCGCTCCTCGAGAAGGTTGGAGTCGGACGGCGCGTTCCCGCAGCCGGTCCGGGTGAACGTGTACTGGCGGGAAAGCGCCGGGTCGACGTCTATGAGCGCGGGGTCGAGCATCTGGTCGGTCACCGTGCCGCGGCGCAGGAACTCCGGAAGCTTGACCTTCACGAACAGGTGCCAGGACGCCGTGCCCGGATAGGCGCGGCGGGCGTAGCGCGCCGCCTCCTCGACCTTCCCCGTCGCGAGCCATTGCAGCCAGCTGCGCGGGCCCTTCGCCTGGGCCGCCGTGTCCTCCTGGGTGTGGTAGAGGAGCGCCACCGGTTTGCCCGCCCGGTCGAAGAGCAGGTGCCCGTGGTCGAAGTCGCGGGCGACGCCCAGGTCTTGAAAGCTCTTGCCGTACTGCTCGGACACGAACCGCTGCAGCAGTCCCTCGAGCCGGGGCTTGGTCAACGGCGCCGGCAGCCCGAGCGTGGAAAAGCGGGCGAGCGGCTGGGCCGAGGCGAGGGAGGCGGCGAAAACGAGCAGGCAGGCGAGCAGGCGGCGCGTCATGCGTTCTGAAACGATAACAGGAAACCCCGTTTTTTTCAAGGGCTATTTCTCGACGAGAATTCGGCCGGATTTCAGGAAAATTTGACGTCGAAAAGGCATCCTGGGGGCGACGGAGGAGGCGCCATGGGGATCCGGGAACGAGCGATGGTGTCGGCGGGCCTGGCGGCGAGCATCCTGTGCGCCTCGATCTCAGGCGCGGCGGCGGCGGCGATGGCGCGCGCGGAAGCGACCCTCGCGCCATGGCCCGAGGCCTCGCGGCTGCTGGCGCGCAAGCTCATCAGCTCCTACGGCGCCCCGGACGAGGCCATGCCCCATTACCTGAGCTGGAACGGCCGCGCCCCGTTCAACGCGATCACCGTCTACGCCAACCGCGTCTCGTCGAACCAGGACGGCATCCTCCTCCAGTCAGTCGGCTATCGCGTGCCCGTCGGCAAGTGGCGAGCGCTCAACGCGTTCGGTCACGGCGTGAGCTACGACGTCATCCTAAACGAACTCGTGGCCTGCTCGGACGGCGAAGAGACCAACCTACTGGCGTTGAACCTCGCTGACGAGGTCATCCAGGGACGTCTGGGCCCCGGCGAGGCGCGCGCGCTTTTCGACCGCACCCTGGCCCGCTCCTACGCGGGCAAGGGGTCGCGGTATTTGGACGGCCTGACGTTCGACCCCGGCGAGCGCAAGAAGCAATCCCGGTAGGCCTAGCGGAGCTCCCGCGCGGCCCGCGCGCCTTCGCGATCTCCCTTCTTCTCGGCCAAGCGGAACCAGCGCAGCGCCTCGTCCCGGTCGCGCGGGACTCCGTCGCCCAGGCGATACATGTTGCCGAGGTTGATCATCGCGCGCGTCTGGCCGAGCTCGGCCGCTTTTCGGTACCAAGGCAGCGCGCCGGCGAAATCGCGCTTGCCGTCGAGAAGGCCCGCGTCGTAGATGAAGCCCAGGTTCGTCATCGACTGGGCGTCCCCCGCCGCGGCGGCCTTCGCGAACCACTCGCGCGCCTTGGGCATGTCTCTCTTGACGCAGTTGCCCGCGAAGTAGATCTCCCCGATGTCGCGCATGGCCTCGACGCGCCCGAAAGCGGCGGCCTTCTCGTAGGACTTGATCGCGAGCGGACAGCTCTGCGCGACGCCGCGGCCGAAGAAATAGCTCTTGCCCTCGGCGAAGAGCGCGTCGGGCCCTGATCCGGCGGCCAACGCAGGCGCGGCGAGCGAGAGAAATAAGGCCAGGGCGTTCATGTCCTCAGTATATGCGCGCGAGGCGATCATTCCACTTAAATTTTGGTAAATGGTTGCTAAAATACGCCTCCATGGGACCGAAGAGCGACGGCAAGACGCGCTGCGGGTGGACCGGAAGCGATCCGCTTTACGTCGAGTATCACGACCGCGAGTGGGGCCGCCCGGTGCACGACGACCGTAAGCTCTTCGAGTTTCTGATCCTCGAGGGCGCGCAGGCGGGGCTTTCGTGGATCACGATCCTTCGCAAGCGCGAGAATTACCGCCGCTTGTTCGCGGGCTTCGATCCGGCCGCGATCGCGCGGTTCGACGCGCGGCGCCAGGCGGCGTTGATGCAGGATCCCGGCATCGTGCGCAACCGCCTCAAGATCGATTCGACGGTCACCAACGCGCGGGCGTTCTTGGAGCTGCAGCGCGAGCCCGGCGGCTTCGACCGTTATGCGTGGGCTTTCGTGGGCGGCAAGCCGATCGCGCGGCGCCCGAAGAGCTTGAAAGACGTTCCCAGCAGCACGCCGGAGTCCGACGCGATGAGCCGCGACCTCAAGAAGCGCGGCTTCCGCTTCGTCGGCTCGACGATCTGCTACGCGTTCATGCAGGCCTGCGGGCTGGTCGACGACCACGTCGCGGACTGCTTTCTGGCGTCCTGATCATTCGTCGCCGGAGACGCCGCGACGATGGCCTTTGACGTTCGAGCGATGGAGCTTATTGGCGCGTCGGCGGGCCTTCGCCCCTTTGGACAGTCCTCTTTTCTGGCGCTTGATACGCTCGCGCTCATGGCGATCTCTCGCGATCTTCTCGCGCGCGAGGTTCTCCAGGCGCTCGGCGAGCCGAGTCCGAGCGCGCAGCCGGTTCTGCCACTGCGAGCGCTCCTCGTCGCAGCGCACGCTGACGCCGCTCGGCCGGTGCGTGAGCGTGACGGAGGTCTCCACTTTGTTCACGTTCTGGCCGCCGGCGCCGCCGGAGCGTTGAAAGCGCTCGTCGAGGTCCTCGTCGCGCACGCCGAGCTTTCGCAGGCGGGTCTGCGCGGCGGTCCACTGATCCGAGGTCATCATCGGCGCTTGCGCGCGGTGACTTCGATCTCGATCTTCATGCGCGGGTCGGCGAGGCCGGCCTCGATCATCGTCGCGGCCGGGCGGATCTTGCCGAAGCGCTCCCTCAGGATGGGCCAGCACGGCTTGAAGTCCCCCGCTTTCGGGAAGATGTAGCGCGCGCGCACGACGTCCTTGAGCGAGGCGCCTCCTTCTTTCAGCGCGGCTTCGATGTTGTCGACGGCCTGCGCGGCCTGCTCGCGGACGTCGTCGGAGATCCTCATCGTCGCGTAGTCGAAGCCCGTCGTGCCCGAGACGAAGACCCAGCGGCCGTCGACGACGGCGCGCGAATAGCCGATCTCCTTTTCAAAGCTCGATCCCGAGCTGATCTTTTTGCGCGCCACGGCGTGATTGTAGCAGGTCTCGACGTTTTGGGATATCTGAATCAATGATTGGCTCGGAAGACCGGCATTAAGGCCACCGCCACGATGACGACTCCGGCGACAATGCAGATCACTCCAGTAAATATCGCGTCATCGCCTTCGAATGATCGAGACCGAGCAGCTGCAAATTTCGGCGTAGCCGGGGACTCGCGGCCCCCAAGCCACGTTAATTTCTTTTGAATCAGCGCTTTGCCCCCCGCGATAATAAGAAGCACGCCGATTATCAAGGCGAACGAATTCGCTTCAATCACATAATTAAAGGACTCGGAGAGTTTTGACATTGTCATGCATGCGGATTCAGGGCTCGAATTCGAAACCCAGAGAAGGATTCCTCCGCTCCAAAAGTATCGACCACCCGCTTCGATTTGCGCCAATACAAGAACCAGATTGAGGAGAATGCCATCTAAAGTTCTCGGTTAGGATGGTCCGGAAGTGCCGGCGGATCCTTTCGGCATCCTGCGGATTCTGAAGCGTCAGAATTTCAGTTGCCTGTTGCCACAACAGCATTGCGATTAGGCAATAGACGACGATCGCGATCAAAAATCCCTTCCAGAAAGATGCGGTCTCCGAGGAGCACTCCTTAATAAGGTCGAAGCCTTGAATTCCGCCGATGATTCGGAATGCGTAACCTATGTCCCCCGTCTCTTTTGTTACCTATCTCCCCGTCCGCTCATCCTTCCGCTTCAAGTTCAAGTGTAGCCCCGCCATCCGTTTGTCGCCACCTTCTTATTGCTCCGGCCTTAATCGCCGGTTTGTCAAAGTGTGAGCGTTCGTTTATGAGCCGTTCAATTCCTTGAATTTCGTTGCCGGTGGAGATAAGTTGTGGCTGCGAGCAAGGTTATGAATACGACGGCTAGGCGGACTTTCGTTTCCGCAAAGCCCCATTTTATTTCAATATCAAAATCATCCTTTCCCGTTATTCCGTGCGGATTGACGAAATGAATTGGAACACGATGGTCTACAGTGTCCGCGGCGGTCCAATTGGTTTGTCGGAGGCCACTGAGTGAGCCTAATGGCGACAAGCCCCAAAACCATGCGATTGCTAACGCGCTTGTCGTGAGTGCTAGAAAATTTGGCGCGAAAGGAAGCTTCTTCATTTGCCTATTGGCGTTCGATTCCTCTGATTCCGTTGATGCCGTTCAATTGTGCCGCCGCGAACGTTTGCTACTCTGGCCGTCTAACGATTACGCTGTGCTGCCGGCCAAGGCCGGCAGCGCGAATGAACGGCCGGCCAGCACAAGCGCATGGTTGGGCGGTGTAGTTTATGAATCACCATTTCCATTCGCCGGGTTGCTGGCAAGTGCTCCGATGATGCTTCCGATTCCGCAGACAACAAAGAGATAGAAGCCGAAGATCAGGCCTCCGATATCACCGTACATCGTCTGCTTACCAGGCGGGTCTCCAAGAAGGACAACTGTCAGTGGTCCGACAAGAAATGGAAGTAGGATTACTCTTTTACCGAAGGAAATGGCAATAGCGATACTAGAAAAGAAAGTTCCGACGAGGACTGCTGCATAAATGCTCCCGCTCAATGCCGGATAGTAGTGCGAGATTTCCTTTCCTTGGGGTGTATAAAAGAACCAATTCGCGAGTGCCATCAAGATAAGAATGAGCCCCAAGGCCGCGAGAGCGGCCTTACCAAGGCCGTTGTTGGTCGGTGTGCTATGTTGTGGCTCCTCAAATTTATTAGCCATGTATCCGCCTAACTGCCATTAGCCCGACTTTTGATTTTCTTGACGATTCCCGAAGATGGCCGAAAATATACAAATCGTTCCGATTACAACAAGGCCTCCACAGACAAGGATCGCAACCATATGCTTGTAGCCCGTTCCATCAACTGATTTGTACATCATCGTTGCGAAGCTGGCGCCAGCCAATATTAGAGGCCAAAGTAATGACTTCCAAGACCATTGGCGGCCCACAAAAAAGCACGAGAAAACAAATGTTGTGAGAGCAGCGGCTAACAACGAAATGCCCAACGCTGGGACAACGGTATGCCGCTGGTAGAAAAAGTTTCCCGCAATTTTGATGCCCTCAATTTCCGCAAGAAAAGCAACACCGAGGGCGATACCGAGCCGTCCGGTGTTCCGTGCGATGCCATCACCAGCCAACTTGTGCCTCCGTGAACGTTTGCCTACGTATCCGCCCAACGCTCAGCCTCTGCCGCCGGCCAATGCCGGCGCCGCGAATGAATGGCCGGGCGGCAGTAGGCCATCTTCTGAAAGCATAACGCAAGGACAAAGCTTGCGCCAGGGCCTCCTGTTTT
>CAZRIP010000059.1:0-23664 GCA_964600165.1 uncultured Elusimicrobia bacterium | reverse complement strand
ATGCCGAACTCGCACCGCATGGGCTGTTCTTCGCGCCCGATCCTTCGACCAAGGATCGATGCACTATCGGCGGGATGATCGGCAACAACTCGTGCGGTGCGCATTCGGCGCGTTACGGCAAAACCGTCGACAATCTCGATTCGATGGAGGTGCTGCTCTACGACGGCACTCAACTCAAAGTCGGGCCCACCCTCGAATCCGATTTGAACCGTTCCAGGTGTGGCCCCGGGCCACGCATCCAACATCACCTCTCCGTTCGGAGAGCTCTTTCTAATTCGATCTGTTTCGTAGGTGTCGGGATTGAGCGTGTAAACGGAGCCACCGTAGCCGTACTCCGAATCCTTACATTCGCTCGCTGAGTAGTCTCGGTGCGTCCCGATGAGGAGCAGGTTCCCAGCAGGCACTATTGAAAATATCTCCGATTCAGAATCCTTGTCGGGGTTGTCTATGAATTTCGATTGTCCGCCTCGAATGGAATAGATTCCTGCCTTGCTTCCAGCCCACAGCGTTCCGTTGCGCCAGAGGAGTGTTGTCGCGTCCTGCACTTTGGGGGTCTGAAGTTCGTGCCAAGAGGTTTCACTCCATTTGCGATAGAAAATTCCCTTATTAGTTGCCGTAAAGAAGCTGTCGGGAGAAATTGCCACCCCGCGGATTTTGGTGGGCGAGCCGGGAAGCTCAGAGGAGTTGATCTGCTGGAGCTTCCCCTTGTCCAGGTCGCCTGAGTAGATAGTCCCTGCAGATAGCCGATCCTCTGCGAATGCGATATGGCCTCGATAAAATGCGGTTGGGACCTCTTCGTGTTGAAGTGGCGTGATCAGGCAGGAGAATGCCACGCGGGCCGAAATCGTTCCGGCGATGAAGAGAAAAATGTATCGCAAGTGGAATCGCATTGCCAAAATTGGCCGTCTAACTTCTAATTGTGCTGCCGCCAACGTGAGCCTCGTGTCCGTCTAACTTATGAGTATACGGTTCAGTCTAAGTGCGCTTAGTGCGCGCGCGCACTCGTTCAGAAGTGTATGTCGTTCCAGCGATTCTCGCAAGGGAAAGGTTGCGGGCCGGTTGCGCTTAGGCCGCGCGGTGAGCGACATAAGTGGGCGTCGAGGCGGCGGACGCCGCGGAGATCGGCGTGCCCGAGCATTTCGCGGACACGGTCCGGCGGGCAGCCCGCCTCCAGAAGATGGGCCGCGAAGGAGTGCCTCAGCGTCCGGCAGCTTGCAGGCTTCTCGATCCCAGCCGCGAGCCTCGCCTGAGCGAACGCCTTTTGCAGCACGGTCTCGTGGAGGTGATGCCTGCGCCGCTGCCTCGTCGCGCGGTCGACGTAGACGTTATCCGAGGGAAAGACCCAGCTCCACGCGGCGACGCCGTTTCTCGAGTCGCTTTCACGCAGCCGTCGCGCGGCCTCGAGCTGACTCGCGAGCGCTTCTCGCGTCGAGATCGGCAGCGGCGCCCGCCCGAGAAGGCAGGAGTTTTGAAAGTCCACGTTCTGGACGCCGAGCGCGCAGCATTCGAGCAAGCGCAGGCCCGCGCCGTAGAGCAGCGTCGCCATGAGCCGCGCCGGCTCGTTCATCCTCGCGAGCGTCGCGGCGATCTCTTCTCGAGTGAGCACGACCGGCGGGCGCGGGGCGCTTCGATCGGCGAAGACGTCGTTGACGAAACTCGTGGGGATCCCCGCCACGTCCCGGCACAGAAAAACGAGGGCGCGCAGCGCTTGGTCGCGCGTCGCCGGGCTGCTGTTGAGACCGGAAAGGAACCGCGCGACCTGAGCTTCTCCCACCGCGTCGCCCGCGGCGAGGAAACGGCGCATCCATGCGAGATACGCCTCTTGCGTTCGCTGGCGCAGGCCCCGCGCTCGCATCGTCGCGAGCGCGCGATCGAGAAGGTGGTCCATATAAGCTTATACGATGACCCCCCCGAAAAAGTTCCATCGTCCCTCTGATGGAACTTTTTCGGGGGGTCAGTCGTAGTACTTAGTGATGCGGCGTCGCCTAACTGGTAGGACTCCTTGGTCTGCCACCAAGGGAATGCGGGTTCGAATCCCGCCGCCGCACGCGCTTGACGATTCTCCGAGCCGGGGCTATACTCTCGATGGTGGCAGACCGAGGCGGTCGCTGAAAGGCGGCCGTGAAGTTAAACGACGCGCGGCCCCGAGAGATCGGGGCCGCTTCTTTTCCCCCTTATTGACCCGCGTCAAAAGCGCGCGACCGATTTTTTACTAGGATATGACCATGGCCAAGCTCAAAGTCCTCGTCACCGACGCGATCGACCCCGAAGGCCTCAAGCCGCTCGAGAAGAATCCCGGCATCGATCTGCGCTACGAAGTCGGCCCCACGCCCGAGAAGCTCGAGAAAGCCTTGGACGGCGTCGGCGCCTGGCTCGTGCGCTCGGAGACCAAGGTCACGAAGGACTGGATCGGCAAGGCGAAGACGCTCAAGCTCATCGGCCGCGCCGGCGTCGGCGTCGACAACATCGACATCGCCGCCGCCACGCTGCGCGGCATCGCCGTCGTCAACGCCCCCGCCGCCAACACGATCGCGGCCTGCGAGCACGCCTTCGGCCTCATGCTGTCCCTCGCGCGCAACATCCCCCAAGCCGACGCCGACGTAAAGGCCGGGAACTGGAAGCGCGCCAAGTTCATGGGCGTCGAGCTCATGGGGAAGACCCTCGGCGTCGTCGGCTTCGGGCGCATCGGCCGGGAGATCTCCAAGCGCGCGCTCGCCTGCGGCATGCGCGTCGTCGCCTTCGACCCGTTCGTGAGCAAGGAGCAAGCCGCCGAGCTCGGCGTCGAGCTCGCCCCGCTCGACGACGTGTTCGGCCAGGCCGACTTCTTGACGCTCCATGCTCCCGGCTCCGACAAGACCAAGCACTTGCTCAACGCCGACTCGATCAAGAAGCTGAAGAAAGGCGCGCGCCTGATCAACTGCGCGCGCGGCGAGCTGATCGAGGAAAAAGCCCTCGTCGAGGCTATTAAAGGAGGCCGCGTCGCCGGCGCCGCTTTGGACGTGTTCGAAAAGGAGCCCCTCGATCCCGCCAGCGAGCTGCGCAAGCTGCCGCAAGTCATCTTGACGCCGCACTTGGGCGCCTCGACCGCCGAGGCGCAGTCGAAGGTCGCCACCGAGCTCGCCGAGTCCGTGATCGCGTTTCACGAGCGCGGCTTGGCCGTCAACGCGTTGAACCTCCCGGGCTTCGACGCCGAGACGTTGAAGGCGTTGGGCGAGCATCTCGATCTCGCCGAATCGCTCGGACGCTTCCTCGGGCAGATGATCGACTCCGGCGTGCAGGAGTTCGACTGCACGTTCGAGGGCGACTTCAAGGGAGCGCACCGCCGGCCGTTGTGGGTGGCGTCTTTGAAGGGCCTGCTTTCGACGATGCTCGCGCAGGGCGTCACCTACATCAGCGCTCCCGCTTTGGCCGCGGAAAGAGGAATACGGCTTTCCGATACGAGCGAGAAGCTTTCGAAGGGCGGCTACAAGCAGCTGATCACGGTCTCGGCGAAGACGGACAAGGGGCCGCTGAGCGTCTCCGGCGCGCTGCTTTCCCCCGGAGAACCGCGCATCGTGCGGCTTTCCGGCCTGTCGATCGAGGTCCGGCCCACGGGCAAGATGATCGTGCTCACCAACCAAGATAGGCCGGGCATGATCGGCAAGATCGGCACGCTCTTAGGCGAAGCCAAGGTCAACATCGCCGACATGCGCGTCGGGCGCCGCTCGGAGAAAGGCGAGGCCGTCATGGTGCTGACCGTCGACGAGGACGCCTCCGCCTCGGTGCGCGAGAAGCTCGAGAAGCTTCCGGGCATCACGAGCGCGCGCTGGGTCGCGCTCTGAGCGCGGCGCGGCGACTTTAGTCATATTGACAAGCCTGTTGCGCCCGGGTATAGTCCGTTTATGAACAAGGCCCCCGCTTTAGCAGGCGCGCTGCTGTCGCTTTTGTTCCCGCTCCTTTTCACGGCGCCCGTCGCGGCGCAGGACGCGCAGGCCGACGCTTCTTCGCCGCAGGCGGACATCGAGGCCGCGGTCGGACGGCTGAAAGCCGCGGCGGACAAGCTGCGTTCCGGCTCCGGCGACTTGGTCGTCGTCGAAAACGGGAAGACGCGCTCGCTCTCGCGCGCCGAGGCGCTCCGGGGCATCTACAGCAGCATCGCGGCCCTCGAGTATCGGGAGTCGGTCGCCGCCGGTCTTTCCGCGGAGCAGACCCAGGCCTCTCGGGAGCAGCTTTCCAAGCTCAAGGACGCCGGAGTGCGGACGGCGGCCGACGACGCCAAGCTCGTCGAGATCAACGCCAAGGACCTCATGGAAGCGGGCTGCCCGTCGAGCTATCCGTTTCCCGTCTCGTGCAACTATTACGGCCATTGCGTGTGCATGAGCGCCGGCGGCGGCACGATCAACACCGGCCGCCGGTTCAAGCCCGAGCTCGACGCGAAGCTCGACGAGCTGGGGTCCGACGCGACCAAGGCGGCCAACTCGTTCGAGGCCGGCAGGATCTACCTGGCGATGGCCGACGCGGCCGCCGGCGCCGGCGAGGACGCGAAACAGCCGGCCCCGAGGGTCGCCGCCGTTCCGGCGACGCCGATGACTCCGCGCCAGATTTACGCCGCCGTCGGCCCCGCGGTCGTCTTCGTGATCGGCGCGGCCGACTCCGGGGGAGAGCTCGGCACCGGCAGCATCCTCGACGCGACGCACGTCCTGACCAACGCCCACGTCGTGATCCGCTCCTCGACCGGCGAAGCTTGGCCCGAGATCCGAGTCTACTTGAAGCCCGCGAAGATCACCGGCGACAACAAGAAAGACCTCAAGGACCCGATCGAGGCGACCGTCGCGCGCTTCGACCGGCAGTTGGACCTGGCCGTGCTCGAGCTCAAGGACCCGCCGAAGGACTTGAAGACCGTCGCGCTCGGCGACTCCTCGCAGGTCTCTCCGGGCGATCCCGTCGTCGCCATCGGCCATCCCGAGCAGGGCGGCCTGTGGACGCTGACGCAGGGCGTCGTCAGCACCGTCGTCGCCGATTTCGAGAAGGTCCCCGGCAAGGACGTGTTCCAGACGGACGCGAGCATCAACCGCGGCAACTCCGGCGGCCCGCTGCTCGCCTCCGACGGCTCGCAGATCGGCATCAACACGGCGATGTCGCGCCGCGCCGCCGACGGCGTGGCGATCACCGCGGTCAATTTTTCGATCGAGTCGAACGTCGTCAAGAAGTGGCTCGATCAGAGCGGCGACGTCAAGGTCGCGCTCGCCCCGGTCGCCGAACGTCCTTCCGAAGCGGCGCCCGGGGCGGCCGCTCCCGCGGCCGTGACCAAGCCCGTCGAAGAGCCCGAAGTCGAGGCGAAACCCGAGCCTAAGGCGGAAACGCCCATCCCGTCCGCCGAACGCCCTTCCAAACCGGCGTCCGGGGCGACCGCTCCCGCGGTCGAGCCGAAGATCCTGACCCCCGCCAAGCCCTACCGCGCCGAGAACCTCATCGAGGAGCAGATGAAGGACATGGAGGATCTCAGCAAGGAAATGGAGCAGGAGATCCAACAGTACAAGCCGCACTGAGGATGGCCGACCCGGCGCTGCGGTTTAAGGACGTCGTCAAAACCTACCGCTATTCCCACCTCGGCCGGGTCACGCTGACGCGCGGCGTCGAGAACCTCGACCTCGTGGTCGCCGACGGCGAGGCCTTCGGCCTTTTGGGCCTCAACGGCAGCGGCAAGACGACGACGATCAAGCTCGCTCTCGGGCTGCTGCGTCCGACCTCCGGCGAGATCAGCGTCCTAGGCAACGCGCCCGAGCACGTCGTCTCCCGCGCGCAGGTCGGCTATCTGCCGGAGCTGCCGTACTTCTACTCATTCTTGACGCCGCGCGAGACTCTGCGCTTCTACGGCCGGCTGTCCGCGCTGCCGGAGGCCGACCTCGACTCGCGCGTGGCCGCCGCGATCGACTCCGTCGGCCTCGGCCAGTTCGCCGACCGCCCGGTCGGGCAGCTTTCGAAAGGCACGGTGCAGCGCGTCGGTCTCGCGCAGGCGGTGCTGCATGATCCCAAGCTCGTGATCTTGGACGAGCCGGTCAGCGGCCTCGATCCGCTCGCCGTCAAGCAGTTCCGCGACGCGCTCGTCGCGTTGAACGCGAAGGGCAAGACCCTGCTCGTGTCCTCGCACAGCATCTCCGAGATCGAGAAGCTCTGCCACCGCGTCGGCATCTTGAAGGACGGGCGCATCGTGCGCGTCGCCAAGCAAGCCGAGTGGGCGGGCTCGAAGGACGGCCTCGAGGGCTTGTTCGTGGAGACCGTGCGATGAGGAACGTCTGGATCCTCGCCAAGAACACCTGGCAGGAGAACGTGCGCGGCAAGTTCTTCGCGCTGTCGATCGTCTTCGCCGTCGTCGTGCTCTACGTCAGCGTGCTGCTGGGCGCCCTCGCGGCCGACCAAGAGCCGCGCGTGCTCTTCGACTTCGGTCTCAGCTTCATCGAGCTGATGGGCCTGGCCGGGGCGCTCTACGGCTCGACGACCGTCATCTTGCGCGAGCTGGAGACGAAGACGATCTACATGATCCTCACGCGCCCGGTCAGCCGCGGCCAATATTTGGCGGGACGGTTCCTTGGCTTGGCGATGTCCGCCGCCGCCGCGATGGCGGCGATGGCGGCCTTCCACCTGCTCGTGCTCTTCTTCAAGGGCTGGCGCTGGGACTCGTTCTACCTGCTCGCCCTCGCGGGGGCTTACTTCAAGGTGCTGATCACGGCCGCCTTGGCCGTGGCGCTGACGGTCTTCTCGACGTCGGCGCTGACCGCTCTTTCGATCACTCTGATTCTCTGGACGCTCGGCCATTTCCTCCCAGAGCTGCGCTACATGATCGCCTGGGGCCCCTCGCAATGGGCGATCGTGCCGCTGCGGGCGCTCTCGTTCGTGATCCCGGACCTCCAGCTGCTCAACTACCGCGATCAGCTCATGGCCGACGCGTATCAGCGCCCGCCTCTCTGGCTCGCCGCGCTCTACGCGCCGGTCTACGCGGGGATCTGGCTCGCCGTCGCGCGCGCGCTGCTCAAGCGAAAGGAGTTTTAGTGAAGGGGCTCGCGCTGGGCGTCGCGGCCTGCTGCGCCGTGAACCTCGGCGCGCGGCGGTTTCTCCCCCCGCCGCCTCATGATCCGATCGGCATGCGGCTGCGCGCGGACTCCGCCGTCGGGGACGCCGCGCTCATGGGCCTGGGCATGCGCCGGCTGGCGGCCGACCTCGGCCTCGTGCGGCTGCTCCTCTATTACGGCACGCCCGAGGAGGCGGGCGTCGTCAAGGAGGAGCCGGGCAGCCATCCCTTCACCGGCCGAGAGCACGTCGAGAAGAGCTACGGCGGCGGCGTCTACCGCGAGCTCGCCCCCCGCGCCGAGCGCGTGCTCGATATCGACCCGTCCTTCACCTACGTGGCGCTCTACGCCTCGGGCGCGCTCGCCTTCAACCTCAACCGGCCCGATGAAGCGCTCCAGGTCCTTCAATACGCGCTCGCCCGGAATCCGGACAACCTGGACCTCAAGAGCTACGCCGCCGCCGTCGGCTTCCAGGTCCACGGCGACGCGGGCGCGGTCATCCGCTTGCTCGGGCCGACGCTCTCGCGGCCCGACTGCCCGACGATGATCAAGAGCATGGTCGCGTTCCTGCTGCTGCGGCAAGGGCGGCGCGCCGAGGCGATCGCGCTCTATCTCCAAATCATCGAGACGTCGCGCGACCCCGGCTACGTCTCGACCGCCCGCCGGATGCTCGACGCCCTCGGCGCCGCGCACCGCTGATGCCGTTTCTCGCGGCGGCGCTCGCGCTCGCGCTGTGGCGGGTCGGCTTGTGGTCGCGCGGCCTGCCGCTGACCGGCCACGTCTTCTTCCTCGCGCACCCGCTCCTCGAGCAGGCCACGCGCCAGCTGCAGGCGGGAACTTTCCCGCTGTGGAACCCGCTCTCCTATTGCGGTAGCCCGCTGCTGGCCGACCCTCAGGCCGAGGTCTTCAACCCGGCGCACGCCGCGTTCCGGCTCTTTTCTTTCCACGCCGCGTTCAAGCTGAACCTCGCCGTAGACGTCGCGCTCGCCTGCCTGTTCGCGTACTGCCTGGCGCGGCGCCTCGGGGCGCGGCGCTCGGCGGCCGCGCTCGCCGGCCTGCTTTTCTCCTGCGGCGGGTTCTTCTACTATCACGCGCCGATGGTCGCGCAAGAAGACGCGATGGTCTGGGTGCCGGCCGCGCTCCTCTTCTGGTCGCGCGGCGCCGCGGCGCCGCTCGGGCTTTCGCTCGCGCTCTGCTACCTCGGCGGCAACCCGGTCTTCACCTACATCGCGCTCGCGGGCTGCCTGGCCTTGCGGCCGCGCCGCCGCGCTCTCGCCGCGGCGGCCGCGGGCGGGGCGCTCGCGCTTTTCGTCGCGGCCGCGCAGCTCTTCCCCGCGCTCGCGCTGTTCGCGCGCTCCGTGCGCTCGGGCCCTTTGTCCGACGCCGCCGCGCTCGTCTATTCCGTGCCGCCCGCCGCGCTGCTGCGCCAGGTCCTCCAGCCGCTCTGGAACCGCTCCGCGGCCGCGTTCGTCGGCGACCCGACGATCACGTCCTTCTACGTCGGCCTGCCCGCGCTCGCCCTGGCCGCGCTGGGCCTGAGGCGCTCGCGCGCGGCCGCGCTGTGGGCCGGAGCGGGCCTCGTGCTGATGCTCGGGGGCTTCACGCCCGTTTACCCGCTGCTGCTGCGCCTGGCGCCGGGGCTCTCGCTCTTCCGGTTCCCGGCGCAATGGGGCTGCCTCGCCGCGTCGGGCTTGGCCTCGCTCGCGGCGCTCGGAGCGGAGCGTCTTCCCCGCCCGTGGCGGCTTACGGCCGCCGCCCTGGTCGCCGTCGATCTCTGGGCCTTCCTCGGCCAGGCGCAGGCGCCGCGCGCCGCGGCCGAGCTCTTCTCCCTCAAGCCCGCGACGCTCGCGGCGGCCTCGGCCGGCGCGCGGGTGGCGCACACGCGGGAGCTCCTCGACGCTCAGGAGGGCGCGACGCCCGCGGCAGACCCGGAGCGCTTTTGGCTCGAGCAAAACGAGGGCCTCGTCCCTTCGCGCGGCCAGGCCTTCGGCCTGCGGGAGGTCGTCAGCTACAACCTCTACGAGCCGCGCTTGACCCGCGGTCTGGCGCGCGCGGCGTTGGGCGCCCGGAGCCCTGATCGCGCGGCCCTGCGGTTTCTCGGCGCCGGCGCGCTCGTCGACGGCTCGCCGTCCGGCGGCTATCGCGTGATCCCGCTCGGCGGCGCCGCGCCGCGCGTGACCTGGTCCGGCCGGCTCGACTGGCTCTCGACGGGCGCTCCCGCCCCGAGCCCGCGGGAGTCCGCGCGCGCCGTCGCGACGCAAGAGACGCCGACGCGTCTGTCCGTTCGAGTCGATTCTCCCTTAGACGGCTATCAGCTGTGGGCCGACACGTACGACCCGGGCTGGCGCGCCTACGTCGACGGCGCGGTGCGCCCGGCGCTCGTCGCCAACGCCGGTTTTAGGGGCGTGGCCGTGGAAGCCGGGGCGCGCGATGTACGCTGGGTCTATCGCTCGCCGGCCTTCGAGCTCGGCGCGGCGCTGGCGCTCGCCGCGCTTTTCGCCGCGGCGGGCGTTGCGTGCGGGCGCGGGCTCTGTTATCCTTAACGGCGATGAAGACCAAGCGTTGCCCGGCCTGCAAGAGCGACGTGCCGGCCGAGGCCGCCGACTGCCCGCAGTGCCCGCACAGCTTCGAGGTGTTCCAGGGCGCGCACAGCAAGTCGAGGAAATTCGGGATCGCCGCCTGGACTCCCGCCGTTTGGGCGGCGGTCGTCGCCGGGCTCATGTACGGGGTCTGGCGGTTCGTCGAGTTCGTGATCGAGCAGGCCGACCCGGACGAGCAGCACTCCTTGGTGCAATCCTTCATCGATAAGCAGCGGATCACGGTGCGCGACAAGCACGGCCGCGAGCAGGTCGTCAGCGACGGGACCGCTCAGGAGCAGCGCTCCGTCCAAGTGGAGGGCGCGGTGGCGGCCCCGCCGGGCTCCGTCAATGAATGGAGGCTCGTCGGCGTGGTTTACGACCTCGTGACGCTCAAGCCGGTCCCGCGCTGCCTGGTCCATTTCACCGACCCGGACACCCACGCGCGCTACGAGACTTCGAGCGACGACAGCGGCGCCTACCGCACGATCGTGCCGCCGCTGCATCACGGCGGCTACCAAGTGGGCTTCGAGAAGGCGGGCTACGCCGACAGCTATCTCAACCCCGAGACCCAGAACGTCGCGGGGATGCCGGACGAGGATCGCAAGACGACCGCGGCGGAGCTCGCGAAGACCGCCGTCGCGCCCTACGAGATCCAGCCGCGCGGAGCGGCGCCGCTCCAGATCGACTTCTACTTGGCGCCGGCCGCCGACTAAAGCATCTCGACGAGCTCTTGAGCCTTCTCGCCGGCCGAGAGCGCGACGGCCGGACAGGTGACCTTCCCTTTATAGACGTTGACGCCCTTGCGCAGCGCTTCGTCGCGGCGCACGGCCTCTTCGAGGCCCAGGCGGGCGATGTCGCGGGCGTACTTGAGCGTCACGTTCGTCAGCGCGTAGGTGGAGGTGTTCGAGACCGCGCCCGGGATGTTCGGCACGGCGTAGTGAAGGACGCCGTGCTTCTCGATTACCGGCTTGTCGTGGCTCGTGACCTCGCAGGTCTCGACGCAGCCGCCCTGGTCGACGGCGACGTCGACGATGACGGAGCCCGGCTTCATGGTCTTGACCATCTCGTCCGTGACGAGATGCGGGGCCTTGGCGCCGGGGATCAGCACCGCGCCGATCAGCAGATCGGCCGATTTGACCGACTTGGCGATGTTCTCCTCGTGGCTCATCAGCGTCGTCGCCGCGTTGCCGAAGACGTCGTCTAAGTAGGCAAGCCGCGGCGCCGAGACGTCCAGGATGTTCACGCGCGCGCCCATGCCGACGGCGATCTTCGCGGCGTTGATGCCGACGACGCCGCCGCCGATGATCGTGACGACGCCGCGGTTGACGCCCGGCACGCCGCCCAAGAGGACGCCGCGCCCGCCGTAGTGCTTTTCCAGGAATTGCGCGCCGATCTGCACGCTCATCTTGCCGGCGACCTCGGACATCGGGGTCAACAGCGGCAGCGAGCCGTCTTTGAGCTGGATCGTCTCGTAAGCGACGGCGCGCACCTTGCTCTTTTGCAGGAACTTGATGAGCTTGGGCGCGGCGGCGAGGTGGAGGTAGGTGAAGAGGATCTGGTCCTCGCGGAAATAGTCGAACTCCTCTTCGAGAGGCTCCTTGACCTTGATGATCATGTCGGAGTCGTCGAAGAGCTTGCGCTTGTCGGCGACGATCGCCGCGCCCGCGTCCTTGTACTCCTGATCGGTGATGCCGGAGCCCTGGCCCGCTCCCTTTTCGACGAAGACGGAATGCCCGTCCTTAACGAGGGCGCGCACGCCGCCCGGGACGAGGCCCACGCGGTGCTCGCGGTTCTTGATCTCCTTCGGCACGCCGATCGTGATCTTCATTCGAAAGCGCTCCTTTCCGGCTGATGTCGCTAGAGCAGGCCGAACGCCCGGCCGAGCTCCTCGCCCGTCGCGTTGTCGTGCGGGGTCCCCGCGAAATCGTTGGAGAGCCTGCCCTGCGCGTCGGTGACGAAAAAATGAGGGACGCCGCTGACTTGGAAGCGCTTATCCGCGTCGAGCATCGTGTTGGGCCCGAAGGACTTGGCGTAATCGCGCAGGGCGGCGGGCTGATCCATCCCGACGACGACGCGCAGCAGGACGCCCTTCTTCCAGAGCAGGTCGCGCAGCTCGAGGATCCCCGCCGTCGTCGCGCGGCAGTGAGGGCACCACGGCGCGACGTAGGCGATGACGCATTGAGAGGTGGCGCAGGCCCTCAAAGAGGCCTGCGCGCCGGACAAGGTCGGCAGCGTGACGTCCGGGATCGTCGAGGACGCGGAAGGCGCCAAGCCGCAGGCCGCGAGGCCTGCGGCTGCCGCCACGGCGGCGATCAGTCTCACGCCGCCATTTTAGCACTTACGCGCCCGTCCGGTGAGGCTTTCAGGGCATGTGGCCGTTCGGATTCTGGTTCGTCGCCGGGTTCGGGTTCGAGTTGGGATTGGCGGTCGGATTCGCGTTGAGGTCCGGGTTGGGGTTGGCGTTGATGTCCGGGTTGACGTTCGAGTTGGCGTTGGAGTTCGCGTCGCCGTTGCGCCGATGATGACGTCGGCCGCGTTCCGTGTCGCCGTTCGAGTTCTCGTTGGCGTTGGTGTTCGTTCCGGGCGTCAGCGCGCCGCCTGCGCCGTTATCGGGAAGCGCGCCGGGGCTCGGGCTTCCCGGGGCCGTCGGATTGCTCTGAGACCCGCTCTGCCCGCCGCCCGACCCCCCTGTCCCGCCGCCGGTCCCTCCCGCGCCGCCGCTCTGGGCGAACGCTCCGGCCGCGGCCAGCAGCAGGATCGCCGGCGCCGTCAGCTTCATGTTCGTTTTCATGGGTTGCCTCCAGTTGCTAGCACGAGCCCATGATAACGCGCGGGCGGCGTAGGCCGGGTCAGCGGCGCGTGACGAGCGCGAGACTCGAGCTCTGATACCGCGTTTACGCCTTCTCGGGAGAGAGGGCGGAGGGCGAGGGCGCGAACGCCGAGCGCAGCATCATGACCGCCGTGTAGAGCACGACGGCGATGACGCCCCAGCGCAGCGCGGTCACGCTGAGCTTGCTGAAGACGTAGGCGGCGAGCAGCACGCCCGGCACGCCGCCGAGCGTCAAGCCGAGCGACGGGCCGGGCCCGTAGCGCTTCTTGCGCACGAACGCGATCGCCGCCGTCGGCATCAGGAACGCGCACGAGCCCATCATGATCGGGAACGCCGCGCCCGGGTTCATGCCGAGCAGGCTCACTAGAATCATGCACGGGGCATAGGCGCCGATGCCGAGCGTCATCAAGGCGCCGAGGACGAAGTTGACGGCGAGTCCGATCGCGAGCTTGCTGCCCGTCAGCGCGAGCGTGTCGCCGCCCGGCGGGAAGAGCCCCAGGTTCTTCATCAGGAAGAATCCCCCCGCGCAGAGGAGCGCCACGGCCATGCCGATCTGGATCCGGCGGCGCGGCCACGACGTCACGACCCCGGCGCCGAGCCAGGCGCCGACGACGGAGGCGAGGATCATCAAGGCGAGCGTCGCGCCGTCGATCTTGACGATCGTCATGAAGATGAAAGCCTCGGCGAAGGTCGGGATCGCGTGGCCGACGTTGAGCGCGCCGGGGATGTTCTCGTCGGGCAGGATCTTGAAGAGCTTGAAGACCGAGGTCGTCGGCGCGAAGGAGCCGATGCCGAGCGTGTCGAAGAAGTCGGTCACGAAGCCGATGAAGAGCTCGAGCGCCGTCGGGCGCCGCGCCTCGGGGTCCCGGCGCAGGGCCATCGTCCAAAGGACGCTGAACGCGACCGTGACGACGCCGAGCGCGGCGATCAGCCCGATCGTGAGGCGATTCATCGAGTGAAGGATAGCTTTTAAATCCTAGAAGCGCGAGCGAAGGCTCAGCTCGACCGTCGTGTTCTGGAAGTGAGAGCGGAAGTCGCTCGAGTAGTCGAGCTTGAAGGTCGTGTACTTCGTCCAGTTGACCGCGGCGCCCAGGCCGACGATCGTGCCGTTGCGCGCGACGTCGCCGCTCTGGATCTGGAACGGCGCGCCGCCGGCTTCCGCGAAGGACGCGGTGATCGGGCGGCTCTGCTTCTGGTACTCGTGGCGCCAGCCGAGGCTCCCGTAAGGGATCCAGTTGAACGTGTCGGCGTCGATCTTCATCGAGTAGCGCAGGCCGAGATCCTGTTCAAGAGATTCGATCGTCTGCGGCCCGACGGCAAGGTCGAGGGCTTGCGCGCCGCTCTCGGAGAAGCCTTGCACGGCGATCCGGTCGTAGGACTCCGCCAGGAACGGAGAAAAGATCCCGTAGTCGAACGCGTTGTAGTCGTAGCGCAGCGCGGGGTGGACGTTGAGCTCCCAGCCGCGCGGCGTGCCGGAGGCCGTGCGCGAGACTTGCACGAAGTTGATGTTTCGATGGGTCGAGAAATAGTCGAGGGCGCCGCCCACGTAGAGATCGGCCTCGAGGTTCTGCGTGAACGCCGTGCCGTAGCCGCCCAAACGGACGCTCTGGCTGTCCACGGTGCCGGAGCCCGGAGAGTAGATCGAGGAGTGGCCGCGCAGCCAGCCGAGGGATGCGCCGAGCGCGGCGTTGTCGTTGACGCGGTAGTCCGCGCCTCCGGTCAGGCCCTGCGTGTTGAAGGCGTAGCCCGGGTTGGTGCCGCCGGCCGTGTTCGTCTCGGTGAGCTTGCCGCCCGAGGCGACGCCCGACGCGAAATAGCCCCAGCGGCCGAGCCCGCCGCCCGACGCGGCCATCGGCGTGTCGCCGGCCGCCTCGGCGTAGAGCGTGCCGGGGAAAGAAGGCCCCGTCACGGTGTAGTTGGCGGGACGGTCGGCGCGGCCCGCGTCGGCGAGGGTCTGCATGCGGCGGCTGAGCGCGGCGCCCTGCGCGGCCGAGCCGGCCAGGCTGATCCCGCTCATCGCGCCGAGCGATGCCGGGCCCATCTGGTCGAGCGCGGCCTGGAGGCCCCCGGCATCGAGCGTGTAGAGATTCCCGAGGATCGTCGCCATGTCGCCGGCCGGGTTGACGCGGAGCGGTTCGAGCGTGCGGCCGATCGCGGCTTGGTTGACCGACGCGGAGACGTTGGCGAACGGCACGAGGCTGGCGGTCAGCTTGAGGCTTGTTCCGCTCGTATAGTCTGGGGTAAACGCGATCGCGGCGGGGGACAGGATCGTCGTGAAGGTAGTCCCGGTGTTAGAGCCATAGGTGAGCGGCGTGAAGACGGCGCCGGCCTTGACGACTTGCGGCGTCAGCTTGACGTAGAGCGTGCCGCCGGTCAATTTGGCGTTGCCCGTCACAGCAAGACTTTTGACTCCGGTGCCGTTCTGCGCGGCCTGCAGTGTCATCGCGAGAGTGCCTGGCACCTCCAGGCTGGCTATCTGCGACGTGGTCTGCTTGAACGTTCCTAGGTCGAGCGTTCCCCCGCTGGCGATTGTGACCGGCGTGCCGGCGGGCAGGGCGTTGTCGATCCCGAGCGCGAGGACGCCATTGGTCACCGCCGTCGCTCCGCCATAGGTGTTGACGGCGCTGAGATAGACCGTGCCGCTGCCTGTTTTGGTGAAAGATCCGGCTCCGCCGATGACGCCGCTGAGGCCGATCGTCCGACCGTAGTCGTCGAAGACGCCGCCGCCGGCGCCTAGCGTGATCGCTCGCGAGGTGGAAAAGTTGTTGCCTTGAGCCTGAACCGTCGCGCCGTTGAGCAGCGTCAACCCGCCCGTAGTCGCGCCGAGCGAGGAATCGTCCGAGATCGATAGGAAGCCGTTGTTGACGGTCGTTCCGCCGGAGTAGGTGTTGCCGCCGGCGAGCTGGAGGACCCCGGCCCCGGTCTTGATGATGGCGCCCGTTCCGCTGATGGTTCCGCTGATCGTCGTGCTGCCGCCGTTGGTGTCGAAGGTCGCGTTCGCGTTGAGAGTGAAAGGATTGCCGAGGACGACCCCGGAGCTGGCGGCGAACTGGATCGACGTCGCGGCGTTGATCGCGACTCCACCGCTTCCGAACGGCGAAACAGTGTCCGTGAAGAAGCTGCCGCCCTGGATGCTGGTCCCGCCATAGTAACCGTTCGAGCCGGTCAGCGTGACGTTGCCGGCTCCCGTGAACTGCAGCGCTCCCCCTCCTCCGATCGTCCCGTTGAGCGTCAGGTTGTGGCCGTTGTTGTCGAACTGCCCGAAGGATGAGACGGAGAAGGTGCGGGTCGAGACGTAGTCGGCCGCGAGCTGAAGCGTCCCGGAACTGAACGTGAAGGCGTTGTTCTCCGAGCCGAGCGCGGCGTCGGAGTTGACGTTGAGGACGCCATTGTTGATGGTCGTCGGGCCCTGGAACGTGTTGTTCCCGGTCAAAAACAGCGTGCCGAGGCCGTTCTTGGTCAGGCCGCCGTCTCCTCCGATCGCCCCGGAGAGCGTGGAGTTGAAGCCGTTGGTGTCGACGACGCCGCCGGCGTCGTTGAGCGTGACGGCGCGGGCGCTGGTGAAAGCGGAGCCGAACTGAAACGCGCCGCCGTTGAACGTCAGCCCCCCGGCGGCGTTGCCGAGGGCCGCGTCGGCGTTGGCGTTGAGGATGCCGCCGTTGAAGACCGTCCCGCCCGAGTAACTGCTGACTCCGGTGAGCGTGATGGTGCCTCCGCCGATCTTGGTCAACGAGAAGCCGTTGCCTCCGTCGCCGATGCCGCCGGAAAAAGTGCCCGTGAAGCCGTTGTCGTCGAGCGTGCCGTTGGCGCCGAGCGTGAGGGCGTTGGCCACGGTGCCCACGTTGGCTTCGAGCTGAAGAGAGCCTCCGTTGAGCGTCGCGCCGCCCGTCCCGAGCGAGGCGTTCGTCCCCAGGCCGAGGACGCCCGCGTTGAGCGTCGTGCCGCCCGTGTAAGTGTTGGCGCCGGTGAGGTTGACTTGTCCCGTCCCCGTCTTCGTGATCGATCCCGCCGCGGCGCCGTCGCTGATCACGGCGGAGATCGTCGCCGTGTTGCCCCCGCCGTTGTTGAGCGTAGTGGCGCCGGACAACGGCAGCGCGTTCGGCGCGCCGGCGATCGTCACGGGGTTGGTCGAGGCGGTGAAGTCGAAGGTCGTGTTGGCGTTGACGTTGGGGAGATTGCTTCCGAGCGTGATCGTCCCGCTGCCGCCGGAGGACCAGCCGATCGTGTTCGCTCCGCCGAGGCCGTTGGAGTCGGTGATGGCCTGGCGCAGACTGCCGGCGCCCGTGTCGGTGGTCGACGACACGGTGACCGTGGCGGCCTGGATGGGCGCGGAGAGCAGGACGGCGAAGATGGAAAACGCGAACGCCTTCACGAGGCAGTGATCCTAGCAAATCGGGGCCGCCCCCCGCAGGGAGCGGCCCCGGTCCCGCTCCTATTAGGGAAGGCTAGACCGCGTCGGCCTTGAACGTCTCGACCAGCTTCTTTGCGACGAGGTCCTGGTCGGCGATCGTGCCTTTCTGGGCCTTGGCGACGGCTTTGAGGTTGAGCTCGTCGACCAAGCCGAGAGTCTCGGTCTCGGAGGAGCCTGCCACGAGGCGCAGGCCCTCGCTGGCCACCCAGGAGGCCGCGTAGGCCGCGTTGATCCGGCTCATCGCGCGCCAGGCTTCCTTATCGAACTGGACCCCCTCGGAGAGCTCATCCTTGGCCGCGGCGCGGCAGAACGAGGCCGCGACCTCGACGTAGCCCATCAGCTCGCCGAGCTTCATGTGGGCGATCTGGTTCGACGTCAGCTTCTGGTCGTAGCAGGCCTTGAGCACGCGCGAAAGCGCGCGCGCGGCGACGGCCGCTGCCCAGGCGCCGACGTCCGGGCCCTTGGCGTGCAGCGCGTCCATTTCGTCGGCGATCTTGTCGTAGTACTTGCCGTCCGCGTTGATGTTCGCCTGCCAGCGCTCGCGGAAGGTCGTCAGCTCGAGGATCTCGCTGGTGCCTTCATAGATGCAGGTGATCTTGACGTCGCGCTTGAGCTTCTCGACCGGGAACTCGCGGACGTAGCCGTTGCCGCCGAAAGCCTGGATGGCGTTGTTGGCGGCCTGGTCCGCGGTCTCGGAGCAGAGGCGTTTGGCGATGGCGCCCTCGGTCTGCAGCCCCTCGGCGCCGCCGTCGATCGTCTTCGCGATCTCCTCGATGAACGCGCGGCAGGCCTCGAGCCGCGCGTAAACGGGGACGATCAGCTTGTGCGTGAAGCCCTGCTTGGTCGAAAGCGGGTTGCCGCCGACCAGGCGCTGCTGGGAGTAGCGGACCGCGTGCTCGAGGGCTTCTTCTCCGACGCCGAGAGCCATGGCGGCGACCAACAGCCTTGTATATCCGAAGACCGCCTGCGCCTGGCGCAGGCCCTTGCCCTCGACCTCGCCGATCAGCTGATTGGCGGGGACGTAGACGTCTTGAAGGTTGACGGGCGTCGTGTCGGAAAGGCGGATGCCGTGCTTGTCCTCGTGCTTGTCGGCGGAGAGGCCCTTCGTGCCCGCCTCGACGACGAACCACGAGACGCCCTTCGGAGCGCGCGCGAGGATCGTATAAAGGCCGGCGGTGCCCCCGTTCGTGATCCACATCTTCGAGCCGTTGAGCTTGTAGCCGACGATCTTGTCTCCCTCCATCACGCGCTCGGCGCGGGTCTTGAGATGGAGGAGGTCGGAGCCGGCGCCTGGCTCGGTGGCGCCGTAGGCGACCAGGCACTGCTTCTCGACGACGAACTTGATCCACTTCTCCTTCTGGGCGTCGGTGCCGCCGACGAAGATCGGATCAAGCCCCAGAAAAGTGGCGAACACGTTCGTGCAGAGGCCGAGGTCGAAGCGCGAGATCACCTCGCAGGCGCGATAGATATCGTAGGAGTTGCCGCCGAGGCCGCCGTACTTCTCGGGGATCATCATGAGGTTGATCGCGACCTTCTCGGGATCGTAGAGGTCCTTCATGATCTCCGTCGGGTAGGTGTTGTGGTCGTCGAGCTTGATGAGATCCGCGTGCTTGAGCCGGCGCTTGCCGTACTCGCGGATGGTGTCCAACACCATCTTGCGCGTCTCCGCGTCCAGCCCGACCATGCCCAGATTCTCGGCGATCCCGCTCATCGAAGTCTCCTCGCGATAATGAAATTGGCCCGTCAGTCGAATCCTATAAAACGTCCCCGTTCAAAGTCTACATCTCTGGCACCAAAAGTCACGCGGCCTCAACCCCGGCGCCGTACAATCAAGAGAGAGGTGATGCGACATGTTTGCCAAAACAGCGACGCGCGTCGAGGAGCACACCCGTCCCTCGATCAACGCGCGGATCCATCGCAAGGCCGTTCGCAGGCTCGACGACTACCGGCGCCGCTCGCCCGAGGGCCTGCGCCGCCGGCTCGACGAGCTCGACGCGGAGTGGGACGTGGAGCGCGCCGTCGAGGCGCATGGCGGGCTCGCCGTGCTCGCGACGCTGCTCATGTCCCGGCTCGTCGACCGCCGCTTCCTGATCGGGACGGCCGCGATCGGCGCGTTCCTGCTGCGCCACGCCCTCGTCGGCCGCGCGCCGCAGACCGCGGTCTTTCGCGCGCTGGGCTTCCGGACGCCGTCGGAGATCGACGAGGAGCGCCGCGCCGTGCTCGACCTGCTCGCGACGCACCCCGGACGCTGAGCGTTCTCAGCGCGCCGTCTTCTTGACGACGGGGTCGCGCCAGCCGCCGTCGGCCGCGATCAAGGCGTCGGCTTCCTTCGGCCCCCAAGTCCCGCGCTTGTAAAGGGCGGCCCGGCGATGCTTTCTCAAGACGGGATCGACGACGGCCCAGGCGGCCTCGACGGCGTCCTCGCGGGTAAAAAGCGCCCCGTTGCCGGCGAGCGCGTCGCCCAGCAGCCGCTCGTAGGGCGCCTGCTCGTCGGCGTGCGCGTCGAGAAGATAGAGCTCCTTCTGCTCGCCGATGAAATCCTCGCCGGGGCGCTTGACGCGCGCGGCGAGCGCGATGGCGGGGCAGGGAGAGACGCGAAAGCGCAGGTAATTGGCGCGCCCGGCTCCCGGCGCCGAGTCCGCGAACAGCGCCTGCGGCGGCGCCTTGAGCTGGACGACGACCTCCGCCGCCTCGTTGGCCAAATGCTTGCCGGAGCGCAGGTACCACGGCACGCCGGCCCAGCGCCAGGAGTCGATGAAAAGGCGCAGCGCGCAGAACGTCTCCGTGTCGGAGCCGCGCGCGACGTTCTTTTCCTTGCGGTAGCCGGCGTACTGGCCTCGCACCACGTCTCGCGGCTTCAAAGGGCGCATGGCCTCGAACACCTTGGCCTTCTCGGCGCGCTGCGCCTCGAAGCCTTTCCCCGCCGGCGGCTCCATCGCCAGCAGCGCGACCATCTGGAAGAGATGATTCTCGATCACGTCGCGCAGGCAGCCGACGCCGTCGTAGAACTTGCCGCGCCCTTCCACGCCGAAATCCTCCGACATCGTGATCTGCACGCTCGCCACGTGGTCGCGGTTCCAGATCGGCTCGAGGAACGAGTTGGCGAAGCGGAAGTAGAGGATGTTCTCGATGGCCTCCTTGCCGAGGAAATGGTCGATGCGGAAGATCGAGGATTCCGGGAAAACGGCGTGCGCGGCGCGGTTGAGCTCCCGCGCCGAGGCGAGATCTCGGCCGAAGGGCTTCTCCACGATGACGCGCGCGCCGCCGGAGAGATTCGCGGCGCCGAGGTCCTTGATGATGGCCGCGAAGAACGCGGGCGGGATGGCGAGATAGAACGCGGGATGGCGCGCCGGGCCGAGCGCCGCCTTGATCCTTTGAAACGTGCCGGGGTCCTTGTAGTCGCCGTCGACGTAGCGCAAGAGCGAGAAGAGCCGCCTCAGGACCTTGGGGTCGGCCTTTCCGGCGCGCCCGATGCCGTCCTTGGCGCGCGCGCGCAGGCGCTCGAGATCCCAGCCCGAAAAGCCGACGCCGACGATCGGGACCTTCAAGACGCCGCGGGCGACCATCGCGTAGAGCGAAGGGAAGATCTTCTTGTGGGCGAGGTCGCCAGTCGCGCCGAAGAGGACGAGGGCGTCGGACTGGGTCACTTCTTTTTTTCCTCGTGCCCGCCGAACTGCTTGCGCATCGCGGAAAGGACGCGGTCGGCGTAGTCGGCCTCGCCCTGGGACTCGAAGCGGCCGAAGAGCGCGGCGCTGATGACCGGCGCGGGCACGCCCTCGTCGACGGCGGCCATCGTCGTCCAGCGCCCCTCGCCGGAGTCGGAGACGCGGCCCGTGAACCGGCCGAGCTCGGAATCCCCGGCGAGCGCCTGAGCGGTCAGGTCGAGCAGCCAAGACGAGATCACGCTGCCCCGGCGCCAGACCTCGGCCACTTGGCCGACGTCGATGCGGTATTGGTAGGCCTCAGGGTCGCGCAGCGGCGTCGTCTCCGCGTCGCGCGCCCGCTCCCGCAGGCCGGCGTCGGCGTTCTTGAGGATGTTCAAGCCCTCCGCGTAAGCGGCCATCAGGCCGTACTCGATGCCGTTGTGGACCATCTTGACGAAATGCCCGGCGCCGTTGGGGCCGCAGTGCAGGTAGCCCTGCTCGGCGGCGCCGGGCGCGCCGTCGCGGCCCGGCGTGCGCGGCGCGGCGGCGACGCCCGGAGCCATGCTCTTGAAGATCGGATCGAGCCGGCGGACCGCGTCGTCTTCCCCGCCGATCATCAGGCAGTAGCCGCGCTCGAGTCCGAAGACGCCTCCGCTCGTGCCGCAGTCGATCAAGTGGACGCCCTTGGCCCTGAGCGTCTTCGCGCGGGCGAGGTCGTCGCGGTAGTAGCTGTTCCCCCCGTCGATGACGGCGTCCCCGGGAGAGAGAAGCGCGGCGACGTCCTCGATCGTCTTGCCGGCGACGCCGGCGGGCACCATGACCCAGACCGCGCGCGGCGCGGAGAGCTTTGAGACCAGCTCGGCGAGCGTCGCGGCGACGGCGACGCCCGGGCCGGCGAGCGAGCGGGCGGCGGAAGAGTCGACGTCGTAGACCACGCATTGGTGCCCGCCTTTGACCAGGCGCCGGACCAAGTTCGCGCCCATGCGCCCGAGACCGATCATTCCCAGCTGCATCATGCCTCCAGCAAAGCCAGCGCTCGCTCGCAGACGTTCTCGACGCTGAAGCCGTATTCTAGCATGACGACCTCGCCGGGAGCCGAGGCGCCGAAGCGATCGACGCCGAGGACGCCGCCGCGCTCGCCGACGTACCGGCGCCAGCCCATCGTGGAGCCGGCCTCGACCGAGAGCCGCGCCGGGATCTCCGGAGGCAGGACGGAGTCGCGGTAGACGCGGTCCTGCGCGTCGAAGAGCTCCCAGCTCGGCATCGACACGAGACGCGTCGGGATTCCCCGCGCTTCCAGCTTCTCGCGCGCGGCGACGATCAGGCCGAGCTCGGAGCCGCTAGCGATCAAGACGAGCCTCGGTTTTCCCGACGGAGGATCGGCCAGCACGTAGGCGCCGCGGCGCAGGCCCGCGGCCGGGGCCAGTCGCGCGCGGTCGAGCGTCGGGACGTTCTGGCGCGAGAGCACGAGCGCCGTGGGCCGGTCGCGCGTCTCGATCGCGATCCGCCAAGCCTCGGCGGCCTCGTTGGCGTCGCCGGGGCGCAGGACGAGCAGGTTCGGGATCGCGCGCAGGGCGGCCAGATGCTCGACGGGCTGATGCGTCGGGCCGTCCTCGCCGAGCCCGATGCTGTCGTGCGTGAAGATGAAGACGACGCGCAGCCCCATCAGCGCGGCGAGCCGGATCGACGGGCGCATGTAATCGGAGAACGTCAGGAAGGTCGCGGTGTAAGGCAGCAAACCGCCGTGCGCAGCGAGGCCGTTGGCGATCGCGCCCATCGCGTGCTCGCGCACGCCGAAATGGACGTTGCGGCCGGCGTAGCTCCAGCCGCCTCCGGCCGCGCCTTGCTGATCGCCCGCGGCGGCCGCGGGATTTCCGAGGTCGCCGGCGCCCTTGAGCGCCGTGTGGGTGGAAGGATCGAGGTCGGCCGAGCCGCCGAGCAGCGACGGAAGCCTCGGCGCGCTCGCCGCCATGACCTTGCCGGAGGCGACGCGCGTGGCCAGGCCCTTGGCGTCCGCGGGAAACCGCGGGATGTCCGCGTCCCAGCCCGCGGGAAGCTCGCCGGCGATCAAGCCGCGCAGCTCGGCCGCGAGCTGAGGGTGCTTCCTTTCATAGGTGGAAAAGAGCTCGCTCCAGCGCGCCTGAGCCCGGCGCCCTTTATCGAGCGCCTCTTGGAAATGAGCGGAGACCTCGCCCGGCACGAGGAACGGCGGCTCGAGCGGCCAGCCGAGCTTCTGCTTGGTCTTTCGCACCGCCTCCTCGCCGAGCGGCGAGCCGTGCGCCTCGAAGGTGTCCTGCTGGGGAGAGCCGTAGCCGATGTGCGTGCGCACGAGGATCAGCGAGGGCCGCTCCGTCTCCGAGCGCGCGGCGGCGAGCGCGCGCTCGATCGCCGCGAGGTCGTTGCCGTCTTCGATCGCCTGCGTATGCCAGCCGTAAGCCTCGAAGCGCCGCGCGCGGTCCTCGGTGAAGGTCAAGCCGGTGGCCGCGGAAAGCGTGACCCTGTTGTCGTCGTAGAGATAGATCAGCTTGCCGAGCTTGAGGTCGCCGGCGAGCGAGGCCGCCTCCGACGCCACGCCTTCCATGAGGTCGCCGTCGCTGACGAGGCCGTAGGTGAAATGGTCGATCACCGGAAAGTCCGGACGATTGTAGCGCGCGGCCAGATGCGCCTCGGCCATCGCCATGCCCACGCCGTTGGCGAAGCCCTGGCCCAGCGGCCCGGTCGTGATCTCGACTCCGGGAGTGCCGCGCTCGGGATGGCCGGGCGTCATGCTCCCCCACTGGCGGAACCTCTGGAGCTCCTCCATGGGCAGCGCATAGCCGGTCAGGTGGAGCAGGCTATAGAGCAGCATCGAGCCGTGGCCGGCCGAAAGAATGAAGCGGTCGCGGTCGAACCAATGGGGGTCCGAGGGATCGTGCTTGAGGAAGCGCGTCCACAGCACGTAGGCCATCGGCGCCGCGCCGAGCGGCAAGCCGGGGTGGCCGCTGTTGGCCTTCTGCACGGCGTCGACCGACAGGAAACGGATCGTATTGATCGATAGCTCGTCTAGGTTCGTCACGCGCCGCACTTTACGAAAAAAGAGGGGCGCGCCTCATCTCGGGCGCGCAAAGGCTATATGTAGGATTTATGGACTATAATAGTGGAAGCATGCTCTCCG
>CAZRIP010000058.1:0-23759 GCA_964600165.1 uncultured Elusimicrobia bacterium | reverse complement strand
CAAGGCGCGCGGCTACACCTTTCCGGCGATCATGGTCCTCGGCCTGGAGGGCGAGGCCGTCCACGTGCGGCGCACGAAGAAAGAGGCCCTGGCGATCCTCAAGCGCCACGGCGGCTTCGACCTCGGGCAAAGCGTGGGCGTCGCATGGCAGAAGGACAAGTTCAACGTCCCGTATCTTCGGGACTTCGTGATGGACCGAGGCATCGTCTGCGACGTCGCCGAGACCTCCGCGCCGTGGTCGAAGCTCCTCGACGTGCACCGCGCGGCGCGCGCGGCCGTGCTCGCGCGCTTCGAGAAAGAGGGCACGCCCGGCTTCATCGGCTGCCACATCTCGCACACTTACAAGACCGGCGCCTGCCTCTATTTCACGTGGGCCTGCCGCATGTCCGCGGGCCGGGAGCTCGAGCAGTATTACGGCTACAAGAGGCTGCTGACGGAGACCTTCCTCGCCCACGGCGCGGCGCTCACGCACCACCACGCCGTCGGCATGGAGCATCTCCCTTGGATGCGGCGCGAGATCTCGGCGGCCGGCGTGACCGCGCTTTCCGCGCTCAAAGCCGGCCTGGACCCCAAGGGCCTTTTCAATCCCGGCAAGCTGATCCCGTCAAGCGACGGATTTCAAGCCGCGCCAGCGGTTGACGGCGCCGACGAACTTGGCCGCGCCGCGACCGCCGGCCAGGCGCGCCGCTAGCGCGAAGGCCTTGTTGCCGCGCCCGGGCACGACGACGCCTGTCCCCGCGCGGACCTGACGCCAAGCCGCCTCGGCCGCCTGCTCGGCGCTCATTCCCTTGAGAGCGCCCTTGTCCGAGAGCCCGGCGCGCGCGCGAAACTCCGTGCGCACGATCCCCGGACAAAACGCCAGCGCGCGCGCGCCCGTCCCCGAAAGCTCGGCGTCCAAGGCTTGCGTCCACGACAGCAGGAACGCCTTGCACGCCCCGTAGACCGCCTGCTCGGGCACCGGCGAGAACGCGTAGACCGAGCCCACGTTGAGGATCGTCCCCTCGCGCCGGGCGAGCATCCCGGGCAGGACCGCCTTAGAAAGCGCGAGCGCCGCCGAAAGCTGAAGGGAGACGAGGGCGAGCTCTTCCGCCGCGTCGGTCCGCGCGAACCGGCCGTGCACGCCGAAACCGGCGTTGTTGACGAGAAGCGAGACGGGCTGGTCCGCGATCGCCGATGTAAGCCGCGCGACGCCCTCGGGCCGCGACAGGTCGCAGGCGACGGGCCGCCCGGCGGTCAGGCGCGCCGCGTCGCGGCCGGCGGCGACGACGTCCCAGCCTTCCCTTAAAAGGAGCCGGGCGAGCGCGAGGCCGATCCCGGACGAGGCGCCGGTGACTACCGCGAGGCGACGCGGCATGTCTCTCGGGCGCGGGCCTCGACCTCGAGGCGGCGCACGGCGGCTTCGATGAGCGCGGCCGCCGCGCGGTAGGCCTCCTTGGGCGGCAGGCCGTCGACGGCGCGGCGCAGCTCCGCTTGCGAGATCACGGGGCCGAAGCGCACGGCCAAACGCCGCGCCCGCGGGAAGACCGCTCCCTTGGGCAGCGCGCGGAAGGTCCCGTCGAGGTACGCCGGCAGCACGTCGGCCTTGTTTTGGAGAGCGAGATAGCCGACCGTGCTCTTGAACGGCCCGATCTCGCCGCTCGTCGAGCGCGTGGCCTCCGGGAAGATCAGCACGCTGCGGCCTTCCTTCATGACGCGGCCGGCGGCGCTGAGCGCGTCCTTGACCGCGCCGGTGCGGCCGATGGGCAGAAGATTCGTGTAGGTTTTGAGCAGGCGGCTGACGACGGCGTTGCCGAAGAAATAATCGCGCGCGGCCATCGCGACCAAGTCGCGGCCGACGGCGCCCAGGCCGTGGCGCGCCAAGCCCATGTCGAGGTGGCTGACGTGGTTGGCGGCGACGAGAAACCCCGGGGCGTCCGGCACGTGCTCCCGGCCGACGACCTCCGTCGAGAACGCCGCGCCGTAGAAGACGTCCTGGCCCAGCTCGATCGAGCGCTTGATGAAGCGGTTGATCGCCGGCGCCCACGCCGGGCGCAGCGGGCCGCCGTTGCGGGCGGGGAAGCCGGGGAAGACCCAGCGCCGCAGGCCCTCGGTGTGCACGTCGAACCAGTAGTGCCGCCAGTCGATCGCCTCGGGCTCCCACGCCAGCGCGGCGCGCTCCGCGTCGTCCATCGACGCCCGCAGCGCGCTCAAGCCCTCGGAGCGGAAGACGCAGTCGATGTCGTGGATGAACGGCAGGAAGGTCGACACGACGTGCTCGACTTGCCCCAGATCGTGCTCGGCCTTGGAAAAACCGAGGACCGCGGCGGCGCGGCGGAAGGCCGGGACGCCGAAGCGGCGGTACGTCGGCTCGGAGACCGTGATGACGTTGAGGCGCGTCCACAGCCACTGCGACCACAAGGCTTCGGGCGCGTGGTCGCGGTAATGGCGGCGGCGGTACTCTCCCACGTAGCGCATGCAGCGGCGCACGGCGAACGGGTTCGAGCCCGAGGAGGTCAGATGGTAGACGCGCTGTCGGCGGCCGCTCAGGAGCCCCGCCGCCGCGATCAAGGTGCCCGCGGCCACCATGTCGACCGGGATCACGTCGAGCGCGGCCTTCGGATGCGCGGGCCACAGCGCGTGGCCCGTGCACATCGCGAGGATCATCGGCGCGCTCGTCGTCAGGCCCTCGTTCCAGCCCGGGAAAGGGAAAGCCAGCGCGCTTTCGACGATCGAGGGGCGCACGATCGTGTAGTCGAGGCCCGGAGCGGCGGCGATCAGCTGCTCGCCGATCGACTTGGTGTAGCAGTAGACGTTGGGCCAGCCCCAGGCGCGCGCGCGGCGGCGGCCCTCTTCGATCAACCGCTCGTCGACCCAGCGGCGCGCCAGGCGCCCCGTCGCCGCGGCGATCGCGGGCTCGGAGACCGGCTTGCCTTTTTCAAGCAGGCGGCGGATCGCCTGCTCGCGCAGCGCGGCGGCCTGGCTGCCCGCGGCCTGCTCGCGGACGTCCTCGAGCGCGCGCTCGCAGGAGGCGAGCTCGGCCGCGGCGTCGAATTCACCGGCGCCGGCGGGCGGGCGATAGCCCAGGATCGGCTCGTCCTCGCGCACCTCGCCCTGGCGCAGGCCGGCGACGTAGGCGGTCGACATATGCACGAGCTTGGCGCCGGTCGCGCGGCAGAAATCGGCGGCGTGGCGCGCGCCGCGCGCGTTGACGGAGATCGAGTCGTCGAGGCCGGGGTTCATCGAGACCAAGCCCGCGACGTTCAAGACGGCGTCCACGTGACCCTTCAAGGCTTCTATACCCTCGGGCGTCAGGCCGAAGCGGGGCTGCGTCACGTCGCCGGCGACGACCTCGACGCGCGCGCGGACGTAGGCCTCGAAGCCAGCGCCGTGGCGCTCGCGCAGCGGTTCGAAGACCGGCGAGCCTTGGAGCGCGTCGAAGAAGCGCTCCTCCGGGTCGCGGCCCGGCCGCGGGCGCACGAGGACGTAGACGCGGCCGACGTCCGGCAGCCGGTCGAGGATCATGGCGAGCGTGACTTTGCCGATGAAGCCGGTCGCGCCCGTGAGCATCAGGCGGCGGCCGGCGAGAGCCGCGGTCAGCATGACCGCTTTTTTAGCATTTTGAGGCGGCCCTAGGGCAGGTCCCAGACGGGGTGGAACTGCGGGATCAGGCGCACGTCTTTAAGGAGCGCCGCCGCCTGGCGCATGAATTGGATGCAGAGCGCGGGCTCGATCGCCATGACGCCGGCGAAAGGCGTGGCCGGCTGCAGGATCAGCGGGATCTTCGGCGAGACCTCCTGCATGAGCCGGATCACCTGGCGCCACTCGGCGGCCGTCGACTTCGACGTCAGCACGACCTTCGCGAAGGCCTTGTCCGGCGGCAGCGCGCGCAGGAACTCCAGGTGGTCGGACCAAGTCTCCCGGCCCGTCGCCGACGGCAGCTTGATGTCGGCCGCCGTCATGTCGCAGAGCTCGACTAAAGCCTTCATGTCCTCGACGCGCGTGCCGTTGGTCTCGAGATAATTCTTGAGGCCGCGCTCCTTGGCCCACTTCATCATCCCGGCGAGGAACTTCCCGTGCAGCAGCGGCTCGCCGCCGGTCCACGACACGGCCTCGGCTTTCGGGTCCTTCGCCAGGCGCTCGATCTCTTTTTTGAGCGTGGAAGAAGTCCACAAATCACCGCTGGGAATCGGGATCGTGTCCGGCTCGTCGCAATAGTCGCAATGCAGGTTGCAGCCGCCCAAGCGCACGAACACCTGGCGCTGGCCGAGCCACAGCCCCTCGCCCTGCAAAGACGAGAAGACCTCGACGACGCGCGCGCTGCCGGCGTCGGAGAGCTTCAGCATGCCGGATCGGGCCGTCCGGCCTCGGCGAAGCCCTTGGCGCGCAGCTTGCACGAGTCGCAGCGCCCGCAGGGCCGGGATTTGCCCGCGTAGCACGACCACGTCAGCGAAAGCGGCGCGCCGACTTTCTCGGCGAGGCGAATGATCCCCCGCTTGTCGAGCTTCAGGAGCGGCGCGAGCACCTTGAGCTTCGCGCGGCGCGTGCCGCGCCGGGCCGCCTTCTCGAAAGCGGACAGGAACCCCCCCCGGCAATCGGGGTAGCCTGAGTAATCGAGCACGTTGGCGCCGATCACGACGGCGTCGGCGCCGATCGAATCCGCCAGCGAGGCGGCCAGCGCGAGAAAGAGCGTGTTGCGGCCCGGCACGTAGGTCGTCGGCACGCCGCCGCGGCCGATGCGCGAAAGCGGAAGGTCGGGGATCTTGAGACTCTTGTCGGTCAACGACGACGCGTGGTCGAGCCAGGGCAGCGGCACGTCGACCGCATGAAGCGGGACCTTCGCCGCCTCGGCCACCGCTTTCGCCGCCTTGAGCTCCCGCCAGTGGCGCTGGCCGTAGCGCACGGAGAGCGCAACCGGAGAATAGCCCCGTTTTTTCGCCCAATAAAGCGCCGTCGCCGAGTCGAGGCCGCCCGACAGAAGGACGACGGCCTTCTTCATTTCGCCGGCGTCGGGAAGCGGCCGGCCAGCGCGTCCTCACAAAGCCTCTGCAGCTCGGGCGTCGTCTTCTCGGCCTTCGAGAGCCATATAAGATAAGAGGGCTCTCGTTTAGCTATCTCCTTGAGCGTCAGCGTCCGATGCTTGCCGAAGTTAAACGCGGCCTCGCCGTTGCGCCAGACGAACTTGCCCTCGGAGTCGACCCGGCCCGGGTCTTTCGGCGCGCAGAACTTGGCGACGCCCTCGACGTCCTTCGGAAGCTCCTGGTAGCGCTCGAGCTGCGCCCAGAACACCTCCATCGTGGCGCGCGCGTCGGGCTCGGCGCGGTGGGCGTCGGGCAGCGGCTTGCCGCAATAGAGCTTGTAAGCGGCCGAGAGATTGCGCGGCTCCATGCGCTGGAAGATCGAAAAGGCGTCGACGACGCGGCGGCCCTGCATGTTGAGCTCGCCGTGCGCGGCGCGGCGCAGCTCCGCCTGCAGCATGGGAATGTCGTATTTCAAGACGTTGAAGCCGCCCAAGTCGGCGTCGCCGATGAACTCCAGCACGCGCGGCGCGAGCTCGGAGAAGCGCGGCGCCTCGCGGACCATGTCGTCGGTTATGTGGTGGACGGCCGAGGCTTCGCGCGGGATCGGCACGCCGGGGTTCACGAACGAAGTAAAGACGACCTCCGAGCCGTCCGGGCTCCTCTTGATCAGAGCGATGTCGACGATGCGGTCTTCCAGCGGAGCGATGCCGGTCGCTTCCAGATCGAAGAATACGACGGGGCGGTCGAGTTTCATGGTTTTCCTTGGGCCTGAACGGCTTGCGTGGCCGACGCCTGCAGCGGCACGAAGCACTCGAAGACGATGTGATGGTACGGCGCGACTTGATAATGCTCGACGCCCTTGTCGAGATGCTGGGCGAGGTCGTCGCTCGCGTAAGGGACGTTGACGTCCTGGTGCGTGAACTCGTCGTCGATCTTCGCCTTCAAGCCCTTGCAGATCTTCTTCATGCGCCGCAGGGCGGAGCCGCGGCGCAGCGAGACGACGAAGCCCCAGCCGTCCGTCGAGTAGCGCACCTCGCCGCCGCCGGTGTCGACCCAGCCGACTTCCGGGACCGGGCCTTTGCGGGGGCGGTTGCGCTCGACCGTCTCGGACACGCAGCCCGCCAGAAGCGTCAAAAAGACGAGAAGCGCCGGCCGCATGGAACGATTATATCAAACGCTCGCGGGCGCTACTTGAACGGAAGAGCGCGCAGACGGATCAACGCCTCGAGGGGCTCGAACTCCGGGTCTTTGTGGATGAGCGCGGCGCCGAGGCGCTCGGCGGCGGCGGCGATCCACGCGTCCGCGACCGAAAGCTTGTGGCCGGCCTTGCTCTTCGCGGCGGCAAGCCCCAGCGGCGCGTCGCTTTCGACGACCTGAACCGGAAGCTGCTTGAGCTGCGGCACGCCTTCGCGAGCCGAGGCCTCCCCCTGCTCCTGCTCGAGGATGTACGCGAGCTCCATGACGGACATGAAGCTGATGAAAACGGAGCCCTTCTTGCCGTGCTCGCGTAGGATCGCCTCGACTCGCGCGGCCCCATGCTCGTCCTCCTTGAGGCAGAGCAGCGCCGACGTGTCGAGGACGAATGATTCAGTAAATAGACTACTACTGCTTACCCATTCGACAATCTTTCCGCGCAGCGCTTGCCGTCGAGGATCGTCTCCTCCATGAACGAGTACTTCCAGCCGCCGTAGCGGCCGATGGACTCGACGCGCTTTTTCTTGAGGAACGCGAAGATCGCGTCGACCGAGGGCGTGCGGTCGAAGTCGTAGACGACGTAACCGCACTTGACCGGCATCCAGGTCCGGGACAGCAGCTTGTCGCCCGCGCGCAGCAGGCCGCAGCGCTTAAGGCCGTCCAGAACTTGCGCTTCCAATCGACGGGTGTCGACTTTCACATGCGACGGCCGCGCCACCTCGACGTAGAGCGACGACGCGCCTTTCGGGGCCGTCGCGGCCGAGAAGTTAGACTGGGAGCCCACCCGGTAGAACGGATACTCCTTCTCCGGAAAGTAGATCCAGTGCTTGTCGGTCACGCTCGCGCGCTTGATCCCGAGGTTGAGGTTCCAGACGGTGTTGTATGCGAGCTTGCCGCGCGCGGCGACGACGGAGTCCGGCAGCGGCGAGGCGAGGTCGAGGAAGTCGACGAGCGGCAGCGTGTTGACGAGCCGCCGATAGCCGATCTCCCCCGCGCCCTGCACGGCGGCGACTTTCTCCGCCAGGTCGACGGAGAGGACCGGCGAGCTCGTCAGGATCTGCGCCGAGGGAAGCCTCGCCGCGAGCGCGTCGGGCAGGACCTGGATGCCGCCCTTCTTGGGATACTTGAAGGACGCGTTGTAGCCGAAGAACTTCTTCTGGTCGGTGAGCGCTCCGTAGACGACCTCGGGCGCCGTCGGCTTGGGCACGAAGCGGCCTTGCCACTCCGTCGTGAGATTCGACAGAGCGTGCCCCCAGAGCTTTTCGTTGTAAGGGAACATGAAGTGCTTCGAGATCCCCTCGCCGAAGCACGCGAGCGACCAGTCGCGAAACGACGGATGCTTCCCGAGGCTCGCCGGGCGCTGGACCGTCTTGAGAAACCCGACGACGCACTCGTCGACGATCCCTTGCGGCAGGCCGAAGGTGTTCGCCTGGAACGGGTAGCGCGTATAGACGTTTTTGGAGTAAATCGCGGCGCGCCGCTCGTGCGCGGCCCAATTGGAGCCCAGGAGCTCCGTGATGAGCTTGGCGCCGTACGGGTCGTGCAGATGCAGCAGATGGCCCGTGTAGTCGAAGGTGAACCCGTCTTTCTCGACCGAGCCGGCCGTGCCGCCGACGCGCGGGGCCTTCTCGACGACCAAAGCGGTCACGCCGCGCTGCTTGAGGTGGTAAGCGGTCGAGAGGCCGGCCAGGCCGCCGCCGAGGATCAGGACGTCGGTCTTGATCATGCGCCCCGCGCGGCCGGCGCCGTCTTCAGCAGCTGATGCGCGCTCAAGACGAGAGCGCTCGGGTTGAGCGGCTTGGCCAGGAAGTCGACCACGTTCTTTTCCGCGCGCAGCTCCTCGACCGCGGCGCGGTCGATGTGGCGGCCGGTGACGACGATGATCGGGACGGGCGGGAAATCACGCTCTTGCAGCTCTCGGATCACGTCGTAGCCGCCGCGCTTTGGCATCATCAGGTCCAACAGGATCAGGTCCGGATGCGCGGGCAGCGTGTTGCGGATCTTCTGGAGCACCTCGGACCCGTCGACGAAGACGTCCGTCTGGAATCCCTCGCGCGAAAGGGCGTAGGCGAGCAAGTCTCGGATCGAGTCGTCGTCGTCGACGATGTAGACCATCTTGTCGCGCGGGCGGCCGAGCGGCTTCTTCGCGTCGATCTCCAAGCCCGCCGCCTTGCGGCCCACCTCGCGCACGGCCTCCAAGAGCTCATGCAGGCTGTAGCCGACGACCTCCTCGTCCGGCCCGGTCATGATGAAGAGCGGGCGCGACTTGCGCGAGGGCTCGGAGAACCACTTCGCGTCCAGGCCCAGCTCCTCGAACTGGCCCAAGATGCCGGGAGCCTCGGGGTTCGCCTCGTAGTCCCACAACAGCTCGAGCACGCCGCGCAGCTCGCCGGGACCGAGCTTTTGCGCCTTGCCGCTCAGCGGGTTCAAGGCCGTGACTTGGACCAGGCGCGGAGCCTCGTCGAGCGTCCAGCGGCGCGCTTCTTTTTCCTGATCGGTCATTGGTGCATCACGACCCGGGCCAGGGCTTGGCTCAAAAGCAGGATCTCTATGAACAGGATGAGGAGAAGGCACATGGCCCAGACGGCGTTGAGCTGCGTTAAGAGGAAAGCGCAAAAACCCAGGAAGCCCGCCGCGACCGCGGCCATCAGCACGATGGCGCCGCGCCCGTAGCCCAGCTGTTCGAGGCGCAGCGCGAAATGGTCCTTGGAGCCCAAGAACGGCGACTGTCCCTTGCGCACCCGCAGGATCATCACGAAGAACGTGTCGTACATCGGGATGAGAAGGATCAACAGCGGCGCGTACACGCCGAGGTTGTTGATCTTCGAATAGCTCTCGCCCATGGCGACGCCCGAAAGCAAGAAGCCGAGCAGCATGCCGCCCGAGTCGCCCATGAAGATCTTTTTCTTGGAAGACAAGTTCCACGGGATGAAGCCGAGCGCCGCGCCCGCGAGCGCCGCCGAGGCGAAGTTGACGTAGAGCTCCTCGGAAGGCAGCGCGATCGTCAGAAAAGCGAGAGCCGCGACCACGGCCTGGCTCGACGAAAGCGCGTCCATCACGTCGATGATGTTGAAGGCGTTGGTGATGCCGACGACCCACAAGACCGTCATGCCGAAGGCGATGTAGTCCGGCTGGATGAAGCGGATGCGGATGCCGAACCAGACGAGCGCGCACGCGGCCAGCGCCTGCACCGTGAACTTCGCCTTGAACCCGAGGCCGACCGGCTTTTTGAGGTCGTCGACGACGCCAAGGAGAAAGACGAGCGTGCCGCCGATGAGCAGCGCGCGCAGCCGGTGCAGCGTGCCGGTCGGAAACTGCGTGAACTGGCGCAGCAGCAGGAGCGTAATGACGTAGGAGGCGTAGATCGCGATCCCGCCCAGCGACGGCGTGGCCACCTTGTGGGTCTTGACCGAGGACGAGGGCAAGTCGAGCCAGCCGAGCTCGACGGCGGCCCAGCGCACGAGCGGCGTCAGTAAAGCCGAGATCGCGGCGGCCACGGCCACCGCGACGAGGTAGAGCTTGGCGTCCTCAGCGAGCCACTCGGGCATGGGCGGCCTCGGCGTCGTTGATCGAATAGAGCGTGCAGGCGGCGGCCTTGAAGACGGGCGTCACCAAGTCCGGCTCGAGGCCGGTCCAGTTGGCGCGGCCGCGGTCCGTGAACGCCTTGAAAGGCTCGCTCAGGCGCTTGGCCTCCCGCGGGACGAAGAGGACGTGGCTGAAGCCCTCGGCGCGCAGGCGCGCGGCGAGGTCGGCCGGGTCGCGGGCCTCGTTGGCCCACAGGATGAAAGGGTTCGGCGCGTAGGAGTTGGTCGTCGCGTGGTCCTGCTCGACGTAATAGCCGCGCTGCTCGCCCACGAGCAGGAGCCTATCATTTTTCCCCAGGCGCGCCGCCGCGGCGCGCGCGCAGGGGTAGTAGTCGAGCCGCCGCGACAGGAAGGAGTCGCGGTCGTCTTGGCCCAGCAAGACGCTCGCGCTCTGAAAGAGGCCGTGCACGTAGAAAAAGAGCAGCAGATGGGTCGCGACGAGGATGCCGATCGCGCAGGCGAAGGCGCGCCGGGCCAGCGGCTCCATCTCGCCCGAAGCGCGGTGGAGCCCGACGGCGGCCAGCAGCGAAAGCAGGGGTGCTATGACCGTCAAGAAGCGCAAGACGACGCCCGTGCAAAACCACGCGGCCAAGTACAGAGCGCAAAAGGCCAGCATCCCGCGCAAGAAGCGGTTGCCGCGGCAAGCCCAGACGGCCGCGGGCAAGGACCAGAGCGACAGCTCCCAGCCGAGCCCGCCCAAGACGTCGGCGCCGCCGCCGAAGCGCAGGGGCTTGGTGATGATCTCTGCCGGAAGCGCGACGACGTCGGCCCAAAAATGCCCCATGTGGCCGTACTCGTTCAAGATGTGGAAGTAATCCCAGGCCGTCTGGCGGTACGGCCCGGAGGCCGAGCCGGCGAACCACTGGTAGAAGAACGGGAAGACGGGGTTGCCGACCGTGAAATAGTCGCGCAGCATCCACGGCGAAAAAAGCGCGACGACCAGGCCGCAGTAGACGACTAAATCGAGCAGCCGCTCCCGTCTTCCGTCTTTCCGCGGGATCGCGGCGATCGCCAGGCGCAGCCCGAGGATGGCGGCCGTGATGCCCGCGTAGTACTTCGTTCCCAGAGCCAGGCCGGTGAAGATCGCCGAGAGCACCAGCCAGCTGCGGGAGTTGGGCGCCGCCGCGGCGACTTGGCGCCAGCGCAAGAACGAGAGCACGGCCGCCGTCACCCACAGCATCACGAGCGGCTCGACGTAAGTCGTGCCCGAAAGCAGCATCACCGAGGTGTGGGTGGACAAAAGAAGGCAGGCGAGCATCACGGCCGAAAGCGGCGCCTCGCGCTTGCCGAGCTCGAAGACCCACCAAACGGACAACGCGCCGGCGAGCCACATGAACATCTGCGCGAGCAGGTCGGACCTGAGGGTCAGCGCCAGCGTGAAGAGCATCTCGCCGTTTTGAGGGAAGTGCGAGAACAGCAGATGCTCCATCGGCGTGAATCCGCCCGCCCGGACATAGGCGGCCGCCAGCGGCAGGTGGTAGACCAGCGAGTCGTACTGGTGCGGCGGCACCCACGTCGTCCAAAAGACGAGCGCCAGCGCGGCGAAGACGGCGCCCGCCGCCAGCGGCCGCTCGCCGAGAAGGTTGCGGTTGCCGACCAAGGACAGCACCACGGCGCTCATCTCGATAAAGCCGGTGAGCCAGAGAAACGTCAGCAGCCAGGAGACCGACCCGAGCGACAGCCGCCCGATCGCGCACAGCGCGAAGACGGCCGTCGAAAGGATGCCGAGGCCGACGGTGGCGCCGATGAGGGTCCTTTGAGACTCGCTGATGTCCGAAAAAGGCAGGACGCGCAGCAGCACGCGCCCGGACCCGGTGGCGATCAGCGCGATGAGGCCCAACTGCAGCGAGGCGAGCAGGCCGCCGCGCAGCGGCGCCCAGAAATAAGAGGCCGCCGTCGCCGCGGCGGCCGCCAAGGCGGCCCACGCCGCGAGCGTCAGCCAGCGCGATGTCATCCCCGCGGCCGCTTCGGCGCGAGCAGGGCGAACTTCGCGACGCCGAGGCGATGGAGGGCGTACTGCGCGAGGGCCACGAGCGCCGACAGCCCGTAGACCGTGCTGCGGCTGAAGTTGATCGAGGACGCCTCGGGGAAATACTTGACCGCGACCGGCACGTCGCCCAAGCGGAACTTGCAGGCGCAGGCCTGGATCAGGAACTGCTGGTCGAAGACGAAATCGTCGCTGTTGAGCTCCCAGGGGATCGTCTCCAAGACCTCGCGGGAATAGGCGCGCAGGCCCGAGTGCCACTCGCCCAGGTTCTGCCCCGTCGCGAAGTTCTCGAACACGGTCAGCAGGCGGTTGAAGACGTACTTATAAGCCGGCATGCCACCCTTCAAAGCCTCCCAGCGCGTGCGGATCCGGTTGCCGAGCACGACGTCGCAGACCCCGGCGGCGATCAAGCCCGACATGATGGGAGCGAGCCGGGCGTCGTATTGATAATCGGGGTGGATCATGATCACGATGTCGGCCCCGCGCTTCAAGGCCTCGGCGTAGCAGGTCTTCTGGTTGCCGCCGTAGCCTTTGTTGCGGTCGTGGACGATCGTGGTCAAGCCGAGCCGGCGCGAGAGCGCGACCGTGCCGTCCTTCGAGCAGTCGTCGACGAGGACGATCTCGTCGACCGAGCCGGCCGGAATGTCTTTGATCGTCTTTTCGAGCGTCTTCTCGGCGTTGTACGCCGGCAAGACGGCGACGACCTTGGGTTTCTTCGTCATCGAGGACGATCCAGTATAAAAAATTACGGTTTCAGGCGATACAGGCGCAGCGCCGGGCCCTCGATCTTGCCCGGGACGGGCGTGAAGACGGCCTCGAGCGGCGCCTGGCGCTCGAGCTCCGAGAAGAAGACGGAAAGCTCCGGCGCGCGCGAAAGATCGGCCCCGTAGCTCGAGGTCAGCACGTAGTCGACGCGCTGCGCGCGGACGAAGTCGAGGCCCGGCCGCACGTCGACGACGGGCGCGTCCGCCTGCGAGAGCTCGACTTGCTTGGGGTGATACGTGCCGAGGTCGCGCGCCGTGCGCGCGACGCGCAGGATGCGGTAGCCTCCGCCCGGGTGCGAGCGCGCCATCGCGTCGAAGAGCCTCCAGCGCGGCGACCCCGCCTCCTTCACGCGCGCGGCCAGGTCCTCGAGTTCGCTTTTGGTCATCGCCAGGTCGGGACCGGCGTGCGGCTCGTCCATCAGCACGCCGGTTTGCGCGGGCAGGCGCGCTTCGATCCAGTCCTGCGCCTCTTGGCGGGTGTCCGGCCGGCTCATGCGCGCGCCCTCCACGCCGTCGCGCGCCGCGCCGGGCAAAAGAGCGAGGATCAAGACCAGGACGACGAGCAGCGGCCGCTCGCGCCCCTCGCAGAGGCTCAAGCCCTCGGCCGAGAGAAACGCCAGCGCCGGGAAGACGCCCAGCAGATAGCGCGGCCAGCCTCCGTCGGGAAAGCTCGAGAGCACGAGGACGTAGGCCGCGATCGGCGGCGCGAGCAGCGCGGCCTTGCGCGCGTCGCGGCGCAGCGCCGCCGCGAGCCCGACGACGGCGGCGAGACCCGCGATCGAGCCCGGCCCGCCCAGGTTCCAGAGGTTGGCGGCGACGTCGCGCGCGACCGCGGCGCGGCTCCAGTCGCCTAAGGCGGCGGTCGCCGCGATGCCGTGCATGCCCGTCCAATAGCGGAAGCGCGTAAAATCGAGCAGCGCGTAAGGCGTGCCGATCAGAAAGCCCGCGCCGAACGCGGCGAGCCCCTGGAGGAGCCAGGCCGTCTTCTTCGGCTTGCGCGACAAGAAGTGCGCCAGCGGCAGCGCGAGCGCCGCCGGCAGGGCCGTGAACTGGCTCGAGAAGCCCAAGCCGAAGAAGAGACCGCACCACAGGCGCGGCCGCCGCCCCCCCTCGTCCAAGACGCGCAGCGCGCACGCCCAGCCGAGCGCGCAGAAGAGCAGCATCATGGAATCGGGCTTGAGCGTGCGGCCGACGTCGACGACGGCGGGCGAAAGCGCGATCAACAGCGCCGCCCACGGCACGCCGCGCTCCCGGCGCTCGACGCGCCAGACGACGAAGACGGCGCCGAGCGAAGCGGCCGCCGACATCAGGCGCCCGATGAGATAAAACCCGCCCGGATGCCAGCCGAAGTAGCCCGCGAACTCGGAGACGCGGTGCAGCAGCCCGAAGCCGGACCAGATCAGGAAATAGAACCCGTAGGCGACAAAGAGAAGATAGGGCCAGAGGCTCGGGTATTTGAACGCGTAGGGCCGCAGCGACCCGCCGCCGAAGGAGACGGCGAGGTTGACCAAGTGCGGCTCGTCGGCGTTGAACGCGTGCGGCAAGCCCCAGAGGATGCCCCACAGACGGAACGCCAAGCCCAAGGACAGGGCGGCCATGAGCCAGACCTTGTCGGAGCGCCTCACCGGCCCATTCTATCGCTTTTTGGTAGGATGGCGTCATGAGCCTCGAGCTCTTCGTCAAGCGCGCGCTCGGCAAGCTGGGCTTTCAGATCCAGCACGTGCCGGTCCAACTTTGGGAGAACGACCCGAAGCTCGCCGCGCTCGTCGAGAAAGTCGCCGGGGTGACCTTGCTCGACCCGTGGCGGCTTCAAGTCCTTTATAAAGCCGCGCGGCAGGCGTCGCGCGTCCCGGGCGACGCGGCCGAGGTCGGCGTCTATCGCGGCGGCACGGCGCGCCTGTTGGCCGAGACGCTCGAAGGCTCCGGAAAGACGCTGCATCTCTTCGACACTTTCGGCGGCATGCCGCAGACCGACGCGGCCAAAGACAAGCACCGCGCCGGCGATTTCGCGGACACCTCCGCCGAGGCCGTCGCGCGCTTCGTCGGCTCGAAGACGGCCCGGCTTCATCCCGGCCTCTTTCCGGAGACTGCCAAGGGCCTCGAATCATCCCGCTTCGCCCTCGTCCACGTCGACGTCGACATCTACCGGTCCGTCCTCGACTGCTGCCGCTTCTTTTACCCCCGGCTCTCGCCGGGCGGCCTGATGGTCTTCGACGACTACGCGCAGCCGAGCTGCCCGGGCGCGCGCCAGGCCGTCGACGAGTTCTTCTCGGACAAGGCCGAGGCGCCCATCGGCCTGCCGACCGGCCAAGCCTTGGCCGTCAAGCTGCCCTGATTTTGTATATTAGCGCGCATGCCTAAGGTGAAGGGCACCAAGCCCGGCGCGACGCACGTCACCGGCCCCGGGGGCTTGTCGGCGGCCGCGTTCGCCCACTGGTACCGCGACCTCTCCCAGCGCCAGTGGGAGAGCCTCGATCTCCAGCAAATCGCCGCGCTCGCCGCCGAGATCGAGCGCTGCCAGGCCGAGGGCCGGCACGTCTTCACGATCGGCAACGGCGGCTCGGCCGCCATCGCCTCGCACCTGGCTTGCGACCTCGCCAAGACGGCCGCCGTCCCCGGCGCCAAGCCGGTCAAGTGCGTCTCGCTCTCCGAGAACATGGCGCTCGTCACCGCCTGCGGCAACGATCTCTCCTTCGACGATATCTTCTCGCGCCAGCTGGAAAACCTCGCCGCCAAGGGCGATCTGGTCATCTTGATCTCCGGCAGCGGCAACTCGCCCAATCTCCTCAAGGCCGCCAAGCTCGCCAAAGCCCGCGGCGCGCAGGTCGCGTCGCTGCTCGGCTTCGACGGCGGCAGGCTCAAGGGACTGAGCGACCTGCACGTCCACGTCGAAAGCGACCAGTACGGCGTGATCGAGGACCTGCACTCCGCCGTCGGCCACATCCTGACGTTCTACCTCAAGCAGCGCGCCGCGCGCCGCTGACATGCGCATCGTCGCCGTCGTCCCCTGCTACAACGAAAAGGGTAAGATCGGCCGCGTCGTCGAAAAGACGCGCAAAGCCGACGTCTTCGAGCTCGTCGTCGTCGACGACGCCTCCGACGACGGCAGCGGCGAGGAGGCCAAGGCGGCGGGCGCCACCGTGCTGCGCCACGCCCGGGTCCTCGGCGTCGGCGCGGCGATCCGCACCGGCATCGACCACGCGCTGGGTAAGGGAGCGGACGTCGTCGTCGTGATGGCCGGCAACGACAAGGACGACCCGACCGAGATCCCGAAGCTGGTCGAGCCGATCACGCGCGGCTTCGACTACGTCCAAGGCTCGCGCTACCGCGCGGGCGGGCGCAGCGGCAAGATGCCGCTTCATCGCGTGATCCTCACGCGCGCGTACCCGTGGCTCGTGCGCGTGATCACGGGGTTTCCGATCACCGACGCCACCAACGGCTTTCGCGCGATCAAGGCGTCCTTTCTCCAGGACCCGCGCGTGAAACTCCATCAGGAGTGGCTTAACCGCGGCGAGCTAGAGTATTATCTGCAGATCAAGGCGCTCACGCTCGGCTTCAAGTTCTGCGAGGTGCCGGTCACGAAGATCTATCCGAACATCACGCAGTACAGCCAGTACACGAAGGTGCGGCCCTTCGTCGACTGGTTCGGCAACCTGCGGCCGATCGTCTATCTGACGCTGGGGCTCAAGGACTGATCTGAAGAAAGAACCGCTGACCGTCGCGCAAGTCGGCTGCGGCTATTGGGGCCCGAATCTGCTGCGGGTCTTCCACGAGCTTCCAGGCGCGCGCGTCAAATGGCTGTGCGATCTCAAGCCCGGCCGCCTCGCCTGGGCCAACGAGCGTTATCGGGACCTCCTGCTGACCGAAAATTACGCCCAGATCCTCGGCGACCCGGAGGTCGACGCCGTCGTGATCGCCACCGAGGTCGTCACGCACCATCGCCTGGCTAAAGCCGCGCTCGACGCCGGCAAGCACGTCTTCATCGAAAAGCCGCTCGCGCACTCGACCGGCGAGGCCGAGGACCTGGCCATACTGGCCAAGCTCAAGAAGCGCGTCCTCGCCGTCGGCCACGTCTTCCTCTACAACCCGGCGATCCAGGCGATGAAGGCCGCGCTCGGCGGCAAGGAGCTCGGGCGGCTGCTCTACGTCGACATGGCGCGCATCAACCCGGGCCCGCCCGCGCCCAAGCACGACGTGATCTGGGACATGGCCCCGCACGACGCGGCCTTGGCCCTCCATCTGGCGGGCAAGGCGCTCGCCGTGCGCGCCACCGGCAAGCGCTGGTTGAACAAGAAGCTCGACGAAGCCGCGTTCATCGAGCTCGAGCACGCGAAAAACGTCCTTTCCCGCATCCACGTCGGCTGGCTGTCCAGCCGCAAGATCCGGCGCGTCGAGGCCTACGCCGAGCGCGGCTCGGCCTTCTTCGACGACATGGAGCCTAACGAGAAGCTGCGCTTGGTGCTCGCCGGCAAAGACACGCGCGTCGGCGCCAAGGACACGGCGACTCACGCCCTCTACTACGCGCAAGGCGAGACGCGCGTCCCCGACCTGCCGAAAGACGAGCCGCTGAAGACCGAGTGCTGCGATTTTCTAGCCTGTATAAGAGATGGCAAAGAACCTTTGAGTGGAGCAAAAATCGCTGTCGACGTCGTCCGCGTGCTGGAAGCCGCCTACCAATCCGCCGCCGCCGGCGGCAAGAGGATCAAGATATGATCATCTCACAGACGCCGCTGCGCATCAGCTTCGCCGGAGGCGGCACGGACTTGCCCAGCTACTGCAAGGCGCGCAACGGCCACGTGCTTTCCGCCGCGATCGACAAGTACATCTACGTCGTCGTGCTCGAGCGCTTCGACGACATGATCCACGTCAACTACGCCAAGCGCAAAGAAGTCGTGCGCAAGGTCGACGAAGTGCAGCATGAGCTCGTGCGCGAGGCGATGCGCATCGCGGGCGTGACCAAGGGCTTCGAGGTGACGACCTTCGCCGACATCCCGTCCGAGGGCTCGGGCCTCGGGTCTTCCTCATCGTTGACGGTCGGGCTGCTCAACGCGCTCCATGCCTTTAAGGGCCGGCAGGTCGACAACGAGACGCTGGCCCGCCAAGCCTGCGAGGTCGAGCTCGCGCGCTGCAAGAAGCCGATCGGCCGGCAGGACCAGTACATCGCCGCGTATGGCGGGCTCAGATTCTTCACGTTCCTACCGAGCGGCCGCGTCGACACCGAGACGGTCAACGCTTCCGACGCGTCGTTGCGCGCGCTCGAATCAAGCCTGCTCCTTTACTACACCAACACGACGCGCAGCGCCGACGCGCTGCTGTCCGAGCAAGGGCGGCGGTCGAAGGAGAACCGCGCGGCGCTGGATAAGATCCGCGCGCTGGCGTTGTCCGACCGCGAGGCGCTCGAAGCGGGCAAGCCGGACGTGATCGGAAGAAACTTGGACGTGAACTGGCGTTTAAAGAGAAGCCTGTCCGCGGGCGTGGCCACGCCCGCCATCGACGCGTTTTACGCGCGCGCCAAGCGCGCGGGCGCGCTCGGCGGCAAGATCACCGGCGCCGGCGGCGGCGGGTTCTTCCTGCTCTACGCCCCTCCGCTCAAGCGAGCGCGGCTGCGCGAGGCGCTCAAAGGCCACCGCGAGCTGCCGATCGCCCTCGAGCCCGACGGCAGCAAGATCATCTTCAACATGAAGCGGCGCGTCTGGAAGTGAGCCGCCCGAAAAAGGCGATCCTTCTCGCGGCCGGCCCGGGCACGCGCTTGGGCAAGCTCACGCAGGAGACGCCGAAGTGCCTGCTGCCCGTCCGCGGCAAGCCGATGCTCGCGCATTGGCTGGACGCGTTGGCCGCGTTGGGCGTCGAAGAGGCGTTGATCAACACGCACCATCTGGCGCGCCAGGTGCTGGACTTCGCGAAGAGCCACCGGGGCAAGCCCGCGCTGACGCTGTCCCATGAACCCACGCTGCTCGGCTCGGCCGGCACGCTCTACGCGGCCAAGAATTTCATCTCCGGGGATTTCTGGATCGTCTACGCCGACACGCTCGTCGGGTCGGGCTTGGACGAGCTCGCCGCGTTTCACGAAAAAAACGGAGCGATCATCAGTCTCGGGCTTTTCCGCGCGCCGGACCCGAAGAGCTGCGGGATCGTCGAGCTCGACGCGAAGGGCAAGGCGGTCTCCTTCGAAGAGAAGCCCGCCAAGCCGAAGGGCGACCTCGCTTTCGCCGGCGTCGCGATCGCCAAAGAGAGATTTTTCGGCCGCTTGCCGCCGCCGCCGGCCGACCTCGCCAAGGACGTCCTTTCCCGCTCGCTCGACGGCGTCTACGGCCTGACTCTCAAGGGGCCGGTGATCGACATTGGCACGCCCGGAAGCTACGCGCGGGCGAAATGAGGAAAAGCCTTTGGCGGTTGTGGGGCGCGGCCTTTTTGATCCGCGTCCTCGCCGCGCTCGCGGGCGGGCGCTTGATCGGCTACGCGGGCGACGGGCTTTACGACGACGGGGTTTTCCTTAAGATCGCGCAGTCGTTCATCGGGCGCGATCCGATGGTCGTGGTCACGCACCCGCCCGGCTACTCGCTGCTGCTGGCTCCTTTCCTGCTCCTGCCGGGCGCGGCGGGGTATACGCTGGCGCGGCTGATGATGCTCGCGTTGGGCGCCGCCGTGGCGCCTTTGACGGTCGTGCTGGCCGAATCCCTCGGAGTGGCGGACGAGGGCGCGCTGGTCGCGGGCGCGCTCGCGGCGGCGAGCCCGCTCCTCGTTTACTTCAGCACGCGGTTCATGTCGGAGATCCCGTTCACGGTGTTCGTGATCTTGTTCTTCCTCGTGTGGCTGGGGGCGTGGCGGCGGACGGATTTTAAGCGCGCCGCGCTCGCGGGCGTCTTGGGCGGCGCGGCGAGCCTCGTGCGCACGGTGTTCATGCCGTTCGGCGGGGCGCTGGCGTTGACGGCGTTGATCAAGAGCCGGAAGCAGCCGCGGTGGTTTGCGCTTTCGCTGACGTGCGGGCTGGCGTGGGCGGCGACGATCGCGCCGTGGACGATCCGCAACTGGGCGCGCTTCCACCGCTTCGTGCCGATCTCGGTGCAGGGCGGGTGGAACTTCTACGAGGGCATGGTCGTTTCGGAAGAAGACGCGGCGCAACGGCCTTTCGAGATGACGCGCGAGGCGCAAGCGCACAACGTGACCGGCGTCTTCGAGGCCAACGACTACTTCGCGGCCAAGGCCAAGAGCGAGATCGCGCAAGATCCGGCGGGCTTCGCTTGGCTTTGCGCGCGCAAGGCGTTCAAGTTTTGGCGGGTGCTGCCGTATTATCCGCGCGCGCTATCGGCGCGGCTGGTGATTGGTTTGTTCACGCTTTTGACGTTCGCGCTCGCCGTGATCGGACTCTTCGGCTTGCCCGCGCGCGAGGGCTGGGCGTTCGTGATCGCGTGGACGATCTTCATGACCGTCATGCACGCGCTCTTCGCCAGTGCGCTGCGCTACCGGCTGCCGCTCGAGCCTTTCATCTTCGCCGCGGCCGGGTGCGGGGTGGCGGGGCTGCTCGGAGCCCGCGTGAAATCGAATGCGTCCTCACGCCGGTCCTGATTCGAACGCAGCCAAAAATGAGCCGCGGAGCCATTTCGAGGGCCCTTGACAAAACGTACGCTTTCCGGTACGCTTAGAACATGACCACCTTAACCGCAAGCACAGCCAGGGCTCAGCTTTATAAACTACTGGACCAAACCGCGTCATCGCACGAGCCGGTTCAAATTACCGGCAAGCGGTCCAACGCCGTGCTCGTTTCCGAAGAGGATTGGAGATCCATCCAAGAGACGCTTTATCTGCTCTCCATTCCCGGAATGCGTGAATCCATTCGCGCTGGCCTCAAGACTCCAATCAGCAAGACCGTCAAAAAGCTTTCCTGGTGAACTGGCGACTCGTCTTCACCAAGCAGGCTCAAAAGGACGCGAAGAAACTATCCGCGTCAGGATTAAAGGAAAAGGCGGAAACACTACTGGAGATTCTCGAAAAGAATCCATTTCAAACGCCGCCGCCATTTGAGAAATTGATCGGAGACTTAGCGGGAGCCTACTCTCGCCGGATCAATATCCGGCATCGAATCGTTTATCAAGTTCTTCCGAAAATCAAAACGGTCAAAGTCATTCGGCTCTGGACTCATTACGAATAATTGGAAGCGCCCAACCACGGGCCTGGACCGACCGGCTTCATTCGCGGGCCAGCCAGTGCCGGCAGCATAGCCTCGCGTTAACTGGAACGACGGGCCACGTCCCGAATAATCCACTCGGCGGCGCGCGCGATGTCCGCGAACGTCCTCTGCGGCTTGATCTTGAACATCCCGTCCTTGCCCGCCTTCCCGGTTCGCACGAGCAATGCCTTGCACCCAGCATCCCTCGCCGTCTTGAGATCTGTCGTCGTGTCACCGACGAAGCAGGAAGACTTAAAATCCAAGCTGAAGCGCCGCCGCGCGCGGCGCAGCATCTCGAGCTTCGGCTTGCGGCAAGCGCAGCGCTTCTCCGGCGCGTGCGGGCAATAGTAGAGCGCGTCTAATCGCGCGCCCTTAGCCTTCAGCTCGCGCGCGAGCTTTTGATGGATGCGCTTGAGCGTCGCCAGCGTCAAATAGCCGCGCCCGACGCCCGACTGGTTGCTGACGATGATCACTTTGAACCCCGCCTCGCGCAGCGAAGCGATAGCGCGCGCCGCCCCCGGGATCAGCTTGAGCTTGCGCGGATCGCTGAGATAATGGACTTCCTCTATAACGACGCCGTCGCGATCGAGGAAAACGGCGCGGTTGCGCACGCACGAATTGTACAATACCCGCATGAAGACGCTCAAAGACCGCGTCGGCCTCGCCGTCGCGGGACTCTTTTTCCGCGGCATGACCCTCGGCCGCAAGCTCAAAGGAGGCTCCACCATGCCCCAACAGACGACGGCCCCGGCGGGCGAGATCTACAAGTTCACGATGAAGACGATCGACGGCCAAGACCGCCCCCTCTCGGGTTATAAAGGAAAGGTCCTGCTGATCGTCAACACCGCCTCCCTGTGCGGCTTCACCCCGCAATACGACTCCCTCGAGGAGCTCTACAAGAAGTACGCCGCCAAGGGCTTCCAGATTCTTGCTTTTCCCGCCAACGAGTTCGGCGCCCAGGAGCCCGGCGGCGACGCCCAGATCAAGGAGTTCTGCCGCACCAAGTACTCGATCGGCTTCGATCTGTTTTCCAAGATCGTCGTCAAAGGCGCCGGCATCCATCCCTTCTACGAGTTCCTGACCACGCGCTCGGGCTTTCCCGGCGAGATCCCGTGGAACTTCGCGAAGTTTCTCGTTTCCAAGGACGGCCGCGTCGCCGCGCGCTTCGGGCCCGACGCCGACCCGATGGGCGAATCCGTGACCTCGAAAGTCGAGGAGCTGCTCGCGGCCTGATGCCGCAATTCTCCGTTATCCTGCCGACGTATAACCGCGCGCGCATGGCGCGCACGGCCTTATCTACCGTGCTCGCGCAGACGTTCACCGATTGGGAGTGCCTGGTCGTCGACGACGGCTCTACTGATGAAACGTCTTCAGCGATCTCTTCGTTATCCGACCCGCGCGTGCGCGTTCTTAAAAACGACAAGAACCGCGGGATGAACGCCTCGCGCAACCGCGCGATCGCCGAGGCGCGCGGGCGCTTCATCACGTTTCTCGACTCCGACGACCTCTGGCTGCCGGAGCGCCTGGCGCGCTTTCACGCGAGGGCCGCCGAGACTCCAGACGCGTGCTTTTTATTTTCTAACGCCTACGTCTGGCGCTACGGCCGGATCATCGGGTTGCTGTTCTCGCGGGAGCGCGACATCCCGGAAGGCGCCGTGCCCGGCCACTACGCGATCGGCGAGAGCCGACTGCCTTACGTCACGACGAACGTCGCCATCGACGCCGAGGCTTTCCGCCGCTGGGGCGATTTTCGCACCGACATGAAGACGCTCGACACCGAGCTCTTCGCGCGCTTCTTGTCGAAAGGATTGCCGGTGGCGGCGCTCAAGGAGCCGCTCTCCGTGCGCCGGCTGCACGGCGCGCAGTTGACCGACAGGGCCTCCGAGAACCTGGACGAGGCGCTGCTCGCGCTCGATTCTTCCGGCGCCGACGAGGCGACGAAGGCCGGCCTACGCGAGAAGATCACCGCCGAGGTGGCGCTTTATCTGGTCAAGTCCGGCGAGCCGCGCCGGGCGCGCGCTCTCTTGGACGCGCGCTTGGGCGAAAAGGCGCGTTCCTTGCCGGTCTACGCGCTGACCCGCCTGCCGGGTCCCGCGCTCAAGCTCGCCAGAAAGGCGCGCGAGCTCTACTTGCGCGCGCGGCGCGCTCCGGGCGTTACGCCCGCCGAGCTCGCGCGCGTGTCGGCCTGGCTTAAGCCCTTGCTCGCCGCCGAGTAATAGCGCGCCCAGCGGGCCTGCCCGCCGCGCTTTCCGGCTTCGCGCGCTTGATTAGGGTCCCACTCGTGCGCCGTGCCGCGCCGGTGCGCGGACTGCCCGCCGCGGCGGCCGGCGGCTTTAGCCTCGTCGGCGCTCCACTGATGCGCGGTCCCGCGCTCGTGCGCGGCGCGCCCGCCGCGTCTACCGGCGTTTCGCGCCTGGCCGCTGTCCCACTCGTGCGCGCGGCCTTGCTCGTGCGACGCCGCGCCGCCCAGCCGCGCGATGCGGCGCTGAAGCTCGGGATCCATCGACGCGAAGCCGCGCTTTCGCTTTGGGGTCATGGCTCATGTTAAACCTCGAGCGGGGCCTAAGCCAATGAAAGGCGTGTAACGGTCAGTTGGGCCAGCCGTCTTGGAACTTCTCGCGGTATTCGCCTTGCGGGATGGCGGGCAGGACGACGGATTTCTCCACGCGCGCGCCGTGGGCCAGCGTCTCGATCGAGCGGTCCATGAGCCGCGCGGCCTCTCCCACGGCCGGCATGCCCTTGCCGCGCAGCCGGGCCTCGATGACGAGGTCCCGGCCCTCGCCGTGCTGGCGCATGGCGTCGAGGCCTTCCATGATGAACGGAGATATCGGTTTGGCCACTCCCCGCAGCACGTAGCGTTGGACCTGAAGATAAGGGATGCCGGGGACGAACGGCACGCGCCGGTTCGACAAGACGAGCGTCGGCGCCGGCGTCGGCGGCGGCAGGATCGGAGGCTTCTCGGGCTTGGTCTCGGCGCGCTGCAATTCGGCGTCGGAGAGCACGAGGCTCGGCGTCACGACGGACAGCGGCAGCGCGTGGAACGAGTTGAGCGTGCGCGCGTCGTCG
>CAZRIP010000057.1:0-24238 GCA_964600165.1 uncultured Elusimicrobia bacterium | reverse complement strand
GCGCGTCGCCGCAGATCAGGCGCTTCTCGACGTCCGTCAGCTTGACCTCGGGCCCTATGAACTTCAAGCGCGGGCAAGGCTGATGGACCTCCACCTCGGCGCGCGCCTCGGCCTCCAGACCGACGCCCGAGGACAGGGCGACGGCGAGCGAGAGCCCGAGAGTCATCCCCCGATTATAGGGACGGCCCGCGGGCGCGGCCATGCCGATCGTGTCACCTTTTTTTGCGGACGCGGGTCACGAAGCTTTTACGCGGGGCCGATGGCGCCGTAAACGCGAATCCGCTTACAATGTGAAAGCCGCGCAGGACGGTCATGAGGCAAGCGACGCTTCACGACGTGACGCGGACGATCGAGGCCCTCGGCGCCCAAGGCATGCGCGCGCTCGTGGCGCCTCTTCCCCATCCGCGTCGCACCGCGTCAGCGGTGTCCGCCGAGAAGAGACGCTTTTTCGCCGTCCTGGCCGTCCTGCGCGAGCGCGGCCTGTCCGCCGACCTGTCGCTCAAACCGAGCCAGCTCGGCGGAGGCCGCCTCTGGAGCGACTGCCTGAGCGCCGCCGAGGAGATCGCCGCGCTGTGCCGCTACCACAACGCCTTCCTTTGGCTCGACATGGAGCAGCCCGCGACGGCGGACCTGACGCTCGCGCTGTTCCAAGAGCTCTCGTCGCGCTGGCCGAACGTGGGGATCTGCCTGCAGGCGTGCCTGCGGCGCACTGCGCGCGACCTGGACATGGTCCTGCAGCGCGAGGCGCCCGTGCGCCTCGTGAAGGGCTTCTTTCGCGCCCGCGACGGCGAGTCCTATCCCACGTGGCGGCAGACGACGGACAACTTCATCCGGCTGCTGCCCGGCCTGCTCGCGCGCAGCCGGCGGCCGGCGATCGGCACGCACGACCCCCTCGTGATCCACGCGGCCAAGCGCGCGCTCGCGCTCGCCCCCGCGCGCAAGCTCGCCGGGACCGGCGAGGAGGAGCCGCCGCAGCCGCTCGAGTTCCAGTTCTTCCACGGCGTGAAAGAAAAGCTGCAGAGGCGGCTCGTCCAAGAAGGCTGGCCGGTGCGCGTCTACCTGCCCTACGGCCCGTTTTTGCCGTGGCTCGGCCACACGCTGCCGATCCTCGATTGGCGGCGCGCGGCGCAGCGGCTGCTGGGACGCGGCGAGATTCGCTGAGCCGCGCCGCTATTTCGCGGCGACGGCGTCGGGAGCGGGAATGGGCCGCGGCTCTTCCTGCTTGGCGGCGGGCTGATGGTCGATGTAGGTGTACTGGCCCATGACCGACTCGTACTCGTTGAGCAGCTCGACGCCCTCGCGCGCCTTCAGCGCGCCTGACTTGACCTGGGCGTCGATGGAGACTTTGAGCTGCTTCGAGAGCTCGTAGTCCGAGTATTGGATCGAGGCGAGGACTTCGCGCACGTTCTGGCCTTGGATGGTCTCCTCGATGTAGTAGCCTTCCGGCAGCTCCTTGTCCTCGAAGACGTGGACCTCGTTGACGCGGCCGAAAAGGTTGTGAATATCCCCCATGGTCGCTTGATACGCGCCCATGAGGAAGATGCCGAGGTAGTACGGGTCGCCGTTCTTGAGCTCGTGCAGCGGCAGCGTGCCGCCGGTCTTGCGATGGCAGGCGAAGTTCGCGATTTTGCCGTCGGAGTCGCACGTGATGTCGACCAACGCGGCGTGGCGCTCCGGCTGCTCGTTCAAGCGGTGCAGCGGCATGATCGGAAAGAGCTGGCCTATCGCCCACGAGTCCGGCAGGGATTGGAACAAAGAGAAGTTGCAGAGGTACTGGTCGCGCAGCGTCTTCGACATCTCGGCGAGCTCCTCGGAGACGTACTTCGCCTTCGGCAGCAGCTTGCCGATCTCGACGCACAGCTTCCAGAAGAGATCCTCGACCTTGGCCTTGTCCTCGAGGCCGAGAAACCCGAGCTTGAAAAGCGAGAACGCTTCTTCTCGCCTCTCCACTCCGTCGTGATAAGCCTCGCCGAGAGCGTGGGCGTCGAGGCCCTCCAGGATGGCGCGCATCTCGCTGACGACCTGCGCCTCGTTTTCTTGCTTGGTCGTCGGCAGCGGCGAGGAAGCCGCCTCGATCGAGCCGAAGACGTTGACGACGAGCATGGAATGATGCGCGACGACGGCGCGGCCGCTCTCGGTGACGATGTGGGGCTCCGGGACCTTCTCCTGCTTGCAGACTTCCTGGATCGTGTAGACGACGCCGCCGACGTACTCCTTCAAATTGTAGTTCATCGAGCTGTCGACGGCCGTGTGCGTGCCGTCGTAGTCGACGCCGAGGCCGCCGCCGCAGTCGAGGTACTCGAGCCCGAGGCCGAGCTGGCGCAGCTTGGCGTAGACGCGCGTCGCTTCCTTGACCGCGTCCTTGATCGTCTGGATCTCGGTGACTTGGGAGCCGATGTGGAAATGCAGGAGCTTCACGCAGTCGCGCATGCCGGCCTTATCGAGGACGCTGACGGCGTCGAGTATCTCCGGCGTCGTCAGCCCGAACTTCGCCGCGTGCCCGGTGGAATACTTCCATTTGCCGCTGCCCTGCGTGAGGAGCTTGGCGCGCAGGCCGATGAGCGGCCGCACGCCCATGTCCTTGGCGGACTTGAGAAGAAGCGGCAGCTCGCTCGGCTTCTCGATGACGACGATGACCTTCTTGCCGAGCTTGACGCCGATGAGCGCCAGGCGCAGCATCGCCTCGTCCTTGTAGCCGTTGACGATCGTCAGCGCCTGCGGCGAGTTCATCGCGAGCACGGCCATGAGCTCGCCCTTGCTGCCCGCCTCGAGACCGTATTGAAAGGGCTCGCCGGCGTCGACGATCTCCTCGACGACCTCGCGCAGCTGGTTGACCTTGATCGGGTAGACGCCGAAATACTTCCCGCCGTATTTGTTCTCGGTGATGGCGTCGCGAAAGCCCTTGTTGAGCATCTCCACGCGATGGCGCAGCACGTCCTGAAAGCGGAAGAGGACCGGCAGCTTGATGCCGCGCGCCAGGACGTCGTCGACGACGGCCTTGATGTCGATGCCGTCGTCGAGGCCGCGGCGCGGCTTGACGACAAGGTTGCCCTTCTCGTTGATCGTGAAGTACTTGAGCCCCCACCCTTTCAGGTTGTAGAGGTTGGCGGAGTCGTCGACGTTCCAGGGGCGGGCGGCCATCGGTGAGGAGTTATTGTATCACGTTTTCGGCTTCAGCTTGAGGCTCGCCGAATTGACGCAATAACGCAAGCCGGTCGGCTTTGGCCCGTCGGGGAAGACATGGCCCAAGTGCGCGCCGCACTTGCCGCAAACGATCTCGACTCGCGTCATGCCGTGAGTCGAGTCGGTTTTTTCGGAGACAGCCGAGGCGCTCTCGGCTTTCCAGAACGAAGGCCAGCCCGTGCCGGAGTCGAACTTCGTGTCGGAAGAAAACAGCGGCTCGCCGCAGACGACGCACTCGTACATCCCGAGCTCGTGGCAGTCCCAATATTCGCCGGTGAACGGCCGCTCGGTCATCGAGCACTGCGTCACTTGATATTCCTCGTCGGTCAGCTTCTTGCGGAGCTCATCGTCGGATGGCTTGTTCATCGGTCAGTCGGTGGGATCGATCGGGCCTGGGAGCGGCTGCGAGAACGGCTTCGACAGTCCGGCCTTGGCGAACCGCTTGAAGTCCCAGGTGTCGGGCTGAGCGGCGGCGAGCTGATAGAGGCGAACGGCCTCGGCGCGCCGGCCGAGCGAGTCTTCCATGTTGCCTTGGCGGACGAGCGCCCAGACGGCCCAGCGGCTCGGGCGGCCCGCGTACGGGACGGCCTGGGCGCGCCGGAAGGCCTCGCGCGCCTCGTCGTATCTCTTGAGCGCCCACAAGCCCGTCGCGAGACACACTTCGCCCTTGGCTTCCTCGATCGGCGCGTAGAGCCCCTTCTTCACGCGCGCCAAGTATTCTTGCCCGCCCTTGACGACGTCCTTATAACGACCGTCCTCGTTGAGCGCGACGAGCTCGGACGAGTGCATCATCGCGCTCATAGGATACGTGGCGCGCAGCTCTTGAGTGAGCTCGACGGCGCGCTTGGTGTTTCGCGCGCCCCACTGGTCCTCGAGGAAGATCTCGACGAGCAGGATCTTCGCGTTGTTCTGCGAGTAATGTCCCTTCTCGGCGACGAGCTTCAGCGTCTCGATGCCGCGCAAGCGGTTGCCGCGCAGCACGACCTTCGCGAGCACTCCGATGAAGCGCGGATAGACGTCCGTGTAGTAATCGTACATGCCGAGGCCGAGGTAGGCGTCCCAGAGCTGCGGGTCGGCCTTCACGGCCTCGCGCGTGATGTTGACGGCTTTGCGGCCGGTCCAGTAAGCGCCGAGCCACTGATGGTGAATCACCATCAGGCGGCTGTCGATGCCGTAGGCGGAACCGAGCGTCATCAGGCCCATCGCGTCTTTCGGATGCTTCTTGAGCCACGCCTCGGCGACCCGCTCCGTCTTCTTGATGGAGGCCTCGAAAGGCTCTAGAAGCGCCGGATCGCTCTGATCGGTGCCGTAGACGTACTTCGTCCAAAGGACGCCGGCCAAGCCCATGTAGCCGTTCGGATGCTCGGGGTTGAGCGCGATCGCCTTCTTGGCATCGCCCTCGGCCTCGTCCCACTTCATGTTGTAGATGCCGTCGACTCCCTTCATGAGCAGCTTATCCATCTCGGGCGTGATGAAGGGGTCCGCGGCCGCCGCGCGCGAGGCCGCGAGCGCCAACAGGAGCAATGCAATACGAGCCATCGAGAAAGTTTAACTTATTAAAGTCCTATAATCGAAGGGTGACGCTCGCCGCCGTCGTATGGCTTCTCTGCGCCTCGCCGGCCGGCGCCTACTCCACGATCAGGACGGACCTCGACAAGGAGACCGTCGACGTCGGAGAGACTTTCAAGCTGTCATTTTCCCTTCCCAAAGCCTGCGCCTTCGCCGACGTGCCGCTTTCTTCTTCCGACGCCCTGGAGATCGTCTCGAAAGATTACGGGCAGAAGGCGGGCTTCTCGACCGTGAAAGTCACCGAAGGGGGCGAGGACGCGCCGCTCCAGGTGCAGCACGACTTCGCGCAGGCCTCGAGCCGGCTCACCTATGTCCTGAAGGCCCGCAAGCCGGGACGCTTCGTTTTTCGCGCGCTCAAGATCCCCTGCGGAGATTCGATCGCGCGGACGTTCGAACGCGTGATCCGGGCGACGGGCGGCGCCGCGGCGCCGGCCGCGCCCGCGCCGCCGCCGGAAGCCGCGCCCGAGGACCCTCTCGTCCAGACCCCCGCCATCCAAAACCTCGCCTCGCGCGGCCCGAGCGAGCTGCAGCTGCTCGACAAGGAGCTGGGAAACCTGCGCCGATCGACGGCCACTTTGCAGGACCTCTCCTTCAACGAAGTCCCGGAGACGGACCGCTCGGTCCTCGGCCGGCTGCGCGCGTATTACGAGGCTTGGATGGCGCGGATCTCGGCCGCCAAGCGCGTCTGGACTCTCGAGGCGTTCGGCGTCTCGTCGGACGCCGCGCCTTTCTTGGCGGGAGGGCTCTTCCTCGCCGCCGCGCTCGGCGTGCTCGCCAGGGACTACTGGAAGAGGGCCGCGCGCCGTCGCGCCGACCTCGCCAAGCTCCCGAAGATCGAGGTCCGCGGGCCCAAGACGGACCCCCCCGAAAAATCGTAGAATCTCCTTCGCTTCGCCTCGATCCATGAAAGCGATCCTCTATCAGCGCGAGTCCGGCGCCGTCCTCCGGGACGTCCCCGTTCCTTCTATAGCGAAGGGCGAAGCCCTCGTCGCCGTCGACGCCTGCGGCCTCTGCGGCACCGACCTCATGAAGCTCGCGCAGCGGCCGGAACGGGCCGTCCTCGGCCACGAGGTGGCCGGGCGGGTGGCCGCGATCGGCCGCGGCGCCCGCGGGCTAAAGGAAGGCGACCGCGTCGTCGTGGCCCACCACGTGCCGTGCGGCCGATGCCACTATTGCGAGCGCGAGAGCCCGTCGATGTGCCGGCAATTCAAGGCGACCAACATCGACCCCGGCGGGTTCTCCGAGTATCTGCGCGCCTCCGCTCTCCACGTGCGGCATACCGTCCTAAAGATTCCAAAGAAGCTCGACTCTTTCCAAGCCACGCAGACCGAGCCGCTCGCCTGCTGCTTGCGCAACGTCAAGCGGCTGCGCAGCCGCGAGGGCGACGTCGTCGGGATCATCGGGCTCGGCGCGATCGGCCTCATGACGGCCCAGCTCCTCAAGGCGCGCGGCGCGCGCGTCCTCGGCCTGGACCTCGACGCGCGGCGCGCGGCCGCTCTCAAGCCTTTCGGCCGCGGCTTCGCCGGCGCCGAGGAGATGGAGACGGCCGTTTTCAAGGAGAGCGCGGGACGCGGCCTGGACGCGCTCGTGCTCACGGCAGGCCCGGCGTCGTCGGCCTCGGACCGCCTCGGTTGGCTGCGCGAGGGCGGCACGCTCAACGTGTTCGCGAGCTTCCACCCCTCCGCCGCGCCCATCGACCTCAACATGATCTACCATCGGGAGCTGACGGTGATCTCCTCGTATTCCCCGGGCCTCGACGATCTGCGCGAGTCGCTGGAGCTCATCGCCGACGGGACGTTCAAGGTCGAGGCGCTCAAGCCGAAGACCTACGCCCTCGAAAGCTTCGCGTCGGCGGAAGACGACGTGCGCGCGCGCAAGACCATGAAAGCGATCATCGTCCCCAAATGAGCTCCGGAGACATGCGCGCCGTCGTCTATCACGCCCCGCGCGACATCCGCCTCGAGCGCGTCGAGGTTCCGAAGCCTCGTCCCGACGAGATCGTCATCAAGGTCGGCGCGGCGCTGACCTGCGGCACGGATTTCAAGGCGTACCGGCAAGGGCACAAGGTGCTTCTCGGCAGCCTGCCCGCGCGCTTCGGCCACGAGGTCGCCGGCACGGTCGTCGACGTCGGATATCAAGTCCGTAATTTTCATGTCGGCGATCGCGTCGTGGCCGCCAACTCCGCGCCCTGCGACGGCTGCTTCTACTGCGACCGCGGGCAAAACCAGCTCTGCGAGCGCCTCAAGCTCCACAACGGCGCCTACGCCGACTACGACTGCATCCCGGCCAATATCGTCGCGCGCAACACGTGGAAGCTGCCCGATGACCTCGCCTTCGACGTGGCCGCGCTCTCGGAGCCGCTCGCCTGCGCCGTGCACGGCGTGGCCGCGCTCGACGTCAAGAAAGGCGAGAGCGCGACCGTGATCGGCGCGGGACCGATGTCGCTTTTGCTCATCCAAGCGCTCAAGGCGCGCGGCGCGCGGGTCCACGTCATCGGCCGCGACGAGGCGAACCTCGAGCTCGCGCGCAAGTCCGGCGCCGACGCGACGTTTTCCACGCGGCATGGAGGCGCTTACGGGCTCGCGCGCGCCGCGAGCGGCGGACCGGGCCCGGACCACGTCTTCGAGTCCGTCGGCAAGGAAGAGACGTGGCGCGAGGCCGTCTCCCTCGCGCGGCCGGGCGGCAGAGTGTGCCTTTTCGGCGGCTGCGCGGCCGGCACGATGGTGCCCTTCGACGCCCACCGCATCCACTACTCGCAGCTTTCGCTCTTCGGCGTCTTCCACCACACGCCGAAGTATTTCAAGGAGGCGCTCGACCTGCTTGCCGCCGGCAAGATCAAGACCGAGCTTCTCATCCGTGGCAAGATCGAGCTCGACCAAGTGCCGGACTTCTTCCGCGCGAACGCGGAGAAATCCGGCGCCAAGGTCGCGGTGCTGCCCTGATGCAAAAGTTATCCACGAACTTGGCCCGGGCCAAGTCGGTGGATAGCCTTTTCATGAAGCGGGCTCTCGGGCTCGCCCGCAAGGCGACCCAGAAGGTCCACCCAAACCCCAAGGTCGGCTGCGTGATCGTCATGGACGGCGCGATCGTCGGCGAGGGATTTCACGCGCGCTACGGCGGCCCTCACGCCGAGGCGGTCGCGCTGGCGAAAGCGGGCAAGCGCGCCCGCGGCGCGACGGCTTACGTCACGCTCGAGCCTTGCTGCCCGCATCCGGGCAAGAAGACGCCTCCATGCGTAGAGGCGCTGATCCGCGCCAAGGTCGCACGCGTCGTCGCCGCGACGCGCGACCCGAACCCGGACGTCGCCGGGCGCTCGCTCGCCGCGCTGCGCCGCGCCGGGATCGCGGTCTCTCTCGGCCTGATGAGCCGCGAGGCTGAGAGGCTCAACGTCGACTTCTTCGCGCGCATGCGCCGCGCGCGGCCGCATGTGATCTTGAAGACGGCGCTGAGCCTCGACGGCAAGGCCGCCGCCGTCGGCGGCGCCTCGCGCTGGGTGACGGGCTCGAAAGCGCGCAAGCTCGTCCACGCGCTGCGCGCCGAGTGCGACGCGATCCTCGTCGGCGGCGGCACGGCTCTCAAGGACGACCCCGCGCTCACCGCGCACGGCGCCGGCAAGGACCCTTTGCGCGTCGTGCTCGAAGGCAAACGAAGGCTTCCCGCGCGCCTCAAGCTCCTGCGCGACGGGAAACCCACGATCATTTTCTCGCCGCGGCCGGGTCCGGGACGGATCGCGATCCCCTCGCGCGGCGGACGAGTGGACCTGCGGGCGGCGCTGCGCGCGCTCGCGCGCCGCGGCGTGGAACGCCTGCTCGTGGAAGGAGGGCCGACCGTCCACGCCGAGTTCCTGCGCCTGGGCCTCGTCGACGAGGCGCGCGTATTCATCGCTCCGAAGCTGCTGTCCGGAACGCGCGATCCCAACTCGGCGCCCTTCCTCGCCGCTCCGAAGGTGGCGCAGGCGGGCCCGGATTTCCTATTCTACGGCAAGGTGACATGTTCACGGGGATCATCCAAACCCTCGGCCGCGTGAGCTCGCGAAGCCGCAACGCTCTTTCGATCGCCGCCCGCCTGCGCGCGCGCGCCGGCGACAGCGTCGCGGTCAACGGCGCTTGCCTGACCGTCGTGCCCCCCGTCAAGGCGGGCCGGCTCGACTTCGACGTCAGCGATGAGACCTGGCGCCTCACCAATCTGGGAGCCCTTTCGCAAGGGGACTCCGTCAACCTCGAGCCCGCGCTCAAGGCCGGGGACGCCCTCAGCGGCCATCTCGTCAGCGGCCACGTCGACGCGCGCGGCGAGATCTTGGAGAAAGAAGCGCTGCCGGAGGGCTTCGCGCGCCTGCGCGTGAGCCTGCCCGCCGACCTGCAAGGGCTGGTCGCGCTCAAGGGCTCGGTCTGCATCGACGGCGTGAGCCTGACGGTCACGCGGGTCTCGGGCAAGTGGTTCGAGACGGTGCTCGTCCCGCACACGCTCGGGCAGACCAATCTCGGCTCGCGCAAGGAAGGCGACGCGGTCAACCTCGAGGCCGATCTGATCGCGCGCTACGTGCGAGCGGCCCTGGAGACGAGATGAAGCGGCATCGCGCGCGCAGCCGCTTCGACACCATCGAGGAAGCGATCGGCGAAATCCGCCGCGGCCGCATGATCATCGTCGTCGACGACCCCGATCGGGAAAACGAAGGCGACCTCGTCGCCGCGGCCGAGCTTTGCACCGAGAAGACGATCAATTTCATGGCGCAGCACGCGCGCGGCCTGATCTGCGCGCCGATGCTCGGCCACCGGCTCGACCAGCTCAAGCTGCGCGCGATGGTCGACTCCTCGAATTCCGCCGGCCCCGGCCCGGGCCGCGACACGGCCTTTTCCGTCTCCGTCGACGCCAAAAAAGGCACGACGACCGGGATCTCGGCGCGCGAGCGCGCGATCACCGTCAAGGCGCTGATCGATCCGAAGACCGGCCCCGAGGACCTGATCCGGCCGGGCCACGTGTTCCCTCTGCGCTGCAAGGAAGGCGGCGTGCTGGTGCGCGCGGGCCACACCGAGGCCGCCGTCGATCTCGCCCGCCTCGCCGGCCTGCAGCCGGCCGGCGTCATCTGCGAGATCTTGAACCCCAACGGCACGATGGCGCGCACCAAGCAGCTGCTCGCCTACGCTCGGCGCCACAAGCTCAAGATCGTCACGATCAAGGACCTCATCGAGTACCGCCGCTCGAAGGAGCGCCTGGTCAAGCGCATGGCGAGCGCGCGGCTTCCCACGCGCTTCGGCGATTTCACGCTCCAGCTCTACCAAGAGACGCTCACGGGAAAGCAGCACCTCGCGCTCGTCAAAGGGGTCGTCGACGGACAGAAGGACGTGCTCGTGCGCGTCCACAGTTCCTGCGTCACCGGCGACACGCTCTTCTCGGCGCGCTGCGACTGCGGCCAGCAGCTCGAGGCCGCGATGAAGCAGATCGCCGCGTCCGGCCGGGGCGTCCTCGTCTATCTCTCGCAAGAAGGCCGCGGCATCGGCCTGCTCAACAAGATCAAATCCTACGGGCTGCAGGACAAGGGCATGGACACCGTCGAGGCCAACGTCGCGCTCGGCTTCAAGGCCGACCTGCGCGAATACGGCATCGGCGCGCAGATCCTGGCGGACCTCGGCCTTTCCAGCCTCAAGATCCTCACGAACAATCCCCGCAAGATCGTCGGCATCGAAGGCTACGGCCTGCATGTCGTCGAGCGCGTGCCGATCCAGATGCCCGCGAACCGCCATAACGCGCGCTACCTCAAGACCAAGCGCGCCAAGCTCGGCCATTGGCTGACCGAGGCGGCCCGCGCGTGAAGAGCGACCGCGTCGCCGTCGTCGTCTCCCGCTTCAACGAGGACGTCACTTATAAGATGCTCCTTTCCTGCGTCGAGACGCTCAAGGCCAAGGGACTCAAGGCCGAGCGGCTGCGCGTCGTCCACGTGCCCGGCGGCTTCGAGATCCCGTGGGCGGTGCAGGAGCTCGCGCTCACCAAGAAGTACGCCGTCGTGATCGCCCTCGGCTGCATCCTCAAGGGAGAGACGCCGCAAAACGAGCACATGGCCCGCTCGACGGTCCAGCTCCTGCAGCGGATCGGCGTCGCCACGCGCGTTCCCGTCATTCTCGGAGTCATCACGCCCGATACCCACGAGCAGGCCGTAGCACGGACAGAAGGGGAACTGGATCGAGGCAAGGAGTCGGCGCTGGCCGCGCTCGACATGCTGCGCCTGCGCAAGGCGATCCACGCGCGGTCCCATGGGTAGGCGGCGACAGGCGCGCGAGATCGCGCTGCAGGCGCTCTACATCATCGACACCTCGAATACCCCCGAGGCCGAGGCCTTCGCGATCGTCAACCGTCGCGAGGACCCGGGCGACGAGTCCACCCTCGCCTTCGCGCGGGAGCTCGTGTCCGGAACGACGGCGGGGCTCGTCGAGATCGACCGAGAGATCGAGAAGACCGCCGAGAATTGGACCGTGGCGCGCATGGCGGCCGTCGACCGCAACATCCTGCGCATGGCCGCTTTCGAGCTGATGCACCGGACCGACACGCCCGTCAACGTCGTGATCGACGAGGCCATCGAGATCGCCCGCAAGTTCTCCACCGAGGAGGCGACGCGCTTCATCAACGGCATCCTCGACAAGCTCAAGGACAAGCGGCCCAAGCGCGGCGAATAGCCGATGGCGCGGCTGCTGGAGATCGCGCGCCGTTCTTTCGAGGCTAACATCCGGATCCTCGGCTCCAAGCGCGTGATCGTCGCCGGCGCCAATCAGTTCGGCTCCGTCTGGACGCGCGATTTCTGCTTCGCGTCGGGCGGCCTGCTCAAAGCGGGCTTGCCCGACGTCGTGCGCGACACGCTCGCCGCGATCTGCGCGGGCCAGCGGGCCGACGGGCTCATGCCGCGCCTGCTCGACTCCTCCGATCCGATCGTCCGCTTCGTGCGCTCCGCGCTCGGCTCGAGGCTTCCGCTTTCCGAACCCTTGAAGCCGAACTTCATCTCCGACCACTTCGTGATCTCGATCGACTCGAACGCGCTGCTCGCTTGGACCGCGAGGCGCTACGCCGACGCGACGGGCGACACGGCTTTTCTCGAGTCGCTGCGCCCGAGGCTCGAGCGCGGGCTGGATTGGTACCGGACCGTCGAGAAGGACGGCTTGGCGCGCCAGCCGCCGTTCTCGGATTGGAAGGACTCGATCGCCGCGCGCCGCGACGCCGTCTTCATGATGGAGCTTTTGCGTTGGCAGGGCCTGCGCGCGCTCGGCCGCGAGACGGAGGCGCTGGCCGTCAAGACGCGCGCCGACGAGGCGTTCTGGGACGAAACCGGCGGGTTCTATCGCGACACGCTCGGCTTTCCGCTATTTTCTTCCGACTCCAATTTCGGCGCGATCGCCTGGGGCTTCTGCTCAGTCGAGCGGGCGCGGCGGATTTGGGACGCGGCGCGCCGCCTCGGCCTGTGGACGCGCTGGGGGCCGCGAGCGGGCCAGCGCTATCCCTGGCGCGAGAAGGGCGTCCTTCCGCGCATCGCTCTGATGCACCGCTACCACGACGATCACGTGTGGCTGTGGAACTCGGCCGTCGCCCTCACGGCGCTGCGTCGCCTGGGAGAGAACGCCGAGGCCGAGAAGCTCGCCGCCGAGATCACCGCTTTGGCCGAGCGCGACGGCGAGATCGGCGAGGTCTATGAGCCCGAGGACGGCCGCCCCGCGAAGACGTGGCTCTACCAGTCCGAGGCGCCGTTCACCTGGAGCTCGGCGATGCTTTTCGAGGCGCTGGCCTAATCGCTATACTCGTGGCGATGGCCGCGAAAAACGCCGCCGCCGAGATCGACAAGCTGCGCGCGGAGATCCGCGGGCACGACCGGCGCTATTACCTCGAGGCCAGCCCGACCATCGGCGACACCGAGTACGACCTGCTCGTCAAGCGCCTCCAAGAGCTCGAGGCCTCGCGCCCGGAGCTCGTCACGCCGGACTCCCCCACGCAGCGCGTCTCCGGAGGCGTCTCGTCGGACTTCAAGCCGGTCCGCCATGCCGTTCCGATGCTCTCGCTCGACAACGCCTACGACGAGGAGGAGATCCGGGAATGGGACGCGCGCGTCAAGAAGCTCCTGCCCCCCGGAGAATCGGCCGTTTACGTGGTCGAGGCGAAGATCGACGGGCTCTCCTGCGCCCTGTCCTACGAGGATGGTAGGCTCGCGCGCGGCGCCACGCGCGGCGACGGCGAGGTCGGCGAGGACGTCACGGCGAACGTGCGGACGATCAAGGCGATCCCGCTCGCGCTCGAGAAGCCGTTCCCGAACGCTCTCGAGCTGCGCGGCGAGGTCGTCCTCCATGACGAAGACTTCAAGCGGATCAACGACGAGCAGGTCAAGCTCGGCAAGGAGCCTTTCGTCAACCCGCGCAACTGCGCGGCGGGCTCGCTGCGCCAAAAGGACCCGCGGGTCACGGCGCGCCGCCACCTGCGCTTCATCGCCCACTCGCACGGGCTTTGGGAGGGCGGCGAGAGAATCGACAGTCATTCCGGGTTCCTCGACGCCGCGCGCAGGCTGGGCTTCGCGACGTACAAGTACGAGAAGCACGAGTCGATCGACGGAGTGATCGCGTTCTATAAGCGCTTCCGCGACGCGATCATGCCGGCCCTGCCCTACGCCGTGGACGGCATCGTCGTCAAGGTCGACTCCTACTCCCAGCAGAGGCGCCTGGGCTTCACGGCCAAGTCGCCGCGCTGGGCGATCGCGTTCAAATACCCGGCGCAGGAGGCGAGCACCGTCGTCGAAGACATCCTCTTCTCCGTCGGGCGCACGGGTCAGATCACTCCGGTCGCCAAGGTCAAGCCGACGTTCTGCTCCGGCGTCACGATCTCGAACATCACGCTGCACAACTTCGACGAGGTCGCGCGGCTCGGCATCCACGTGGGAGACGGCGTGCTGATCCGGCGCGCGGGCGAGGTCATCCCGCAGGTGGTCAAGGTGACGGCGCGCAAGAAAGGCGCCAAGCCCGTCTCTCCGCCCAAGAAGTGCCCGGTCTGCGGCAGCCGCGTGGTCAAGGAGCCGGAGCTCGTCGCGTATTACTGCGACAATCCTTCATGCCCGGCCCAGATCAAGAGGACGCTGCTGCATTTCACGTCCCGCCCGGCGATGGACATCCACGGCTTCGGCGAGGCCGTCGTCGACCAGCTCGTCGACTCCCGTCGCGTCATGAACGTGGCTGATATCTACGATCTGAAGGCGGACGATTTCCTGGGCCTCGAGCTTTTCGCCGAGAAGCGCGCGGAAAACCTCCTCGACCAGATCGTCTCCAGCCGCGCGCGCCCGCTCAACAAGCTCGTCTACGCTCTCGGGATCCGCCACGTCGGCGAGCGGACGGCGGAGACCCTGGCCGAGCACTTTTCCTTGGACGAGCTCGCCAAAGCGGGCGAGGAGCATCTTTCGCGCGTTCCCGAGATCGGGCCCGTCGTCTCGGCCACGATCGCGGAGTTCTTCTCGACGCCGGAGGTCAAGAAGCTCGTCGGCCGGCTCAAGAAAGCGGGCCTCGACTTCCACAAGCTCGCGCCGCGAGCGACGAGCTCGGCGCTGGAGGGCAAGACCTTCGTCTTCACCGGCGAGCTCTCCGGGATGACGCGAGAGGAAGCGGGCGAGAAGGTCAAGGCCCTCGGCGGGAAGGTCTCCGGCTCGGTCTCCGCGAAGACGTCTTACGTCGTCGCCGGAGAGGCGGCCGGCTCCAAGCTCAAGAAAGCCCGGGAGCTCGGCGTCGCGATCCTCGACGAAAAGCAGTTCCTCGAGCTCGCCGCCCAACGGTGACGCCCATCACCGCCCCGACGGCCGGATATGAGTATCATCTGAGCGGAATTCCGTCGTCGAAGCGTCTACACTTAATCAACCGGATGCCCGCGCGTCGAGACTACACCGTTTATGAGGCCGTCAACAAGAAGCGCCGAGAGATCTTCGTCGGCGTCACGCGCGCGCCCATCTTCGAGGCGGTCGCCGAGATGCGCGACAGCCCCCCCTGGCGCGCCGGCCGATGGGGCCCGACGGACCCCGTGAACGTCCGCAGCCTCGAGTTCGGCATGACGCTCATCGAGGCGAAAGCCTTCGCCGCGGGGCTGGCCAGCGCCAAGCCTCCCAAGGGCTGGCGCCGCGTCGGCTAGCGCCGCGCGCGCGCCATTCGCTATACTCGCGTCGATGACCTCGGATCCCAAGACGCGCTACGCCCTTCTGGCCGTGACCGACCGCACGGGCATCATCGAGTTCGCCTACGCCCTCACGGAGCTCGGCTACACGATCGCCGCCGCGGGCGGGACCCTTTCCGCGCTGCGGCAGTCCGAGCTCGACGTCCGCGACGCGCGGGAGCTCATCGGCGAAGAGGAAGCGGCCGAGGGACGTCTGGGGCTCCTTCATCCCAAGATCATGAGCGCCATCGCCGCCGAGCGCCCCGAGATCGAGCTCGTCGCGGTCAACCTCTATCCCGTCGCCGAGATCGTCGGCGACGCCAAGCTCAGCCAAGCCGAGGTCCTGGAATACATCGACCTCGCCGGCTCCGCCCTCCTGCGCTGCGCTGCGCGCAACTTTCCCAACGTCATCTGCCTTTGCGACCCGGACGACTACCAGCCGACCATCGATTCTCTCCGGCAGTACAAGCGCGTCCTGCCCGACCGGCGCCAGGCGCTGGCCGCGAAGGCGTTTCATTACAGCGCCTATTACGACACGACGGTCGCGCAGTACCTCGGCGACAAGTGGGACAAGCTGCCCGACGAGCTCGTGATCGGCCTCAAGAAGACGTCCGACCTGCATTACGGCGAGAACCCGCAACAGCAAGGCGCGCTCTACACGTTGTCGGGCTCCCGGCCCTGGGGCCTCAACGCCGCGCAGCTCGTCTACGGCAAGCCGCTCTCGTACAATCACATCCTCGATCTCGAGGTGGCTTGGGAGCTCGCGACGGAGATCGCGGAGCCGGCCTGCGCCATCGTCAAGCACGCCGTGCCCGCCGGCCTCGCGTCGTCCGAGCGGCTCGCCGAGGCCGCGCGCCTGGCGTATCGGACCGACCCCCGCGGCTGCTTCCGCGGCACGGCCGCGGTCAACCGCGAGCTCGAGGAAGACGCGGCGGCGTTCCTGGCCGAGGAGACGGTCGCCTGCATCGCCGCCCCGCAGTTCTCGCACAAGGCGCTCCAGGCGCTCAAGTCGAAGAAGGACATCCGGCTCGTCACGATGCCCTCGACGCTCATCTCCGCCCACGAGATGGACTTGAAGGCGGTGGCCGGAGGCGTGCTCGTCCAGGAAAAGGACCAGCAGGCCCTCTTGAACAACGCGCGCGTGGTGACCAAGCGCCAGCCCGGCGAGATCGAGATGAAGTCCCTGCGCCTGGCGTGGCGCGCGGCCAAGCACGCGCGCACGCACGCGGCCGTGCTTTGCCGGGGCTCCTACGCGATCGGGATCGGCAGCGGGCAGACGTCGCGGCTCGACGCCGTGCGTCTGGCCTGCGTCAAGAGCCAGGAAAGGCACCCGATCGTGCCGGCGGGGCTGCCGATCGTCATGGCCTCGGACGGAGCGCTCTCAGCCGAGCACGTCCACGAGGCCGCCCAGGGCGGCGTCGTCGCCGTCATCCAGCCCGGCGGCTCCTCCGACGACAAGGACGCGATCCTAGCCGCCGACGAGCGCGGCCTGGCGATGGTCTTTACCGGGGTCCGTCACTTCCGGCACTGAATCCGCCGCGCGCCTTCTCCATCTGGCCGTCGAGGTCGCGCGAGATGTTGCCCTCCACCCAGTTGATCTCCCCGTCGCGCCGGCCGGCCACCTCGCCGTCCACCGCGCGCAGCGCGCCGAGGACGGGCGCGAACGACGACCGGGCCGACTCGCCGCTCGACGCGGAGCTTAAACCCCCGAAGATGCCGAAAAGCGGGTGCAGCAGCAGATCGCCGAAGACGTCGAAGCCGCCCTCGCCGACCGCGTGCCCTTGGACTTTCGGCAGCAGCCCGATGAGCTGCTCCTGCGCGAGCGTCTTGTCGGCGTAGAGCGCCGAGACCATCGGTTTGAGCCGTTCGAGCCCGGCGTTGGCGCTGCGCGCGTCGGACGCGGCCGCCGACGCCTCGCCCGCGGCCATGGCGCGATAGATGCCGCTGTTGTCCTCGTAGACCGAGTGGCAGTTCTTGCCGTCGGAGTCGCAGCTCTCGCCGGCGTAATCGTGCGTGTGGAGAGAAGCGAGCGTCATGTCGAAGGCCTCGGCGTTGCGGTGAGAGATCATGCCGCTGAGATCCGAGTCGATCCCGCTCGCCGTCTTGTAAGCCGGATCGACTTTCGCGTCGAAGAGCGTCGTCAGCCGGTCGCGATGGTCGCGATGCGTCCGATAATCCTCGCGCTCGGAGTAGAGGCGGTCGCTGACGCGGCCGCGCATCGCGCCGTTCTTGGCGGCCCAAAGCCCTTCCTCGGGGCCGATCTCGCGGTCCTGGAAGTCCTTGAGGTCGGCTTTGCCTTTCTTGGCGTCCTCGGCCATCTTTCCGCCGAAGAGCGCGGGAACCTGCTTGTCGTAGTTCTTGAGCTGGCCGTCGATCTGGCCGGCCGCGGCCTTCTCGCGGCCGACCTCGCCATGCAAATCCTTGAGCGACAGCGCGAGAAAGCCCTCGAACTTCGTGTCGATCGCGTTCTTCTCGAGCTCCTCTTCGCGGCCGGTCCAGCGCCGCGGCGTCTGCTCGCCGACGCGCGTCTTCGGATTCGCGCTGGCGAAGTTGTGGGCGATCGTCGCGCGCGACCAGGCGAGACCGTCGAACGCGGCCAGTTCGCGCGCCTTCTTGATCGAGTCGTGGGTCTTGTCGTCGACAGTCTTGTGCTTGGCCGCCACCGCCGCGGCGATGCGCTCATCCATGCGCTGCTGGCGGGCCTGGGCCGCTTGAGCCGTCTCGAGCAAAGCCTGGGCCTCGGCGCCGTCCACGGAGTCTTGCGCCGACTGGAAGGCCTCTCCCGCGCGCCGCGCCTTCTCGATCTGGACGATCTGGCTCTCGCTCTTCGAACGGAGCCACATCTCGTTCTGGGCCTTCGAGTGCTCATAGAAGCCGAAGATGGTGCCGCCGATGATCGCCGCGGCCGCGACGCCGATCTTCCAGCCGTCCGGAACGGCCTTGACCCACTCCCAGGCGCGCGTGAGCGCGTTGTCCGAGCGGTTCTCGGGAGAGCGCGGCTCGCGCGGGGAGTAGCGGCCTTCGCCGCCTTCGGAATAACGCGCGAGATTCGCCGTGACGAGCCCCGCCGACATGGCCGCGACGGCGAGATCGCCGGGAGTCCTCGCGGCGCGTCCGCCGTCGGCGATCGAGGCGAAAGCGAGGGCGCCGCCGTGCTCGGCGGAGGCGAGCTCGGCGCGCGGCGAAGCCTGCGCTTGAGCCCGCGCGGACGCGGTCTGGGCCGCCGGAGAGGCCATGCGCGTCGCGGAAATCTCGGGAATCGTCACGCCGAGCGCGGTCTGAGAAAGCTGGAGTCCCGGCGAAACGGAAAGAGCGGCCGTATCGAGGCCGGCGGCGGCCGTCATCGGCGTTTCCACGCGGATCGAGCCGGCCGAAGGCAGCTCGGCGAACTCCGCCGCGACGGCCGGAATGCCCGTGAGGGCCAGCGCCAGGACGAGCGAGAGCGTTTTGGTCATATATATAAGGATAGTCGCGCTGCCGGCCGGGCAAAAGGGCCGTTCGGATACCCAGATCGGGACGGTAGGCCTAGGCTTTAGGACCCGACTGTCCCCGGGGACAGTTCAGCGTGAAGGTGCCACGACGGCGAGGTCCCAGCACTCGTTGGCGTGCCGGAGCAAGGAGGGGTCCGTCTGGGCGCGGCGCACGAAATCCTGGACCTCGGCGGACTTCCAGGCGGCGCCGACCTTGGGCCAGGCGGACTTCAGGCTCTCCGTCTTCAGGTCGGCCACGGCGAACGGCAAGGCGTTGAGGAGCTTGGCGCGGCCGTTGGGCACGACGAGGACCATCGACTGAGGACTCTCGGCGCGCGTGAGCATCTCGCGCTGGATGCCCCAGGGATAGATCGCCAGGCGCGGACCTTTGAGCGCCGCGGCCGCGGCCTTGAGGCCCAGCACGGCCTCGGACCACGCTTCGTCCGAGGCGGAAAGAGCGTCCCACGCCGCCGCCGCGCGCCCGAGGCGCATCAGCGGGCCGGTCACGAACGTCCGCACGCCGCGCTTGGCCGCCTGCTCATAGACGGAGACGGCCTCGGAGACGTTCCAGCGCGTCGGGATAAAGACGAGCTCGGGCTCGAGGCCGCGCGCGGCCAGGCGGTCGATCGCCTGCCACGCGGGCGCATATCCGGAGCCGGGGCGCAGCTTCTCGTGGCTGGCCGCGCCGGCGCCGTCGATCGAGATCTGCACGCAGGCGATCTTCATGGCCTTCAAGCGGTCGCAGGCCTGGTCGTCCAGGTCGAGGCCGTTGGTCTCGATCTTGATCTCGACGCCGCCTTTGGAAAGAATCTCGAAGATGTCCCACACAGAGGGAGACGCCATCGGCTCTCCGCCGCCGAACGCGACATAGGCGATGCCGTTCTCGACGATCTGGCGGGCCAGCGACAAGCACTGCGCGCGGTCCATCTCGTCGGGCCAGGCCTTGTCGGGGCCGGACTCCTCGCAGCAGTGGAGGCAGCGGCCGGTGCACTTGTTGGTCAGCTGCCACGCAAGAAAGAGGGGGGCGCCGTAGTCGCCCACGGACGCCCCCCTCCCTTGCGTCACGTGAACCGGATGTAAGGCTGAGCCATCACGCGCTCGGAGACTTCCTCAAGACAAGGGGTCTCCCACGCGAGCTTCTGAGCCTTAGCGTCGGCCACGGTCTTCTGGTCGTTCATTGTGTCTCCTTCATTGCCGGTCAGACCACGGCCGGCAAATCCTCCGACGCGCCCCGCAGCGCCGCGACGACCTCCGGTCGCCGCCACGCTCGACGGTACGCCTCCCATGCCTCAGGGAGGCTCTGCGTCTTCAAATCGGCGCACAAATACGGCAGCGGCGCGGCCACCTTGACCTTGCCGTCAGGCAGCACCAGCATCGTCGCCGAAGGCTCGCTCGTGCGCGTCGCGAGCTCCTCTTTCAAAGAAAAGGGCCGGAAACAGAGCTCCATCACGCCCGCGAGCTCCTTTTCCTTTGTGACGAGCAGATCATAAAACTTTTCGTACTGCTCGCGCGAGGGCTCAAGCCGGTCCCACAGCTTCGCGGCCGTGCCCAGGCGCATCAGCTCGCCGGAGTTGAAGCGGAAGGCGCCCAGGTCCGCCGCGAGGCCGATCACGGCCTCGGCCTCGTCGATGTTGACGCGCGTCGGCGCGAACGTGATCTCGAGCGGCAGGCCGGACTTCTTGGCGGCCTTGCACGCCGAGACCGCCTTCGAGAGCTCGCCGTGAAGCCGCATCTTCGCGTAGACCGCCGGCGAGGCTCCGTCGATCGAGACCTGCAGCGAGCGGATGGGCAGCTTCGCGAGGCGTTCCGCCTCGGCCAAGCCGAAAGTCTGGCCGTTCGTCTCGATCTTGAGGAATACGCCCGCCCGGCCCAAGATCTCGGCGACCTCGAAGAAATGCGGGACGATCGTCGGCTCGCCGCCGACGAGCATCACATAAGGGATTTGAGCCGCGATGATCTGCTCGCAGAGGCGCAAGGCTTCCTCGCGCGAGAGCTCGCCGGGCATCGCGCGGCCCGGAGCGGAGTCCGTGCAGCAGTGCAGGCAGGCGAGGTTGCAGTCCCGCGTGAGCTGCCAGGTGATCATCGCCGGCGCGCCGAGAGAGTCGATCTTCATCTGGAGAACGCCAGAGCCAGCGTGAAGACGGAGGTGGCGACGGCGTAGCAGAGCACGATATTTTTCACGGCCGGGATGAACTTGCGCGGCGTGTCCCAGGTCGTCCACGCGGCTTTCGCGCTCGCAAGCCACAGCGGCAGGCCGGCGCCGCACGCCAAGCCGCAATAGCGCGGGAAAACGCCGAGCGCCGAGCCCGCGAACGCGACGCAAAGGCCGGCGAAGGCGAGCGCGAGATAAAGATAGACCCCGTTCTGGCGGCCGAGCCGCACGACGAGGTTGCGCTTGCCGACGAGCCGGTCCTGGTGAAAATCGGGGATGTTGTTGACGACGGCCAGCGCCATGATGAGCAGACCCGGCACGAGCGAGGCGAGCAGAGCGCCGGAGGAGAATCGGTGCGTATGGAGCTGGAGGCTGCCCAGCGTCATCCAAGGGCCGTAGGAAAGGCCGATGACCAACTCCCCCAACCCACGGTAGACCCATCGAATCGGCGGTCCGACGTAAAACACCGCCGCCATCCCCCCCAAGAACGTGTAAGCAGCTATCGGCCAACCGTCTTGTACGGTCAATCCCAGGCCGATAGCCGCGGCGCAGCCGAAGGCTGCGACGCCCAGCCAAAACATCCACTCAGGAATGTACTCATCGTCGCTCGGGTTGAACACGCGATCCGTCCCCATTTTCGCGTCGAAATATTCGTTGAAGCTTTCCACGCCGACAACGGACAGAAAGATTCCGAACAGGCCGATGAGGAAGACGCGCGCGTTGAATTGGCGTTCAACGCCGTACGCCCATGCCGCCCCGAGAAAATACGGCAGCAGCCCCGCGTACAGAAAGAACCGGTAGCGCACGACGGACGCCACCTTGAGGATGATGTTCTGATCCGCGGGCGCATGAGGCGCGTTGAGCGCCGCAGGAATGACGGCGTTGGTCTTTACAGCGCCACCCATTGATGCAGCCTCGAGACGATGTCCGGCTCGACGGCGAGCTGATCGATGAACGTCGCCACCTTCGGGTCTTTCCATGCCGTCTGAAAGTTCGCCCAGACCTGGCCCAGCTTCTGCGAGCGCAGATCGCCGCACGTGAAAGGCAGCGCGTTGATGAGCTTGACCCGGCCGTTGGGCAGGATGATGAAGAGCGCCGCGGGGTTGATGAGCCGGTAGCGCAGCTCCTCGAGGAGCCCCATCTCGTGGAAGTAGACGCGCATGCGGCCCTCGTACTCCTTGGTCTTGGCGTGCAGCGTCTCGAAGAACTTCGGGTAGTCGGCCTCGTCGGGCGCCGTGATCTTCCACGTGCGCACGGCGTTGCCCGTGTACATGATCTTGCCCGTGTAAAAGCTGTAGGCGCCGAGGCGATGAGCCAAGTCGACGGCCTCGCCGATCTCGTGGATGTTGAACTTGGCCGGGACGAAGTTGATCTCGATCGGGATGCCGGCCTCGCGCAGGTTCTTGATGCCGTCCAAGGCCTGCTCGAAGCGCCCATGCACGCGCATCTTGTTGAAAGACGCCGGGCTTGCCCCGTCGATCGAGACTTGGACGGCCTTCACGCAGAGGTCTTTCAAGCGCTTGCAGTTCTCGGGCGTCAGATAATGGCCGTTGGTCTCGATCTTGAGGCCGACGCCGCCCTTGGTGATGCGCTCGACCATCTCGAAGAAATCGGGCCGAACCATCGGCTCGCCGCCCGAGAACGAGACGTAGGGCACCTCGCTTTTGACCAGCTGATCGATGATGTTGAACGCCTCGTCGGAAGACAGCTCGTCCTTGAAGGCTTTGCCGGGACCGGATTCCTCGATGCAGTGCAGGCAGGCGAGATTGCACTCGTTGGTGATCTGCCAGGCGACGTAAAGCGGCGCGCCGAGGTCCTCGGACGCGGCCGACTCGTGCTTGACGGCGACTTCGGCCATGGCGGTCTACTCCGTGACGAGGCCTTTTTCGCGCAGCTGGGCGATAAAGGCCGCGGCTTCGTCGGCCATCTTGCCCGACTGGTCGTCGTACTTGACCTTCAGGTTGTCGATGATCGTCTTCGCGTCGGCGCCGGTGATGACCTCGCGCACGACGGCCGCGCCGGTGGGCGAGAGCGTAAAGACCTTCTCCGAGCGCGTCTCGAACAAGACGGCGCCGAACTTCTCTTCACGGAACTTGACGAACGGTGCGAGCTTCATGATCCCCTCCCGGTGGACGTTCAGGCAGCTCCGAGCGTCCCCCGCTTCTCTTTCGATGATCTCTTCCATCTCCGCCTTGACGCGCTTCCAGCTCAGGGCCGGATCGGCGTCCTTTTCGGCGGCTTGCGACTCGAAAATCTTGAACTCGCCCGACTTCCACGCGGTCTTGAGGAGCGCGAGGTACGACACTAGAACTCCCGCTTGGCCATGATCTTGATGAAGCCCGCGAGCTCGTCGGCCTCGGGCCGGCAGGGCAGATGGCGGCAGAGCGCGAGCATCGAGTCGACGAGCTCGCGCCCCTTGGCGCGCGTGGCCTCGATGAAGCCGCGCTTGTTGAGAAAATCGGCGATCTTTTTCGCGTCGCCCTGCTCCCAAAGGGTCATGAACTCCGTTTTGCAGGAGCCGTCCCGCAGCGCGAGGATTCCCGGCAGCGTCAACCGCCGGTTGACGAGGTCCTGCGCCTGCGGCTTGCCCGTGACGTTTTCGGGCAGCGTGTAATCGTGGATGTCGTCGACGATCTGCAAGAGGATGCCGGCGGCGCTCGCCAGGCGCGGCGGGTCCGCCTGCTCGTGCGGGAAAGGAGAAAGCTCGGAGAGCACGCTCCCGGCCCACTCGAAGAGCGCGCCCGTCTTGCGCGCGGCGACGCCGAGATACGCGTCGACCGTCAGGTCGACGCTTCCCTTCAGGAACTCCTCCTGGAGCTCTCCGACGGTCATTTCCCGGACGGTCGTCACGAGCAGGCGCGGCGCGCTCGGAGAGATGTCGACCGCCTCCTCCAAGCCCTGAGAGAAAGCGAGGTCGCCCAAGAGCAGCGCGACCGTCGTGCCGTAGACCGCGTTCGGCGTCGGCACGCCGCGCCGCGTGTCCGCGCTGTCGACGCAGTCGTCGTGCAAGAGCGAGGCGTTGTGCACGAGCTCCATCGCGCGCGCCGCGGCCTCGGCCTTGGAAGGGTCGACGCCGAGCGCGTCCGCCAACAGCAGGCAGAAGCGCGCGCGCAGCATCTTCCCGGGGCGGCCGACGTGCGCGGCGAGCTCCTGACCCACGCGCCCGGAGATGCGCCGGGCGCGGCTTTCCAAGCCCGCGCGCACGCGCTCCAAAGAATCGTCCAGCCGCAGAAGGGTCGGCATCAGAGGGGTAAACGGATTATAGCAAAGTGCCCGCGCCTTGTTTGATAACATGGAGGCGTGACGACGGCGGCCGCGGCGTGGGGCGTCTTTTGCCTCTTCTTCATCCCGTTCGGCCCGGGCATCCCGGGAGGCGTGCTGCTCGCTCAAAAGCACGGCATCGGCTGGCCCTGGATGGAGGCGCTCTATTTTCTGTCGGACGTGGGCCTCGCCTTGATCTTCGAGCCGCTCATGCACTTGACGATCGCAGCCGGGGAACGGCATCCGCGCCTGGGCTTCATCCTCGCGAAGATGAGCGAGAGCACCCGCAAGACGACGGCCGCTTACGGCACCTCGGGCAGCCCGCTGGCGCTCATCCTCATCGCTTTCGGCGTCGACCCGATGACCGGCCGCGCGGCCGCCAAGGCCCACGGCCACGGCCCCGTCTCCGGTTGGGCGCTGGCGATCACCGGCGACATGCTCTATTTCA